>JAICSU010000275.1 GCA_025936735.1 Amnibacterium sp.
CGGGGAGGCCTGCAGGACCTGGCGCAGCCGCTCCGCTTGCTCGAGCCCGGCGAGCGGCAGCGCATGCTCCGCCGCGCCGGGCACCTGCGGGTCGGCGGAGGTGCTACCGACGGCGTAGACGAGCCGGTCGTAGGTGAGGGTGCTCCCGTCCTGCAGGGCCACGCGGCGGTCGGCGGCGTCGATGCGGGTCGCGGTACCGACATGCAGGCGGACGCGAGGATTGAGGACGCGCGCGTACTCGAGCTTCGCGTCGAGGCCGCCGGCGGCGTGCTGGTGCAGCCGGATCCGGTCGACGAAGTGCGGCCTCGGGTTGACCAGGGTCACGGCCAGGTCGGGTCGCTGGGCGAGGCGGTTCGCGGCCATCACGCCCGCGTAGCCGCCGCCGATCACGACCACGTCGGTGTGCTTCTGCACGGTGTCTCCTTCGCTCGGGGTTCGAACACGAGACACCGGCCGAGCACAGGATGTGACCGGTGCCGGACGATCCCAGAGCGAAGGGCGCGGCTCGCAGTCGGTGCGCGCCTGCTCAGCCCCGGACGGTCGCCGTCAGCAGCAGGTACTCCCACTCCATCGCGCCCCGGCCGCGGTCGTACCGGGCGGCCAGCGCGTCCAGGTCGGCGTCGAGCGCCGCGGTGCGCTCCGGATCGTCCGCGAGCGACCGGTAGACCGCGATCGTCGGCCCGTAGTTCCGCGCGAAGTACTCGCGGAAGTCGTGCGGGCCGGTGAACAGGTCCACCGGGGCGTTCCCGAGCGAGGTGCGGATGTTCTCGACCCGGTCGCCGAGCAGGTCCCGGACGTGCGACTCGTCGCCCCACAGCGGCGCGGGCTGAGCGCCGGGCGGCGGCGGGGGCGAGTACGGGCGCATCACCTGGAACAGCTCGCCGACGAATCCGCCGGGCGTCCAGCTCAGCAACCCGATCCGCCCTCCCGGGCGGCAGACGCGCACCATCTCGTCGGCCGCGGCCTGATGGTGCGGAGCGAACATGACGCCGATGCTCGACATCACGACGTCGAACGAGTCGTCCTCGAAGGGGAGCGCCTCCGCATCCGCCTCCCGCCACTCCACCTCGACGCCGAGCTCGGCGGCGCGTGCACGGCCCGCCTCGAACATCTCGGGCGTGAGGTCGCTCGCCACGACGGTCGCGCCCCTCTGCGCCGCGGCGAGGGCGGCGTTGCCGCTGCCGGCGGCGACGTCGAGCACGCGGTCGCGCGCGCGCACCTCGCAGGCCTCCACCAGCGTCGGCCCGAGAGTCGGGACGATCTGGGCCGCGACCGAGGGATAGTCGCCGGAGGCCCACATCGCCCGGTGCCGGGCCTTCAGCGCGCGGTCCTCGTCGGTGGTGATCTGGGCGGCCACGGCGCACGCTCCCTTCCGGGCGCCCTCGCCCGTCATACGAGTGTCCCGCGGGACGCAGCGGTCGGCTAGAGGGGATGCGCGACGCTGGGGAGGGGCGGCCACGGCCGTCGACTCAGCTCCTGATCTCCCTGGCAGTTCCCTTCGAGCGTGCGCCGAAGCGCGGGTGCAGCGCCGCGTGTCACCCGGCCGACCCCTCACACTGGCTTGCCGCACCCCGCCCCCGGCCGCAGAAGAGGACACGATGACCGGACCCACCACCACGGAACGCCGCCGCCTCGCCGCGGTCGTCTACAACCCGGTCAAGGTCGAGGTCGACACCCTCCGCCCCATCGTCGAGGCGGAAGCACGGGACGCGGGCTGGGAACCGAGCCTCTGGTACGAGACGACCGAGGAGGATCCGGGCGGCGGCCAGGCGCGCGAGGCGCTCGACGCGGGCGCGACGATGGTGCTCGCCGCGGGCGGCGACGGCACCGTGCGGGCGGTCGCCGAGGTGGTGCAGGGCACTGAGGCTTCCCTCGCGCTGCTGCCGTCGGGAACGGGCAACCTGCTCGCGCGCAACCTGTCGCTCACCCTGAACGACGTGCAGCACTCGGTGCACTCGGCGTTCGCGGGCGGCGACCGCTCCATCGACGTCGCCCTCGCCGACGTCTACCGCGAGGACGGCAGCCACACCCGGCACGCGTTCCTCGTGATGGCCGGCTTCGGCATCGACGCGAAGATGCTCGCCGCCACCGACGACGAGCTGAAGGCGAAGGTCGGCTGGCTCGCCTACGTGAAGGCCCTGGTCACCGTGCTCCGCGACAAGAACCTGCTGCGACTCCGCTACAAGATCGACGGCGAGGACGTGCGCCGGCTCCGCGCCCACACCCTCATCATCGGCAACGCGGGCTCGCTGCCCGGCAACATCCTGCTGCTGCCGGAGGCGGCGGTCGACGACGGGCAGCTCGACGTCGTGATCCTTCGGCCCGAGCAGATCATCGGATGGCTGCAGATCATCGTGAAGGTGGTCTGGGAGAACGGGGTGCTGAGCCGCACCCGCCTCGGCCGCAAGTTCCGCACCCGCGAGGTGAAGGCCCTGAACTACCTGCGGGGCAAGGAGCTGCGCGTCCGCCTCAGCCACCCCGAGGAGGTCGAGCTCGACGGCGAC
>JAICSU010000194.1 GCA_025936735.1 Amnibacterium sp.
CGGGCGGATGTTCGCGGCCTGCGGGCCGCGGTCGCCCTGGGCGACGTCGAACTCGACGCGCTGGTTCTCCTCGAGCGAGCGGAAGCCGCTCGCGCTGATCGCGCTGAAGTGCGCGAAGAGGTCCTTGCCGTTGTCGTCGGGGGCGATGAAGCCGAAGCCCTTGTCGCTGTTGAACCACTTGACGGTGCCGGTAGCCATGAGATCTCGTTTCTGTTTCGTCAGATCACGCAGATCCGCGTGATCGCGTTCCGCTGAACAATCCGAACGAAGAAACCCCGGCTCTCGCCGGCACACCACGACCTACTTGCACAACACAACTGCGTGCCCCAGCCTAGCGGACTTCCGGCGCCGGTCCTGCCAGGCGTGTCTCCTTGCGGAGTGAGTGCTCACTCACTAGTGTCGCGGTCCGTGACCGAGGTGCAGGAGGCGAACCGGGAACGGGCGCGCCCCATGGCGCCCGACGACCGGCGCGCGGCGATGATCGAGGCCGTCATCCCGCTGCTGAAGCAGCACGGCCGGGACGTCTCGACCCGCCAGATCGCCGAGGCGTGCGGCGTCGCCGAGGGCACCGTCTTCCGGGCGTTCAAGGACAAGGAGAGCCTGATCACGGCCGCGATCGAGGCGTACTTCGATCCGCTTCCCTTCCGTACGGCGATCGCCTCCATCGACCCCGACCTGCCGGTCGAGCAGAAGCTCGGCGCGGTGCTCCGCCTGCTCCGCGAGCGCTTCAGCGGGGTGATCGGCTTCATGTCGGCGCTCCGGATGAGCGACGGGCCGCCCCCCGTCGTCCGCACCGCCGGCGCGGAGTGGATCGACCGCCTCCAGGAGCTCCTGGCCCCGAACGTCGACGAGCTCGCCGTCCCGATCGAGCTCGTCGCCTACCACCTGCGGCTCGTCGCCTTCGCGAGCAGCATCCCCCCGTTCAACATCCCGCACCGCTTCAGCGACGAGGAGCTGCTCGCCCTCGTCGCCCACGGGGTGCTCAAGCCCGAAGGGAGCCACAGGTGCTCGGGCGCATCCTTCTGAGATTCCTGAAGCCGTACCGCTGGCTGCTCGCCGCCGTCGTCGTCTTCCAGGCCGCCCAGACGATCGCGTCGCTGATCCTGCCGAGCCTCAACGCGCAGATCATCGACGAGGGCATCGCGAAGGGCGACACCGGCACGATCCTGCGGCTCGGCGTCATCATGCTGGGGATCACGTTCGTGCAGATCGCCTGCGCCATCGTCGCCGTGTACTTCGGTGCGCGTACCGCGATGGCCTTCGGGCGTGACGTGCGGCTCGCGGTCTTCACCCGCGTCGGGGCGTTCTCCGAGCGGGAGGTGGCGCGGTTCGGCGCCCCCTCGCTCATCACCCGCACCACGAACGACGTGCAGCAGGTGCAGATGCTCGTGCTGCTGACCTGCACGATGCTCGTCGCCACACCGATCATGAGCATCGGAGGGGTCGTCTTCGCCCTGCAGCAGGACGCGCAGCTCTCCTGGATCCTCGTGGTCGCCGTGCCGCTGCTGCTCGCGTCGGTGTTCCTGATCGTCTCGCGGATGGTGCCCCAGTTCCGCCTCATGCAGACCCGCATCGACGCCGTCAACCGGGTGCTGCGCGAGCAGCTCACGGGCATCCGCGTCGTCCGCGCCTTCGTCCGCGAGCGGCAGGAGACCGCCCGGTTCGCGGAGGCGAACGCCGCGGTCACCGACACGGCCGTGCGGGCGGGGCGCTGGTTCGCGCTGATGTTCCCCGTCGTGCTGCTCATCCTCAACGCGTCGAGCGTCGCCGTGCTCTGGTTCGGCTCGTTCCGCATCGACGACGGATCCCTGAAGGTCGGCGCCCTGACGGCGTTCCTCACCTACCTGGTGCAGATCCTCATGGCCGTGATGATGGCGACGTTCCTCGCCGCGATCCTGCCCCGCGCCTCCGTCTCCGCGGACCGGATCGGCGAGGTGCTGGAGACGACCTCGACGGTCGCGCCGCCGATCCGGCCGGTGGCGACCGCGCAGCGCCGCGGCGTCGTCGAGCTGCGCCGCGCCGGCTTCGCCTATCCGGGAGCCGAGACGCCGGTGCTCACCGACGTGAGCCTCGTCGCCGAGCCCGGCCGCACCACGGCGCTGATCGGCAGCACCGGTGCCGGCAAGACCACGCTCGTGAACCTGCTCCCCCGGCTCTTCGACGTGACGGACGGCGCCGTGCTGATCGACGGCGTGGACGTGCGCGACCTCGATCCGGACGACCTCTGGTCCCGGATCGGCCTCGTGCCGCAGCGGGGCTACCTGTTCACCGGCACGATCGCCTCGAACCTCCGGTACGGCGACCCCGATGCCACGGACGAGCAGCTGTGGGCCGCGCTCGAGACCGCGCAGGCCGCGGACTTCGTCCGGGCCATGCCCGACGGGCTCGAGTCGGAGATCGCCCAGGGCGGCACCAACGTCTCCGGCGGCCAGCGGCAGCGGCTCGCGATCGCGCGGGCCCTCGTGAAGCGGCCCGAGATCTACGTCTTCGACGACTCGTTCTCGGCGCTCGACACGGCGACGGATGCGCGGCTGCGGGCCGCGCTCGCGAAGGACGTCGCCGGGGCGACCGTGATCGTCGTCGCGCAACGCGTCTCGACGATCGTGGACGCCGACCAGATCCTCGTGCTGGAGCACGGCGTGGTCGTCGCCCGCGGCACGCACAGCGAGCTGCTCGATTCCTCGCCCGAGTACGCCGAGATCGTCGCCAGCCAGCTCTCCCTGGAGGAGGCCCGATGAGCACCACCGCACCCGCCGCCAAGGGCGCGGCGGCACCGGCTCGCCCGCCGATGCGGGGCGGCGGCGGAGGCGGCCCGTTCGGCGGCATGGGGGGCATGCCCGTCCAGAAGGCGATGCGCTTCGGTCCCTCCGCGAAACGCCTGCTCGGCCGGCTGCGCCCGGATCGCGCCGCCGTCGCCCTCGTGCTCGTGCTCGGCGTCTCGGCGGTCGTGCTGTCGGTGATCGGGCCGAAGCTGCTCGGCCAGGCGACCAACCTGATCTTCGCCGGCGTCCTCGGCCGTCACCTGCCCGCGGGCGCCACGAAGGCGCAGGTCCTCGCCCAGCTCGACGCGACCGGCCACCACGCCCAGGCGGATCTGCTGCGGCCGCTCCCCCTGGTCCCCGGGCACGGCATCGACTTCGCGGCCCTCGGGACGCTGCTGCTCGTCGTCCTCGGCCTCTACGTGGCCTCGTCGGTGCTGTCCTACCTGCAGGGCTACGTGCTGAACGCGGTGACGCAGCGCACGGTGTACCGCCTGCGGGAGGACGTGGAGGCGAAGATCCACCGCCTCCCGCTCACCTACTTCGACCGGATGCCCCGCGGCGAACTGCTGTCGAGGGTGACGAACGACATCGACAACATCTCGCAGAGCCTCCAGCAGAGCCTGAGCCAGGCGGTCAACTCCGTCCTCACGGTGCTCGGCGTGATCGTGATGATGGTGATCATCTCGCCGCTGCTCGCGCTGATCGCGCTCGTCACGGTGCCGCTCACCCTCGTCGTGACCACGGTCATCGCCAAACGGTCGCAACCCCTGTTCGTGGCGCAGTGGCGGCACACCGGCACGCTCAACGCGCAGATCGAGGAGGGCTACACCGGGCACGCCCTCGTGAAGGTGTTCGGGCGGCACCGCGAGGTCGAGGAGCGCTTCCGCGCCGAGAACGAGGAGCTCTACAAGGCGAGCTTCGGGGCCCAGTTCGTCTCCGGGATCATCATGCCCGCGACGATGTTCATCGGGAACCTCGTCTACGTCGCGATCGCCGTCGCCGGTGGACTCATGGTGGCGAGCGGATCCCTCGCGCTCGGCGACGTGCAGGCCTTCATCCAGTACTCCCGGCAGTACACGCAGCCGCTCAGCCAGCTCGGCTCGATGGCGAACCTGCTGCAGTCCGGGGTCGCGAGCGCGGAGCGCGTCTTCGAGCTGCTGGACGCCGACGAGCAGTCGCCGGACCCGGAGCAGGCGATCGTGCCGAACCGGACGACCGGACGGCTGGCCTTCGAGCACGTCGCGTTCTCGTACGAGAAGGACAAGCCGCTCATCCGCGACCTGTCCCTCGCGGCGGAGCCGGGTTCCACCGTCGCGATCGTCGGGCCGACCGGCGCCGGCAAGACGACCCTGGTGAACCTCCTCGAGCGGTTCTACGAGCTCGACGGCGGCCGCATCACCCTCGACGGCGAGGACATCACCCGCCTCACCCGGGCAGGACTCCGGGAGCGGATGGGCATGGTGCTGCAGGACACGTGGCTGTTCGCCGGCACGATCCGCGACAACATCGCCTACGGCCGCCCGGACGCCACCGAGGAGGAGATCGTGGCCGCGGCCCGCGCCGCCTACGTGGACCGGTTCGTGCACGCGCTGCCCGACGGGTACGACACGCTGCTCGACGACGAGGGCGGCAACGTGAGCGCCGGCGAGAAGCAGCTCATCACCATCGCTCGGGCGTTCCTCGCGCGGCCGGCCGTGCTCATCCTCGACGAGGCGACGAGCTCCGTCGACACGCGCACCGAGCTTCTCGTGCAGCAGGCGATGCGGGACCTCAGGCGGGACCGCACGAGCTTCGTCATCGCGCACCGGCTCTCGACGATCCGGGACGCCGACCTCATCCTCGTGATGGAGCAGGGCTCGATCGTGGAGCAGGGCACCCACGACGAGCTCCTCGCCGCGCAGGGCGCGTACGCGCGCCTCTACGAGGCCCAGTTCGCCGCGCCGATCTCCGACGAGGACGTCCCGGGCCCCCGCCACCGCTAGGGTGACGCCGTGATCCGGCTCGAACGACTGACCAAGCGCTACGGCGACAAGACGGCGGTCGACGACGTCTCGGCGGTCATCGAGCCCGGGCGCGTCACCGGCTTCCTCGGCCCGAACGGCGCCGGCAAGTCGACGACGATGCGGATGATCGTCGGCCTCGACCGACCGACCGCCGGTACCGCCACCGTCAACGGCGCCCGGTAC
>JAICSU010000192.1 GCA_025936735.1 Amnibacterium sp.
ATCGCTGGACCCTATCCCCGCTTCGCGCCGGTTCAGAGCTTCTTGGCGAAGCGCAGCGTCGAGCCACGCTCGCCGGGGCTCGAGCGGAGCTCGAACTCGTCCGCGATCGTACGGATGATCGCGATCCCGAGCCCGCCCTCGCTCAGCTCCTCTCCCTCCACCGGGCCGGGCCGCTCCGGGTCGAACCCGGCGCCGTCGTCGATCACCTCGATGTGGAGCCGATCGGGATGGAGGTCGTAGCGGACGTCGACGCAGCCGTCGCCGGTGGCGCCGTACGCGTGGCGGACCGAATTCGAGACCGCCTCGGTGAGCGCAAGCTTCAGATCGGCCATCGTGTCGTCGCCGATCGCGCGCAGCTGCCCGAGCCCGGTCAGGGCGAGCCGGCAGAGCGTGATGTACTCCGCCTTCGCCGGGATGCGCAGGTGGACCGTGCGGCCGCCGTCGGTGAGGGGCTCCATCGTCGACATGTCCTTTTCCACAGATTCGCGATCCTAAACCCGCCGATTCCTACACCTTCCGCCGGGCTGCCCGCAGGCGGCCCGTACCCGGGCGACGACGCGGGCTAACGCGATGGTCGGGCGGCGAGCCGGAGCGAGACCGTCCGGGTGCCGCCGCCGCGCACGAGACGCACCGTCACGGTCGCGCCGGCCCGAAGGTCGTTCGTGACGATGTTCACGAGGTCGCTCGCGTCCGCGACCGGGCGGCCGCCGATCGAGACGATCACGTCCCCGCCGGCCACGACCGCCTCGCCCAGGTAGGTCTCCTGGCGGCCGCCGCCGCGGATCCCGGCGCGGTCGGCGGGGCCGCCGGCGACGACGCGGTCGACGAGCGCGCCGCGGTGGACACGCAGGCCGAGATGCGCCGCGAGCGAGGGCGTCAGGTCCTGCGCCTGGACGCCGGCGTATGCATACTCTACTTTGCCTTTTGTCATCAGTTCCTGCAGGGAGCGGCGGGCGGCATCGATCGGGACGGCGAAGCCGATGCCGGAGGAGCCGCCCTGGTCGCTGCGGATCTGAGCGTTGATCCCGATCACGCGGCCCCGGCCGTCGAGCAGCGGGCCGCCGGAGCTGCCGTGCGCGAGCGGGGCGTCGGTCTGGATCGCGTCGGTCAGGTCGAAGCGCGCGGTCAGTGCGGCGATCGAGCGGCCGACGGCCGAGACGACGCCGACGGCGAGCGAGTCGGTGTTTCCGAGCGGACTGCCGATCGCGGCGACCGGCTCGCCGACCACGACCCGCGAGGAGCGGCCGAGCGGGAGGGGCGCGAGCGCGTGGTCGGCCGGGTCGACCCGGAGCACGCCCACGTCGTCGAAGACGTCCCAGCCGACGATCCGCGCGCCCACGCGGTCGCCGTCCGGGAACTCGACGTAGACGGCCGAGGCGGCGCTGACCGGGCCGGAGGTCTCGCCGGCGTTCGTGATCACGTGGGCGTTGGTGAGGATCGTGCCCGTGGGGGCGACGACGAAGCCCGAGCCCTGCGACCCGGCGCCCCCGAAGTACGAGAAGACGGTCACGACCCCGGGGGACCGCGCCGCGTACACCCGGGCCGCCGAGAAGCCGTTTCCGGCCGGCGCTGCCGCGAGGGGGCGTTCCCCGCCCACGGTCTGGACGATCCGCTCCGTCGTCGCGGAGCCGAGGGCGCCGGTGCCGAGCCCGATTCCGAGCGCCGCGCCCGCGCCGAGCAGCCCGCAAAGCAGCGCGATCAGGCCGGTGCGCACGGCGGGACTGTAGCCCGACGCCGTTTTCACGTGAAAAGGCCCCCACTAGACTGCCTCCGTGGCCGCCCTCCCGCCTGCACCGGAGCGGCGCCGCGCGCGGCCCGGCTCGCTCGAGCGCCCCGTGAACGGCCGGCTCTACCGCGGGACGTGGCTGCTCGTGGGGCTGCCGCTGCTCGTGCTCGCGTTCAGCGTCGCCCGGCCCTCCGCCCTGCAGCCGCCCGCGCTCCCGCCCGCCTTCGACGCGGGCACGGCGGCCGATCTGGCCCGGCAGCTCGCCACCTCGTACCCGATCCGGGGCGCCGGGACACCCGAGGCCGCCGGCGCCGCGCGCTGGCTGACCCAGCAGCTGACGCCGTACGGCTTCGACGTGCGCCGCGAGCCGTTCGAGGCGGACGTCCCCGGCCGGGGTCGCGTCCGCGGCGTCAACCTGCTCGCGACGAAGCCCGGCCTCTCGCAGAAGACGATCGTCCTGATGGCGCACCGGGACGACGCGGGAACCGGCCCGGGCGCGGTGGACAATGCCTCCGGCACGGCGGCGCTCGTGGAGCTCGCCCGCGCGTACGCCCCGTCGGCGACCGGCGCGCGCGTCGTCCGGCTGCCCTACACGTTGCTCTTCCTCTCCACCGACGCGGCGGTGGAAGGCGGGCTCGGCGCCGCGGAATTCGCCCGGCACGCGCCGGAGCGGCGGAACGTGATCGCCGTCCTCAACCTCGACGCCGTGGCGGGCGCCGGCCGGCCGCGCCTGGAGCTGAACGGCGACACGCCCCGGACGGCCACCGCCGGCCTCGCCGAGACCGTCCGGCTGCAGGTGGCGGCGCAGAGCGGCTCCGACCCGACGCGGCCGAGCGCGCTCCGGCAGCTGATCGACCTCGGCTTCCCGTACAGCCGCTACGAGCAGGCGCCGTTCGTGACGCGCGGGATCCCCGCGGTCACGCTCACCACCTCCCCCGACCGCCCGGGCGACGGGATCGGCGACACGGTCGGCGGGCTGCACGCCGGACGGCTCGGCCAGATCGGCCGAGCGGCCCAGAACACGATCGACGCGCTCCAGCAGGGGGTCGCGCTCGCGCCGGGCCCCGGCAGCTACGTGTTCCTCGGCACGCGGATCGTGCGGGGCTGGGCGATCGAGCTCGTGCTGATCGGCTGCCTGCTCCCCTTCCTCGCCACGGCGGTCGACCTGTTCGCGCGCTGTCGCCGGCGGCGGATCCGCGTCGCCCCCGCCCTGCGCGCGTACCGCAGCCGGCTCGCCTTCTGGGCCTGGGTCGGCGGGCTCTTCGCGCTCTTCACCGTGCTCGGCGGCTGGCCGGGCGGGGTCGCACGTCCCCCGGCACTGCGCGACGTCCACTGGCCCGGCGGGGCGCTGATCGGGCTGGGCGCACTCGTCCTCGTGGGCTGGATCGTCTCCCGCGACCGCCTGATCCCGCGCCGCCACGTCCATCCGGAGGAGCTGCTCGCCGGACAGACCGCGGCACTGCTCGCGCTCGGCGTCGTGGCGCTGCTCGTCGTCGCCACGAACCCGTACGCGCTGATCTTCGTGCTGCCCTCCCTGCACATCTGGCTCTGGCTGCCCCAGCTCCGGGACGCGCCCCGCTGGGTGCAGGGCGTCGTCCTCGCGGCCGGATTCGCGGGAGCCGCGCTCCTGCTCTGGTCGTTCGGCGCCCGCTACGGGCTCGGCTGGGACGCACCCTGGTACGTCGCCTGGCTCTTCTCCCTCCGCTACGCGCCGGTTGCCGCCGCGGTGATCGCGCTCGGGTGGCTTGCCGCCGCCGCCCAGCTCGTCGCGGCGGTCGGCGGCCGCTACGCCCCGTATCCGAGTGCCGCGGAGCGCCCGCCGCGCGGTCCGTTGCGCGAGCTCGTGCGGGCGCTCGTGCTCGCGCGCCGGCGGCGGCGCCCGCCCGACGAGGCGGCCCGAGAGGCCCTGCACGGATGAGGCGGCGCCTCAGGCGGCGCCGAGGCGCAACCAGGCCACGCGCGAGCCGGCCGCGAGCTCGCCCTCGCCGCGCGGGACGTGCACGAGTGCGCTCGCCGCAGCCGAGCGCACGATCATGTGCGACTCCTGGCCGACGACCGGCTCGAGCGATGTCCCCTCGGGCGTCAGATGCGTGCGCACCCGGACGAAGTCGTCCCGCACCGGATTGCGGCGCAGTGCCGTGGCGAGGACGCCGTCCTCGAGCGGCGGCAGCGGGTCGAGCAACCCCTGCAGCGCGCGCACGGCGGGCTTGACGAACAACTCGCAGCCGACGAGTGACGACACCGGGTTGCCGGGCAGCCCGAAGACGAGCACGGCTGCTCCATCGCGCTCCGTCGAGCCTGCGCGCGTCCGGACACCGAACGCCACCGGCTTGCCCGGACGAATCGCGACGCGCCAGAACACCTCCTCGACGCCGAGCTCGGACTCGATTTTTCGGACGAGGTCGTGCGGCCCGACCGAGACGCCGCCCGACGTGACGAGCACGTCCGCGTCGAGCCCCCGCTCGAGGGCGGCGCGGTGCGCGTCCTCGTCGTCGGCGACCGCCGGCAGCCGTTCGACCTGGGCGCCCGCGGCGGCGAGCGCGGCCGCGAGCATGAGCGCGTTCGCCTCGTAGACCTGCCCGGGACGGAGCGGCTCGCCGGGACGGGCGAGCTCCGTCCCCGTGGCGAGCACGCACACACGCGGACGGCGCGTGCACTCGACGGCGGCGACGCCGGCCGCGGCGAGCGCGCCGAGCTGTGCTGCACCGAGCCGGACACCGCGCGCGACGACGACATCGCCCGCATGGACGTCGCCGCCGCGCGGCCGGACGTTCGCGCCCGTCTCCACGGCGCCCGCGATCTCCACCTCGTTGTCATGCTGGACAACATACTCGACGGGGACGACGGCATCACTGCCGTCGGGGACGACGCCGCCCGTCGAGATCTCCATCGCCTCGCCCGGCGCGAGCGGACGTTCTGCGGGCCGGCCGGCCGCGACGCGTTCGACGATGGGCAACCGGCCGGGCACGTCGACGGCACGGACGGCGAACCCGTCCATCGCCGAGCTTGCGAACGGCGGCAGGTCGACCTGCGCGGCGGCCGCGGCGGCCGTCACCCGCCCGGCGGCATCGGCGAGCTCCACCACTTCCGACGCGAGCGGTTGCGCACGCGCGAGGACGAGCTCCTGCGCCTGCTCGTAGGTGAGTATCGCGCCCACGTTCGGCACATAACCTAGCCCGATGCCCGACTCGGTCATCGGCGGCCGGTACGAGCTCGAGTACGTGCTCGGCCGCGGCGGCATGTCGGAGGTCTGGTGCGCGCAGGACCGCGAGC
>JAICSU010000008.1 GCA_025936735.1 Amnibacterium sp.
CGCCCGCGGGGCAGGATCGTCACCTTCGTGACGGGGTCCGTGTGGTTCAGCGCAGCAGCGACGAGGGCGTGGCCGCCCACGTGGTAGGCGGTGATGAGCTTCTACTGGTCCTTCATCACCCGGCTGCGACGCTGGGGCCCCGCGATCACGCGGTCCACGGCCTCGTCGAGGGCGCGGTTGTCGATGAGCTGCGCGTTGCTGCGCGCGGTGAGCAGCGCGGCCTCGTTCAGCACGTTCGCGAGGTCGGCGCCGGTGAAGCCGGGCGTCTTGCGGGCGAGCACCTCGAGGTCGACGCCGGCGGCCAGCGGCTTGCCCTTCGCGTGCACCTCGAGGATGCGGCGGCGGCCGTTCAGGTCGGGGGCGTCGACGCCGATCTGGCGGTCGAAGCGGCCCGGCCGCAGCAGCGCGGGGTCGAGGATGTCGGGGCGGTTGGTGGCCGCGATGAGGATGACGTTCGTCTTCACGTCGAAGCCGTCCATCTCGACGAGCAGCTGGTTCAGCGTCTGCTCGCGCTCGTCGTGCCCGCCGCCGAGGCCGGCGCCGCGGTGGCGGCCGACCGCGTCGATCTCGTCGACGAAGATGATGGCCGGCGCGTTCTGCTTCGCCTGGTCGAAGAGGTCGCGCACGCGGCTCGCGCCCACGCCGACGAACATCTCGACGAAGTCCGAGCCGGAGATCGAGTAGAACGGCACGCCCGCCTCACCCGCGACGGCGCGGGCGAGCAGGGTCTTGCCGGTGCCGGGAGGGCCGTACAGCAGCACGCCCTTCGGGATGCGTGCCCCGACGGCCTGGAACTTCGCCGGCTCCTTCAGGAAGTCCTTGATCTCGCCGAGCTCCTCGATGGCCTCGTCGGACCCGGCGACGTCGTTGAACGTGACCTTCGGGGTCTCCTTGGAGACGAGCTTCGCGCGCGACTTGCCGAACTGCATGACGCGGTTCCCGCCGCCCTGCATGCCGGACATGATGAACCAGAAGAAGAGCCCGAGCAGCAGGATCGGCACGAGGAAGGTCGCGACCGACAGCAGCCAGCTGGGCTGCGGGACCTCGTCGTTGAAGCCGTCGAGCTTGCCCCCCTTGTAGGCGGAGTCGACGGCCTTGACGATCTCCGGGCCCCGGGGCGCCACGTAGTAGAACTGCACCTGCTTGCTGCCGGTCGAGTCCGGCTTGTGGAGCGTGAGGTCGACGCGCTGGTCCGTGTCGACGATCTTGGCCTGCGAGACCTGACCGGAGCTCAGGTAATCGAGACCCTGCTCGGTCGTGATCTGGTGGAAGCCGGATCCCGTCAGCAGGCTCGAGCCGACCCACACCACGATGACCGCGATCACGATATAGAGGAGCGGACCGCGGAAGATGCGCTTGAAGTCCATAGTGGGGATAGGGTAACGCCCCGCATTCCGCTGTAGAGCACCTGTTCGCTGTCGGGGGATGCCCCATTTCGGGTTCATGGCCGACGCGTGGCCGATCACCAGGAAGCGGGGTCGTCCCGCGGCCCTCCGCGGAAGCGGGTCAGGTGTAGACGTGCGGGGCGAGCACCGCGATCGCCCGCAGGTTCCGGTACTGCTCCGCGTAGTCGAGCCCGTATCCGACGACGAATTCGTTCGGGATGTCGAACCCCGAGTACTTCACGTCGACCGCGATCCGCTGGGCCTCCGGCTTCCGCAGCAGCGCGCACACCTCGACAGAGGCGGGGCCGCGTGAGCGGAGGTTCGCGACGAGCCAGGAGAGCGTGAGGCCCGAGTCGATGATGTCCTCGACGATGAGCACCCGGCGACCGGCGAGCTCGGTGTCGAGGTCCTTGAGGATGCGCACGACGCCGGACGACCGGGTGCTGGAGCCGTACGAGCTGACGGCCATCCAGTCCATCTCGACGGGGATGCGCAGCTCCCTCGCGAGGTCGGCCATGACCATGACCGCCCCCTTCAGCACGCCGACGAGGAGCAGCGGCTTGCCGTCGTCGGCGGGGGGCTCGTCGCCCTCGATGCGGCGGCAGAGATCCGCGATGCGGTCGGCGATCTGCTCCTCGGTCAGAAGGACCCCGGAGAGGTCACCCTCGACGTCGCTCGTCTGCACGCTGCCTCCCCTTCACGCGGCCGTGAACTCGATCCGGCCGCCGGCGCGGACCACCCTAACGCCGGGCAGATCGAGCGGTCCCTGCCCGTGCCAGTCGGTCACGAGGCGGGCGACCTCGAGCGTCTGCGCGCGGGTGAGGGTCCGGCCGAACTCCTGCTCGACGGCGAGGCGGATGAGCCGCTGCGCGAGCGCGGGCGGGTTCGCGGCGAGCGCGGCGACCGGCAGGGCGATCCCGCCGTCGGCGAGCTCCGCCAGCTCGGGCGCCTGCTCGGCGGCGAGGAGATCGAGCGCGGCGGCGTCCTCCTGCAGCTGGGCCGCGGTGCGGGCGAGCGCGAGCGGAACGCCGGGACCGAGGGCGGCCTCGAGCGCGGGCAGCGCGTCGAGCCGGACGCGCACGCGGGTGAACCGCCGATCGGCGTTGTGCGGATCGGCCCACGGCTCGGCACCCTGGTCGGCGCACGCCTGCACCGTCGTCGTCCGCCGGACGCCGAGCAGCGGCCGCACGAACGGGGGCGAGTCGGCGCGCATCCCGGCCACCGCATCCGGTCCCGATCCCCGGGCCAGCCCGAGCAGCACCGTCTCGGCCTGATCGTCGAGCGTGTGCGCGGTGAGGATGCGCGTCGCCCCCGTCGCGGAGAGGGCGCGTCGGAACGCCGCCCGCCGCGCGGTACGGGCCGCCGCTTCGGGGCCGCCCTCGTCGCCGACGGACACGGCCTCGACCCGCACCGGGTCCAGCCCGAGATGCCGGGCCGTGGCCGCAGCCCGCTCGGCGACGGCGGCCGATCCCGGCTGCAGGCCGTGGTCGACGACGACCGCGCCGATCCGGCGGCCGGCACGCGGCGCCTCGAACGCCACCGCGAGGGCGAGGGCGAGGGAGTCCGGACCGCCGGAGAGCCCGACGAGGGCCTCCGCTCCGGCCTCGCGCACCGGCACGGCCGGCAGCGCCTCGCGGACCGCCCGGCGGACGTCGGCGACCGCCGGCGTCAATCGGGGCCGATCGGGCATCCGCTAACGTTAGGGCCGCCCGCGGCGGGGCCGGATCCGCCGCCGCTCACCTGCGTGGAGGACGACCGTGGCCGAGTACGACGTCATCATCGAGATCCCCAAGGGGAGCCGGAACAAGTACGAGGTCGACCACGTCACCGGCCGCGTCTACCTCGACCGCGTGCTGTTCACGGCGTTCGTCTACCCCGTCGACTACGGCTTCTTCGAGAACACCCTCGGGCTCGACGGCGATCCGGTCGACGCGCTCGTGCTGCTCGAGTACCCCGTCTTCCCGGGCGTCGGGGTGAAGGTGCGTCCCGTCGCGGTGCTGAACATGAGCGACGAGGCGGGCTCGGACGCGAAGATCATCGCCGTCCCGCACAAGGACCCGCGCTGGCAGCACATCCAGGACATCGACGACGTGCCGGAGCAGACCCGCAAGGAGCTCGAGCACTTCTTCGCGCGCTACAAGGACCTCGAGCCCGGCAAGTTCGTGAACATCGAGGGCTGGGGCGGCGCGGCCGAGGCCGACCGGATCATCCAGGACGGCTTCACCCGCCTCACCGACGCGGGCGCCGAGCACAGCTGAGCCCGCAGGCGCGCCCCCCGGGAGCACCTCAGCAGGACGAATTCGCTTCAGCAGGACGAATCGGCCGATTTCGTCCTGCTGACAGGAAACCGTCCTGCCGACGTGCTGTCGCGGGTCGGCGTCAGGCCGTCGGGCGGGCCACGACCGGCATCCGGTCGGTGTCGCGGACCGGCACCTCGCGCACGGGCACCCCGTCGTAGGGGGCCTCGATCATGTCGCCGCCGCCCGAGTAGATGGCCACGTGGTACATGTCGCCGCCGCCGTCCGTGTAGAAGACGAGGTCACCGGGCTGGGCCTGCGAGTAGGGCACCAGCTGTCCCTGCGCGCTGGCCAGGTCGTACTGCGCCGTAGCGGAGTGGCCGCCGATGTCGATGCCGACCGACAGGTACGCCTTCCAGGTGAGGCCGGAGCAGTCCCAGGTGCTCGGTCCGGCGCCCGCGAACTGGTACATGTCGCCGATCTGGTCCCGGGCGAACGCCACGGCCGCGGCGGCCTCGGAGGTGTTGCCCGAGCCGACGGATCCGCTGGAGCCGCTCGAGGAGGACGAGCCACCGGACGAGGATCCCCCCGAGGACGAGGATCCACCGGACGAGGAGGACCCGCCGGACGTCGACGACGACCCACCCGAGGACGACGACCCGCCGGACGAGGACGACCCGCCGGAGGACGAGGACGACCCGCCGGACGACGAGGACCCGCCGGAGGACGGGCCGGCGGAGTCGCCGCCGGACGAGTGCTCCGCCTGCGCGGC
Organism: Amnibacterium sp.; assembly: GCA_025936735.1. Taxonomy (GTDB): domain Bacteria; phylum Actinomycetota; class Actinomycetes; order Actinomycetales; family Microbacteriaceae; genus Amnibacterium. The sequence goes on from JAICSU010000008.1 coordinate 4,395, forward strand.
GGCGACCTCGCGACGGTGCTGCACGCCCGCGACGTACGCCGCGGCGACCTGGGTGCTGGTGTGCTGGAGGTCGGCGAGCTGGGACAGGAGCCGGTTCACGTGCTGCTGCTGAGCGGTGACCGCGGACTCGGCCGCCGCCGAGGTGCGCTGCGCCGCGGCGAGGGCCGCGGCGGCGGCATCCGCGCGCTGCTGGAGCTCGGCCGCGGCGGCGTCCGCCTGCGCGCCGAGGGCCTTCGCCGTGTTCTCGTCGGCGACGGCGTCGTTGTAGATCTGCGCGGACTGCGCGGACAGCTGCGACATCGTCGCCAGCCGGTACAGCAGGTTGCTGGCGTCCGAGCCGTTCAGCAGCAGGTCGGTCGTCACGTCGCCGCCTGTCGTGCGGGCGAGATGGGCGGCGAGCAGGCCGGCCCGCATCCGAGACGTCCGGGCCCGCGCCGCGGCCGCGTCCGCCTCCGCAGCGAGGGCGTCGTGCTGCCGGCGCGCGGCGGCCTCGGCCGCCTGAGCGGTGTGCGCGTGCTCGGCGGCGATCTGCGCCTCGCGGCCGGCCGCATCCGCCTGGTCCTGGAGGGAGGTGATGAGGGCGGTGATCCTCGCCACCTCGGCCTTGGCCGCCGTCTCGCTGTGCGCCGCGTCCTGGACGTCCTGCCAGCTGGGGTAGGTCGGCTCGTCGGCGGAGGCCGGCGTGATGGTGAACGCCGCGGTCACCGCCCCGAGGGTGACGGCGCCGACGGCGATGCCGAGCGGCGCGGTGTGGTGCTTGCGCAGCGTCTCAACCAATGGTGATCCCCCGGGCCGCCATGAACGGCACGGCGTCGACGGCGACCTCGTTCAGCCGCACCTCGAAGTGGAGGTGGCAGCCGGTCGCGGCGCCCGTCATGCCCACGGAGGCGATGTTCTGACCGGCGGACACCTGCTGGCCGACGTGCACGAAGGTGCCGCCCGGACGGATGTGGGCGTAGCCCGTCGAGACGCTGCCGCCGTTGTCGATCTCGATGAAGTTGCCGTAGGTGCCGAGCCAGCCCGCGTAGATCACGGTTCCGGAATGGGCGGCGTAGATGGAGCTGCCGCAGCCCGCCCCGATGTCGGTGCCGCGGTGGAACGGGTTCGCTCCGGCAGGACGGTCGGGGCGGTAGCCGAAGCCGTCGGTGATGGGACCGTACGCGGGCAGCGCCCAGCCGGAGGAGCCGACCGATCCGCCGGCACCTCCGCCGCCCGCAGCGGCTGCCGCCGCCGCGGCCTTCGCTGCGGCGGCAGCACGAAGGCCGTCCTGGTATCCGGCGGCCGTCGCATCCGACTTCGCCTGGAGCGCCTTCAGCTGCGCCGCCAGCGTGGCCTGGATGCCCTGCTCCTTCTGGAGCTCGGCGTTCGCGGCGTCGTTCGCCTTGACGGCCGCGGCGAGCGCGGATGCGGCCTTCTGCTTCAGCGCGACGAGCGCGTCGGTCGCCTCCTTCAGCTGCGCCTGCGTCGCGGCCGCGGTGCGCTGCGCCTGCTTCGCGGCGGCGGCGATCGCGCCGTTCGACTGGGTGAGCTTGCTGAGCCGGCCCAGCTTGGTGAGGAACGAGGACGCGCTCCGGTCCGACGAGCCCGCGGAGAAGAACAGCGTCGTCTCGAGGTCGGCGCCGCCGGTGCGGCTCAGCTGCGCGGCGAGCAGGCCGGCCCGCTGCGAGGCCGCCTTCGCCCGCTTCTGGTCGGCGGCGACCTCCTGCTTCACGGCCGCGAGCCGGTCGTTCGCCGCGTCGACCTGGTTGCGCGCGGCCTCGTAGTCCGCCCCGCGCTGCTCCGCGACCTGCTGCGTCCGCTCGACGACGGCCTTGCTCGCGGCGAGCAGCCCCTCGATGCGCTTGACCTGGGCGGCCTTCGCTGCGGCGCTGTGCCGCGCGGCCTGCACGTCGCTCCAGGAGGGGTAGTTCGTGGCGCTCGCGGGCAGCGCGATGCCGGCGACCGCGGCCGTCGTGAGCACGACGGACAGCGCGAGCACGCGAGTCCTGACCCGCATCCGCATGTCGAACCCCCGATCGACGCACCGGCGGGTCGAGCCGCCTCGGAATGCAGCCGCCACCGTAACCCGGGGGCGGCCGGATCCCGTGTACCCAGTCCGGGTGTGTCGCGGCGCGCCCGCGGATCCGCGTGCGTTTGGGAAACGGCGCCGGGCACCGTACACTTGACGGTCGGTGAGCCCGGTTCCGGGAGGCCCGGCCCCATCGTTTAGCGGCCTAGGACGTCGCCCTTTCACGGCGATAACACGGGTTCGAATCCCGTTGGGGTCACAGCCGCGGACAAGAGTTCACCGAAAAGCAAGTTGTTTGGCCCTGTAGCGCAGTTGGTTAGCGTGCCGCCCTGTCACGGCGGAGGTCGCGGGTTCAAGTCCCGTCAGGGTCGCGAGGCGGATCGTGCAAGCGATCCGCTTTCGGCTCTGTAGCTCAGTTGGTAGAGCGTTCGACTGAAAATCGAAAGGTCACCGGATCGACGCCGGTCGGAGCCACTACTGAAACCCCTGGTCATCCGGGGGTTTTTCCTTTTCCGGCGGCACACCGCCCGGCTCTTCGAGGGGCCGTGCCCACATTTTGCCCACACCTGCAGCAGCCGCGTGGTCATCGAGCGCGGCTGCGACGCCGTCGAGGTCATCGTCGAAGAGGTCCGTGTAGACGTCGAGCGTCATGGCTGCCGACGCGTGGCCGAGCATCCGCTGGACCGCTTTGACGTTGGCGCCGGCGGCGATGGCAAGGCTCGCGGCCGTGTGGCGGAGGTCGTGCGGCGTGATACGGGGAAAATCGGGATCCTCGGCTCGGACGCGGGCAAGCGCCGGGTCGAACCAGCGATATCGGAAGTTGCTGCTCCGCAGGACGCCGCCATCCGCCCCGGCGAACACCAGATCGCCCGGTGCCTTTCCGGCGCAGCGTGCGCGGAGCAGCTCGCTCAGCAGCACGGGGTACGGCACCGAGCGACGCTCGTGGGTCTTCGGCGTCCCGAAGATCAGCGCTCCTCGCGGTTCGGTCACGGCTTCGGCCACCTCGAGTCGCCGGCGCCGGAGGTCGACTCGGCCTACTCGCAATGCCGCCATCTCGCCCCACCGAAGGCCGGTGTAGGCGAGGAACGCGATGACGTCCCCGTAGGGGCCGTGCTCGGCGGCGAGCCGCTCGACCTGCTGGTCATCGAGGTAGCCGTGGCGACGCTTGAGGATTCGTGGCAGGCGGACGTCGTCGCACGGATTGCGGCTCAGGCGGCCGTCTCGAACGGCGAACTTCATCACCCCGAACAGCACGAGGTGGATCTGGCGCACTGTCGAGGGCGCGAGTTTGGCGGAGAGGCCGTTCACCCAGGTCTGGACATCGGAATGCCTCACCTCCGGCAGCCGGACGGCCGACCACCGCGGAAGCACGTGCTTGTCGAGCGAGTGACGGTACCCCGACCGCGTCGTGGGCTTCACCTGGAGCTGCGCCGCGTACCACTGCTCGGCCCACTCGCCCACGGTCACCCGGGATCGCGCCGGGTTGACCCAGTCGCCGCGGAGCTTGGCGACTTCGATTCCGGCGAGGAAGTCCTCCGCTTCGCGTTTGGTGCGGAACCCGCGTTTGTCGGTTTGGCGATGGTCCGGCGTCCGGTAGCGGACCCGCCAGCGGCGACCGGCTGTCGTGGAGTAATTCGAGACCGTGCCCACCCGTGCCTCCCGAGGATCACGGCCGTCCTACAGCGCGCCCCTGACACGGGTCGTCCCGAGGAGGCGGGCACCGCTCCACACTGGTCGGCTGCAGGCGATCAGGGGAGCCGTTTGCCGATGCGGCGCAGCGCTCGGCCGAGGAATGGAACGCGGTGCCATCCATGACGGACGACCCATCGTCGGAGCCGCCGAAGGGCTCGGCGGCCTCGCGCTGCGGCTCCGGTCCGCGATCTGTCCTCGATCTCGCCCGCCCACACATGCAACGAATGGGCGCACCGGGTGCAGACGGTGACCTCAGGATGATTGCCGAGATGCACCATCCGACCGGGATCGGCCGAGGTACCGCAGCACCAGCAGATGGGTTGCTCCGACACGGTGGTGGTCATGGCGCCCAGTGTGACGTCGACGAGCCCGCTGCGCCACGGCGGGGCATCCGGCCGCGACACTGGGACGCGTGACCGCTGCCACCACCGTCTACGGCGTCGTGGTCCTCGTGTTCATGATGCTGATGTAGGCCCGGTGATGATCTGGCAGATGCCGTCACTCGTGCAATCGGTCGGGTTCATCCGCGCGCTCGCTTCGATCAGCCGCTCGAGCTCGACCTCGAGCCCCGCGAGCTGTTGCCGGTGTGCACGCACATCCGCGAGCTTGTCCACGAGGAGTTGGGTGACGTGACCGCACGGTCGCTGGTCGGCGTCGCGTAGTTCGAGGATGCTGCCGATCTCGGCGAGGGTCAGCCCGCGGGTCTGCGCCGACTGGATGAAACCGAGCCGGTCGACCGCGTCGTCGTCGTAGTACCGGTAGCCGTTCCCGAGGCGGTCGATGGGCTGCAGCAGGCCGAGGCGTTCGTAGAACCGGATGGTCTGCGGGGATACGCCGGCGACTTCGGCGAGGGTTCCGATCAGCACGGCGCCCATCTCAGCACTTGACCCTGCACCTCGCTGCAAGGTCTACGGTCCACGGACTGCTCCGGGACCGGAGCCTGAGAGGAGATCCCATCGTGCCTGACTCGCTGGATCTGTTGGTGATCGGCGCAGGGATGGCCGGCACGGTCGCGGCGAACAAGGCGGGCGCCAAGGGCTGGCGGGTCGCCATCGTTGACGCGCTTCCGTATGGCGGAACGTGCGCGTTGCGGGGCTGTGATCCGAAGAAGATCCTCCGTCGCGGCGCCGAGGTCGTCGAGGCGGCTCGGCTGATGCAGGGCAAGGGCATCGACCCCGGGACGCTGCACGTCGATTGGCGTGACCTCATGGCGCACAAGCGCGGCTTCACCGACGGCATCCCGCAGAGTATGGAGCGTGAGCTGCAGGGCAACCACGTCGCCTGCCTGCATGGCGAGGCCCGGTTCACGGGGCCTCGCCAGGTCGAGGTCGACGGCATCGGATACGAGACCGAGCACGTACTCATCGCGACCGGCGCGCGACCTCGCCCGCTCGGCTTCCCAGGCAGCGAGCATCTCGTCGACAGCACACAGTTCCTGGAGCTCGAGTCCCTCCCGCAGCGGATCGTGTTCGTCGGAGGCGGCTACATCGCGTTCGAGTTCGCGCACATCGCCGCCCACGCGGGCGCGCACTGCGTGATCGTCGACCGCGGCGAGCGACCCCTGCGCCAGTTCGACCCCGACCTCGTCGAACTCCTGGTCGACCGCACTCGGCGTGACGGCATCAACGTACGGCGAGGGACCGAGGTGGCGGGAGTCGAGCGCGTCGGCTCCGAGTACCGGGTGACCCTGAACCGAGATGGGGAGCGTTCAGTGCTCACCGCCGATCTGGTCGTCCACGCCGCGGGCCGGGAGCCGGACCTGGAGCGCCTGCGCCTCGACGCCGCCGACATCGCTGCCGGGCCGGACGGGGTGCAGGTCTCCCAGCACCTGCAGAGCACCACCAACCCGGCCGTCTACGCCGCCGGCGACGCCGCCCAGACACCAGCCGCGCGACTCACGCCGGTCGCGGTGATCGAGGGGAAGGTCGCCGCCTCGAACATGCTCAAAGGCACCCGAACCGTCCCCGACTACACCGGTGTACCCAGCACGGTGTTCACCCTTCCCGAGCTCAATCGCGTCGGACTGCTCGAGCACGAGGCTCGGGACCGTGGCATCGACATCGACGTCCGCTACACCGACACCCGCGGCTGGTACTCCAACTACCGGATCGGCGAGACGACCGGAGCCGCGAAGATCCTCGTCGGTCGACGTACCGATCTGGTCGTCGGCGCACACCTGCTCGGGCACCACTACTCGGAACTCATCAACACCTTCGGGCTCGCTATCAAAGTCGGCCTTACGACAGCCCAACTGCGATCCGCCGTCGCCACCTACCCCTCGATCGGATCCGACCTCAGTTCACTCCTCTGACACCAGCCGCTCGATCACATAAACCGCACTTTCCGCCACTCCCCCGCTTCTGTTTTCTCTACCGTCTCCCGCCCCCATCACTTCGAGTTCTACTACCACCGTTTCCCCGCACGCTTTCCGCTCTTCTTTTCATTTCCTCCCATTCCACAGCACTTCTTCTTGTCCTGTCCTGGCCTGCCTCCTGCACTTCCGAACCACCCACTGCACAGCATCTTTTGCGCTGTGCTGCGGGTGGTTCGGAAGCAGCGCCAGCTGAGGAGGCAGGCCAGGACAGGGCAAGACGCTGGAAACCCGTCGCTGACCCCATCGTCCTCAACGACGGGGCAAACGACGGCGGTAACGACCGGTCTTGCCGGCGCCCCACACCAACTGACGACGACGTTCGTGTCGCTAAGGCTCGACGACGGGACTGCGACGTTCGACGAGGAGGGTGTCCCGGAATCGTCCGAGGTAGGGCCCGTAGGTCATTCTGGCGATGCGCTCTCTGGTTCCGACGAGTCGAAATCCAGCCACTTCGTGCAAGGCGAGGGTTGCCTCGTTCTCGGGAAAGATCGACGACTGGATCGTCCAGATCCCCGCCGCCTCGCTCGAGCGCACCAGTTCATCGAGCAGACAGCGGCCGACGCCGACTCGTCTCGCACGGGCCGCGACGTAGACGGAGTGCTCGACGACCCCGCGATAGACGGCCCTGCTCGAGGTGGGCGAGACCGCGATCCAGCCGATCACCGCCCCTGATTCGTCCACCGCCACGAATCGGTGGTCGGGGAGCTTGCCCCGATCGAAGTCCTCCCACGACGGCGGCTTCGCCTCGAACGTCGCGTTACCGGTGGCGATGCCCTCGGCGTAGATCTCCCGCACGGACGACCAGTCCTCAGCCGTCAGAGAACGAACCGTGACCGCCATCTCAGCAGCCGCCGCCTCGACTCGGAGCGACGGTCAGGAGCTGGAGCGGCCGACGAGTGGGAGCGGACGTCGACGCGGTGCTGCAGCAGGCGCTGCCCTCGCCGCCCGAGCAGACGCCGGTCTCCGGCAGCGTCAGCTGCACGCGTCGTGCGGCATCGTGGTCGCCCGCGAGCTCGTCGGCGATGGAGCGGATCTGCTCGTAGCCGGTGAGCAGCAGGAAGGTCGGTGCTCGTCCGTAGCTCTTCATCCCGGCCACGAAGAAGTTCGGCTCCGGCTGGGCGAGTTCCGCGACGCCGTGGGGCGGGACGGTGCCGCAGCTGTGCAGGTTCGGGTCGATGAGCGGCGCCAGCGCACGGGGCGCCTCGACGATGTCGTCGAGTGCCAGGCGGATCTCACGGAGCATGTCGAGGTCGGGCTTGAAGCCGGTGGCGCCGACGATCACGTCGGTCTCGATCGATACCGGTTCCCCGGCGCGTCGGCCGTCGACCCGGACCGCGTCGCCATCCAGCTCGAGGCGGTCGACCTCGAAGGAGTCGAGCAGCTCGATCCGACCGTAGGCAACATGGGAGGCGACGCGGTCGCCGAGGGCTGCCCGGTCCTGGAGCTCGTCGTCGGCGCCGGTGTAGACGCGCTTGGGGCTGGCGTTGCGGATGCCCCACACGACCGTCGTGCCGGGCTCCTGCCGGGCGAGATCGGCGAGGGCGATGAGGGTGTTGGCGGCGGAGTGGCCGGCGCCGAGCACGAGGGTGCGTTTGCCGGCGAAGCGCGCACGGTCGCGTCCGAGAACGTCGGGGAGGGCGTGGCTGAGGTGCGGCCGGAGCGCGTCGAGGTCGACGGGATCTAGGCCGGAGGCGAGAAGGCCGTTGGGGTTCCGATAGGTGCCGGAGGTGTCGATGACAGCACGGGCGAGCTCCTCCCGCACCTGCCCGTTCTGCTCGACGCGAAGAACGAACGGCGCGGCGGCCCGTCCGGTCGACCGAGTGCGGTCCATGCCCTGCCTGCTGACGGCGGAGACGTTGGACGCGTAGCGGATATGTGGGGCGAGCAGCGGCGTCGCGGCCAGCGGCTCGAGGTAGTCGGTGACCAAGTCGCGACCATAGGGCAGCGACTCCGGGTCGGGGCTGGACCACCCCTGGGCAGTCAGGAGCTCGCGGGCGGCCTCATCGGTCACGTAGCGCCACGGCGAGAAGAGCCGCGTGTGACCCCACAGGGCGATGGCGAACCCGGCGGAATCGCCGGCTTCGAAGACGACGAACGGCAGCCCCCGCCGGGTCAGGTGGGCCGCGGCCGCGAGCCCCACCGGGCCGGCGCCGATGATCGCGACCGGCAGCCCGGCAAGGCGGTCCTGTGCCGCCTCCGCTGGTGCGGACAGAGTGAGCGTCATGGGTTCTCCTTCAGGGCTGAGCAATCATCGATCGCTATCGATAGATGCACCATACATCGATCAGTGTCGATCTATGCAACACTTGCGGGGTGACACCAGTCCTCGAGATCACGACGAGCACGGAAGCGGCCTGCTGCACGCCGGACGCCGAGGGCATGGCCCCCGGTGCGGCGACGGATCTTGCCCGCACCTTGAAGGCGCTGGCGGACCCGGCACGGCTGCGCCTCCTCTCCATCGTTGCGGCATCCGAGGGACAGGAGGCGTGCGTCTGCGACCTCACGAATCCGGTCGGGCTGTCTCAGGCCACGGTGTCGTACCACCTGAAGATGCTCACCGACGCGGGGTTCCTCACCCGGAGCAAGCGCGGCACCTGGGCCTACTACCGCCTCGTCCCGGAGGCGCTGGACGCGGCGGGGGCCGCGGTCTCGGCGCTCTGACCAAACACGCACGCCCTACCCTGCCGATGACCGTCCCGACCGAACGAAGGAGCACCGTGGCGAAGCCGACCGTCCTGTTCGTCTGCATCCACAACGCCGGCCGATCGCAGATGGCGGCGGGCTACCTGCGGGCCCTCGCCGGCGATCGCGTCGAGGTGCTCTCGGGGGGCAGTGAGCCGACGGGTCAGATCAACCCGGTCGCGGTCCAGGTGATGGCCGAGGACGGCATCGACATCACCGGCGAGGCGCCGAAGGTGCTGACCACGGAGGCGGTCAAGGAGTCCGACGTCGTGATCACGATGGGCTGCGGGGACGCCTGCCCGATCTTCCCCGGGAAGCGGTACGAGGACTGGGAGCTCACGGATCCCGCGGGCCGTCCCGTCGACGAGGTGCGGCCCATCCGCGACGACATCAAGGCGCGGGTCGCCGCACTCCTCGAGGAGCTCGTCCCCGCTTCGCAGTAAGCAGCGCGCGGTTCAACGATTGCAGTGTGCAGCGCCGTCTCTCAACCCTCGCAGGCCGTCGCCGCGCCGTCCATCGCCTAGCGCGTGGACGTGGGCGCACTACTCGTCAGAAGGCTCATCAGGGCGGACGTGGCCCTGTCCGAGCCAGAAGTGTAGGTTCGCGATTCCCGAAGGCTCCACGGCCGCCGAGCGAGGTGAGTCATGTCGAATGCGCCGCCGTACGTCGTTCGGCTCGCGGATGCCGCGGCGATGACCCCGACCACCGCGGGGGTGAAGGCAGCCACCCTTGCGACCCTCTCAGCCGCGGGCTTCCCCGTTCCGCCGGGTCTCGTCGTGACGTCGACGTCGTGGACGCACGCGGACGCGGCGAGGGCCGAGTTGGAGCGCCTCCTCGCTCACGAGGACTTCTCTGGTGTCGCGCGGTTCGCGGTGCGGTCCTCGGCGGTCTCCGAAGACCTTCCTGGGGCTTCATTCGCCGGGCAGTACGAGACGTTCCTCGATGTGCCGAAGTCCGAGGTCCCCGACGCGGTGACCCGATGCGCCGATGCTGCCCGGTCGGACCGCGTCGCGTCATACCGGGCCGCCCGCGACGAGTCACCATCCGGGCGGGAGGGGATCGCCGTGCTCGTTCAGCCGATGGTGCCTGCGCTCGCGGCGGGCGTCGCCTTCACAGCGAACCCGACCACCGGTGATCGGGCAGAAACCGTCATCACTGCCGTTCGCGGCCTGGGCGAGCGGCTCGTGAGCGGCGAAGCGGTGGGCGACGAGTGGATTGTGCGTGCGCGTCACGCGACAGCGTCGCGGGCGGCGGAGCAGGCGATCACCAGCGCGAACGCGCGGGCCGTTGCGGCCCTCGGACGCCGGGTCCAGGACCTCCTTGGCGACCCTCAAGACATCGAGTGGGCTCTCGACGGCGCCGGTGAGGTGGTACTGCTGCAGGCGCGCCCGATGACTGCCCTGCCGGCGGTCGTCGAGTGGGCGCCCCCGGGGCCCGGCCTGTGGCTCCGCAACTTCCGTCTGGGCGAGTGGCTGCCCGATCCCATGACGCCCCTGTTCGCCGACTGGCTCCTCCCAACGATCGAGAACGGGTACCTCGAGGGGATGCGCTCCTCCACAGGAACGGTCGTGCCGTTCCGCTACGCGACCGTGAACGGCTGGTACTTCAACGCCGTCCCCATCCCCTCGGCTCGCCTCCTGCTCGGAGCGGTTAGGGAGAGTCGAGGCAAGGTCCTCCCGGTACTGTTCAACGCGCTGATCCGCGTCAGCAGGGATCCGGCCGCTGCGGATCGAGCCGTGCTCGGCCGCCTCTACAGCCAGTGGCTGGACGTCGAGCTGCCCGCCTACCGACGGCTGGTCGAGCAAGGCGGGCGCCTGATCACAACAGGGACGAACCGGGAACTCGCCGAGATCATCCACCGCGTGGGGGCGGCCGCCGGGCGGCAGCTGTGGTACCTCGCCATCGTCGGAGGGTCGGCGTGGAAGATGGAAGCCCGACTCACGGGCTTCGCGGACAAGCACCTCGACCCTCTGCGAAATGACGGCCCGTTGCGCGACGGCGTCCAGGTCCTGCTCCGCCAGACCGACCGCCCCGCCGGAATGGCGGCGCACGCCGTCCTCAGCATCGACTGGTTCTGGCCCACCTCGGAGGAAATGCGGGGCGGCGACGGCAGCCTGGACGAGCAGCGCCGCCGCACGATGCAGGCGGAACGCGCCGCCGCGGAAGAGTCCTGCCTGCAGGCGTTGAGTTCGAAGCCTCGACTTCGGCGCGAGTTCGTCGAGCTTCTCGAGGTCGCACGCCGATATGCCGGGATTCGCGAGGACCAGGCCCGCGCGCTCACCCTCGGCTGGCCCCTGCTTCGCGCCGGCGTTCTGAAGCTGGGCGAGCACCTAGTCGAGGCGGGGGTGGTCAGGGATTCGCGGGACGTCTTCTTCTTGAAGCGGGACGAGCTCGACAGCCACACTGCGCTCGAGGGCCTCGCAGCCGAGCGCGAATCCGAGTGGCAAGCTCAACGCCGCCTCCGTGCACCGCTGACTCTGGGACGGCCGCCGCGGTTGATCGGCGACCCGATCCAGCGAGCCGCCGACCGCGCACGTGGCGGCAGAGCGCTGCCCCCAGGCGCGATCATCGGGCAACCCGTGAGCGCCGGTCGCGCGACGGGTCCGGTCCGTCTGGTTACGGACCCCGACCAGTTCGACGCCTTCCTCCCCGGCGAGGTCCTCCTCGCCCGCGCCACGGCGCCGGCCTGGACACCCCTCTTCGCACGAGCGGCAGCAGTTGTCACCGACGGAGGAACAGTCGCCGCCCATGCGTCGATCGTCGCTCGCGAATACGGCATTCCCGCCGTCGTCGGAACGGGCGATGCGACCCTCCGGCTCACCACGGGCCAGTGGGTCACCGTCGACGGGAACGCCGGAACAGTCCTGCCGATCCAGAGGCCCTGACTCGCCGCCTGGGGACGCGGCAGCTGTCATGTATCAGGACATCGGTGACGCTTCTGCATCAATAGATCGGTGACACTTCGGGCCGGTTTGGTGGTGACACTTCGCCTCGATGTTTGAGGCATGGCGCACCCTGAACCGGTTGATCCTCGTGTCCGTCTCGCGATCACGCAGTGGCCGCCGGACTCCCCTCGGGGCGCGGTGAGCACGTTCTGCCTCGAGCAGGGCATCTCCCGACAGGCCTTCTACGCGATCCGCCGACGGGCGATCGAGGAGGGCCAGGCCGCGGCGCTTCAGCCGCGGACCCGCCGGCCCCGGTCGAGCCCGAACCGCATCGCCGACGAGGTGAAGCAGCAGGCGCTCGGCGTCCGGTCCGCCCTGGAGTCCTCGGGGCTGGACCATGGACCGATCAGCGTCCACGAGAAGATGCGCTCCCTCGGCCTGGAGCCGGTGCCGTCGACGGCGGCGCTGTCACGCATCTTCCGCGACGCCGGCGTCGCCCGCACCGAGCCGCGGAAGAAACCGCGGGCGTCCTACCGCCGGTTCGTCTATCCGGCGCCGAACGCCTGCTGGCAGCTGGACGCGACCGAATACGTGCTCATCGGCGGCCGGACCTGCGTGATCTTCCAGCTCATCGACGACCACTCCCGCCTCGCCGTCGCCTCCCACGTCGCCTCCGGGGAGACCGCGGAGGGCGCGATCACGGTGGTGAAGAAAGCGATCGCCGCCCACGGAGTCCCGCAGCGGCTACTCAGCGATAACGGGGTCGCGTTGAACCCGTCCCGCCGCGGTGTCATCGGGCAGCTGGTCGCCTATGTCACCGCGCTCGGGGTCGAGGCGATCACCGGGAAGCCCTACAAGCCGACCACGCAGGGCAAGAACGAGCGGTTCCACCAGACCCTGTTCCGCTGGCTCGACAAGCAGCCCCTGGCCGAGACCCTCGGCCAGTTGCAGGAGCAGGTCGATGCGTTCGACCGGATCTACAACACTGAGCGGCCCCACCAGGCCCTGCCTGGCCGGATCACACCGCTGCAGGCCTGGCAGGCGACACCGAAAGCCGACCCGCCCCGGCCCCGCGGGGAGCTGCTCCGGCCGGTCGGCTGGGACGGGATCCGCATCACCCGCGTCGCCGCCAACGGCATCGTCCAGGTCCGCTCGACCCGCTTCCACATCACCCGCCTGATGGCCGGCCAGACCGTCCTGCTGATCGAGACCGAGGACCACCTGCTCGTCTTCGACGACCGCGGCACCGAGATCATGCGCCACTCCTGGCCCAAGCCCGGCACCGCCTACGTCAGCTCCGGCCGCCCCCGCGGACGACACCCACGAACCCTCTGACCGAGCGAACTGTCACCGATGTCCTGATGCCGGAAGTGTCACCGATGTCCTGATGCAGAACCGTCACCCATGTCCTGATACATCACATGGGGACGCGGCAGCGGGCCCGTGCCCACATTTTGCCCACACTTTTCGGCAGAACGAGGCGTATTCCTGTAATCGACTACATGCTAAATCCCTGATCAATGCCGTCTCTGTCATCGAGGCTCAGCGGCCGTATACAGCGTCAGGCAACTGAAAATCGAAAGGTCACCGGATCGACGCCGGTCGGAGCCACCACGAGAACCCCCGGTCTCCCGGGGGTTCTTCTTCGCCCGGCGGCGCGTGAACGAGCCCTCGCGAGCTGTGGGGGAACCGGGGACAGCGCCAGGGGACCCCGGCCTATGCGGACCGCCGCAGACGCTGAACCTCCATCGGCGCCACGAGCAGGCCGGCCGACGCCTCGGCGAATCTGCTCACGTGGTCCTTCGCGTTGTGGTCCGCCAAGGAGGCCTCGTCCAGCCACTCCTCCCACAGCACGAAGCGGCCGGACTCGTGCGCGTCCTCAAGCACGTCGTACCTGACGCATCCGGGATCCGCGCGGCTAAGGGCGGCGAGGACCCCCAACTCTTCCCGCAACCGCTCCTCGCTTCCTGCCCGCACCTCCAGGGTCACGAGGAGCGTCGCCGCACTCACTGCCGCGAGGCGGGCTGCAGGCTGCCGACGAGGGAGACGTCGACCCAGGCGCCCGTCTCCGATGACTGCACGATCGCGTCGTCGATCAGCGCGATCTGGTACCCGTCACGGAAGCTCGGACTGACCTCCGAGCCCTCGGCGACGGCCGCGAAGAAGTCGTGGGCCTCGATGATCTTCGTCTCGCCGTACCCGATGCCCAGTGCGGGGATCGGCCACAGGGCGCCGCCGTTCGGGTGGGCGGGACCGGTGTAGATGGTGCGGAAGCCGCGGCGGTCCCCCGGGTCGTCAGCGAACGCCACCTGGAGCTCGTCGCGTCGCTCGTAGTTGAAGAAGATGCTGCCCTTCGTCCCGTGCACCTCGAACGTGATGTAGTTGTTCCGGCCGTACCCGTTCCGGGTCGCTTCGATCGAGCCGACCGCGCCGCCGGTGAACCGGATCATCGTCATCACCTCGTCGTCTACGTCCACCGGGCCGCGCGGACCGTCGCCGCCGCGCGTCGTGCCCAGTGAGTCCGCCCCGCCGGACTGCAGTGGCCGGTCGTGGATGAAGGTCGACAGCAGCGCATTGACCTGCGCGAAGTCGCCGACGAGGTAGCGGGCGATGTCGACGACATGCGTCGCGATGTCGCCGAGGGCGCCGGAGCCGGCGATCGCCTTCTGGAAGCGCCAGGACAGGGGGGAGTCGGGATCGGCGCTCCAGTCCTGCAGGTACGTGCCGCGGAAGTTGGTGATCGTGCCGATGGCGCCCTCGTCGATGAACTTCTTCGCCAGGGCGACGGCCGGGGTGCGTCGGTAGTTGAACGCCACCATGTTGACGACGCCCGCCTCGGTCACCGCCTCGTACATGGCCCGCGCCTCGTCGCTCGTGCGGGCGAGGGGCTTCTCGCTGATGATGTGCTTGCCCGCCTTGGCGGCGGCGATGGCGATCTCGGCGTGCAGATGGTTGGGCGTCGCGATGTCCACCACGTCGATCTCGGGGTCCTCGACCACGGTGCGCCAGTCCCCCGTGTAGCGCTGGAAGCCGAATCGTCGCGACGCCTCCTCGGCGAGGCTCTCGGTCGCCTCGGCGATCGTCCTGCGCACCGGCAGCGCGGGCGCCGGCCAGAAGAACATCGGCATCGCCGCATAGGCCAGGGAGTGGGCCTTGCCCATGAAGCCGGCACCGATCAGGCCGACGTTGAGTTCCTTCACGTTTTCGCTCTTCCTCTCGAATGGGTGTCCGGTACCGGCGGCGCCGGCCCGCGCCGCCGGGTCAGGCCGACAGCAGCCGGTCCAGGTACGCCTTGCTGATCGCCGCTGCGCCGGCCGGGTCTCCGTCGTACGAGTCCAGCTCGACCATCAGCCAGCTGTCGTAGTCGCTCTCGCGGACCGCGGCGATCACGTCCGGGAGATCGATCACGCCCTCGCCGAGCGGCAGGAACGCGAACGGATCGGGCCGGAAGTCCTTCAGGTGCACGTGTCGCACCCGGTCGGGGTAGGCGCGGATCAGTGCGGCCGGGTCACCACCGCCCGCTGCGAGGTGGGCGGTGTCCGGGCAGAACCCGATCCGGGTGAGCGCCATGATGCGCTCGAGCTCCTCCGGGCTCTCGACGATGGTGCTGAGGTGCGGGTGGTAGCTGGCCGTCAGGCCGAACTCCTCCGCGATGTCCACCACGCGGTCCAGGCTCTCGCCGAGCCGCCGGTAGTCGTCGTCCTGCGTCCCCGCTGCTCGCCGGGCTCCGCCGCCCACGACGAGGCGCTGGGCTCCGAAGGTCGCTGCGAGGTCGGCGGCGCGGCGGATCCGGTGCATCTCGTCGGGCAGGATGTCCGCGTAGATGAAGTTCGCGCCGGTGTAGACGCTGACCAGCTGCAGCCCTGCGTCGTGGAGCGCGCCGCGCAGCTCGTCCGGCCGATCGGCGTAGTCCGCCACGTTCCCGTCGAACATCTCGACCCCCGCGTACCCGGCCGCCCCGATGTCCCGGATCGCGTCGGGCATCGACCCGTTGGCCCGGTAGAAGAGGTCCTTGACGCTGGTGACCCCGGTGGGCTCGCCGACGACGCCGCCCCAGGTGATCGTGCAGTAGCCGATGTTCATCGATGCTCCTTCGTGCTGATGCGATGCTCGACTCGCCGGCCTAGCGGGCGAGCCGGACCGGCGCAGGCGCTCCGGCGCCCCACCGGCGATGGCGGACGGGTCACTTCTTCCGTGCCAGGGCGACGGCGAGGATGATGATCGCCCCGCGGATGATCTGCTGCTGGCTGCTGTCCAGTCCGGCGAGCACGAGCCCGTTGTTGATGAGCCCGATCAGCAGCGCCCCGAATGCGGTGCCGACCACGGTCCCCGCACCACCGAAGAGGCTCGTCCCGCCGAGGATCACCGCGGCGATCGCCGAGAGCTCATCGCCGTCACCCCACTGGAAGCGGCCGGACTGAAGGCGGCCGGCGTAGAGCATCCCCGCGATGCTGGCGATGATCGCCGAGACGAGCAGCACGGTGAACTTGATCCGCCGGGTCCGGATACCCGTGTACTCCGCCGCGGTGCGGTTGCCTCCCGTGGCGAGCACCTGACGCCCGTACCGGGTCCGGCCGAGCACCACGGCGCCGACCGCGACCGCGACGACCGCCCAGATCACGAGCACGGGGATCGGACCGATGCTCCCCGATCCGAACAGGTTGTTGAACGTGTCGTCGAGGATCGGCTCCGGCGCGGAGTTGGTGATGTACTGCGCGGTCCCCGCAGCCACCCCGAGCATGCCGAGCGTCACGAGGAACGAGGGGATCCCGAGCAGGCTGACGAGGGCGCCGTTGATGGTGCCGACGACCACGCCGACCAGCAGACCGGCGAGGATCCCCGGGATCAGGCCGAGGCTGGAGACGGTCATCGCCGCGGCGACGCTCGACAGGCCAGCGACAGAACCGACGCTGAGATCGATCTCGGCGGCGGAGATCACGAAGGTCATGCCGACTGCGATCACCGCGATCGTGGCGGTCTGGCTGAGGATGTTCACCAGGTTGTTGGGTGACAGGAAGCCCTGGTCGCCGAGTAGGACGGCGAAGAAGACGAACACCACGACGAACCCGATGTAGATGACGTAGCGGCGCCAGTCGAGGTCACGGAGGAACCCGGGGCCCGCGGCCCTCATCCGGGTTCCCAGCGGGACGGCGGGGTCGGTCTTGGTCATGCTCGGACTCCCTGAACTGCGAGTTGAAGTGATTCCTCGTCGTCGATCTCCTGACGAGGGATGTCGTCGACGATCGAGCCGTCCCGGACGACGAGCACGCGGTCGCTCACGGCGAGCAGCTCGGGCAGCTCGGACGAGATGATGAGGACGGCGCGGCCCTCATCGGCCAGGCTCCGGATCCGGTCGAGGATCTCGCTCTTGGTGCCGATGTCGACGCCGGCGGTGGGCTCGTCGAGGATGAGGATGCGGGGGTCGGTCCCGAGCCACTTCGCGAGCACGACCTTCTGCTGGTTTCCGCCGGACAGCAGCCGCACCGGACGGCCGGGGTTGGCCACTTTCACCCCGAACCGCTTGATGAGCGACGCCGCCAGCTCCCTGCCCGCGGAGCCGCTGAGCAGGGGACCCCGGCGGATCTTCTCAAGCAGCGGGAGCAACAGGTTCTCGCGGACCGAGTGGTCGAGCACGAGGCCCTGGTCCCGCCGGTCCTCGGGGATGAGGGCGAGCCCGGCCGCGATAGCGCGGTCCGGGGATGATAGGTCCACCTTCTTCCCGCGGATCAGCACCTCTCCCCGCTTGATCGCATCGATCCCGAACAGCACCCGTGCGAGTTCCGTGCGACCGCTGCCCATCAGGCCGGCGAGCCCGACGATCTCCCCAGCGTGCAGCGTGAAGGACACGTCGCGGACTCGAGGTCCGGCGTTCAGGCCCCGAGCCTCGAGGAGCACCTCCTGTCGAGCAGCGCCTCGCTCGCGCGGTCGGTAGGTGAGCTCGCCCTCGATCTTCTTGCCGACGATGCCTTCGACGATGGCTGCGGGCGAGGTCTGGGAGAGGTCGGAGGTGAACAGCTTCCGGCCGTCCCGCAGCACGGTGATCCGGTCGGCGACCTGATACACCTCGTCCATCCGATGGGAGATGTAGATGATCGAGATGCCGCGGGCCTTCAACCGCTCGATGAGGGCGAAGAGCGCCGCCGTCTCGTGCCGCGCGAGGCTCGCCGTCGGCTCGTCCATGATCAGCACACGGGCGTTTTGTGCCAGCGCTTTCGCGATCTCTGTGAGCTGCCAGTAGGCCGTGCCCAGCCGCCCGACCTCGGCCTTCGGATCGAGGTCCACCTCCATCTCCGCCAGCACGGCTCGAGTTCTCCTCACCGACTCCTTGTCATTGATGAACCCACCGCTGAGTGGCTCGATGCCCAGGAAGATGTTCTGCGCAACGGTCAGACTCGGCACGAGACTGAACTCCTGGAACACCATCCCGATACCGGCAGCCTTGGCGTCCTGAATCGAGGTGATGTTCACCCGTTCCCCGCCGACGAAGATCTCCCCCGCGCTCGGCTGGTACACCCCCTGGATGATCTTCATCAAGGTCGACTTGCCTGCGCCGTTGCCGCCAGCAAGCGCATGGACCTCGCCGTGTCGCACGTCGAAGTCGATGTCCCTCAGGACCGTGACCGGGCCGAAACTCTTCGAGATGGCCCGGGTCTCGACCGCGTTGGCCGCGTCCGCCATGTCACTCCTCCTCGCTCGGCGGATGCGGCGCCGGGTGTCCGACGCCGCATCCTCGGGTCACTTCTGGAAGGAGTTCGCCACCGACGCCGGGGGCGCCGCGTGGTACACCTGCTGCCAGGCGTTCAGAACGTTCGAGTGATCCACAGGCAGGGCGGGGACCGCCACGTATGCCGGCGTCGACTTGCCGAGGAGGGCGAGCGCCCCGAGCTTCGCCTCCGTGACTCCCTGGTCGAAGGGCCGCTGGGCGCCGAGGCCCACGACCAGCTTGTTCTTGGCGAGGGCGATGGCGACGTTGGTGCCGAGGTCTTCCGTCGCGATCTTGAGGTTCTGGTTCCCCGCCGCACGTGCGGCCGCCATGACCCCTTCGGCGGGGACGTCCCACACCGCCCAGATCCCGGCGAGGTCGGGGTGCTTCGTCAGCATGGCACTGGCCGCTACCTGCGCTTGCCCAGCGAAGTCCGGACCGGCGATGCCCGTCGTTGCGACGATCTTGATCTTCGGGAACTTCTTGATCGTGTCGGTGAAGCCCTGGTACCGCTGCTTCGTCACAAAGAAGTCCGCCTGGTGGAAGATGGCGCCGATCTTGCCCTGGCCGCCCAGCGCTTTGACCATCTCATAGGCCGAGACCACGCCGTTTCCGTAGTTGTCGGCGGAAACATCCGAGACGTAGTCCTTGCCAGCGGTCATGCCGTTCGGCACGTTGTCCATGAAGACGAGCTTCGCGCCGGCGGCCGCGGCCGCGTTGTAGGCCGAGGCGGTCGCTACCGGGTCGGTCGGGATCGACACGACGATGTCAGGCTTCTTCGTCATCACCGTCTGCAGCTGCGAGACCTGCAGATCGGGCTTGAAGTTCGCATCCGTGTTGGCGATGAGGGTGATCCCGAGTTGCGCGAACTCGCTCTTCAGACCCGCGATCTGCGCCGTCGCCCAGTCGTTGCCTCCGTAGTGCATGACGATCGCCGCCGTCGCGTGCTTCGCCTTGACCGCGGCGATGTCAGCCGGCGTGAGGTTCGCCGAGCTTGCGGGCTGCGCGGTCTCGCCGTGCGGCCCCTTGCTCAGCACAGCCCCCGTCCCCATGGACGCCAGGGCGGCCTCCGCCTTCTTGACATCCGCGTTGTCGGCACTGGTCGTCCCCGCACCATTCGTCGAGCTGCAGCCCACCAGACCGGCGAGCACGGCTGCGGTCGCCACCGTCAATGCAACAGCACGTCTCATACGATTCTCCTTTGAACATGAGGGGCCGCCCGAGGTGCGGAGTTTTCCGTGAACGTTCACGGCCGTCCTCATCGTGAACGTTCACGGCGCTACTGTCAAGGCGGTTCGATCACGAAGAGGTCACACCTCATGAGAAGGATGAAGAATCGTGAGCGGTCGCCGTCCGAACTCAACGAGCTCGGTGTGCACCGACCCCGACGAGACCCTGCTATCACAGGCCTTGACGGGCCGAGGCGGGAGGAAGTCGGTTGACGAGCGGAGGACCGGGCGCATCGGCGAGTCGGGCGGCGCGGAAGCCCAGCATCAATGATGTGGCGCGCATCGCCGGCGTCTCGTACCAGACCGTCTCCCGCGTGATCAACAACGCGAGTGACGTCAACGCTGAGACGCGACAGCGCATCCTTCAGGTGATCGACGACGTCGGTTACCGGCGGAACCGGGTGGCCACCGCCCTCGTCACGAAGCGCTCCACCGCCCTCGGCATCGTCACCAGCGATTCGCCTCGGTTCGGCCCGATCGGGACGTTGGTCGCCCTCGAGAAGGAAGCCCGACGGAACGGGTACGGCACCACGGTCGTCACGGTGGAAGAGCCCTACGAGGGGTCGGTCGAGGCGGCGCTCGAGGCCCTGGAGGACGCCGGTGTCGCAGGGATCGTGGTCATCGCGCCCCTGCTGACGATGGCCGCTCCGGTGTGGAACGCCAAGGTGCGAGTTCCGGTGGAGATGATCGCAGCCGGCGTCTCCTCCACTCCTGATGTCGTGACCTACTCCGAGAACCAGGAGCTGGGGGCACGGATGGCCACCCAGCATCTGATCGATCTCGGGCACACGGACATCGGGCACCTGGGAGGTTCCCTGCACTGGTTCGACGCCCGATCCCGGAAGCGCGGCTGGGAGTCGGCGTTACGGGATGCCGGCTTGGCTCCCGGTCTGTACCTCGAGGGCGATTGGAGCCCGAGATGGGCCTACGAGACCGGCCTGCGTCTGATCGATGAGGGCGCTCTTCCGGACGCCGTGTTCGCCGTCAGCGACCACACCGCCCTCGGGCTGATCCGCGCGGTGACGGAGCGGGGACTGCGCGTCCCGGAGGACGTGAGCGTGGTGGGATTCGACGACGTGGAGGGATCGGACTTCTTCCTCCCGCCCCTCACGACGGTGCGCCAAGACTTCGGCGCGTTGGCTCATGCCAGCCTCGAGGTCCTCCTCGCGACCATCGAGGGCCGCGAGGTCATCCCGTCTCCGAGCGCTCCGACGATGGTGGTTCGAGACAGTACGGCCTCGCCCGCCTCGTAACCGCGGTCGGACAGGGCGCCCGTTCGACGGAGTCGCGTCGTACCACCCTCATGCGTCCGCGACGCGACGCGGGCGAGGTGGGTCAGCTCTCATGTCACGAACTGAATCGAATCGACCCTTCCACGCCGACACCTGAACGAGACCGAGGCCATATGCCTGTCAACGCCTGCATTCGGAGTGCCTGATCAGAACTTGTTTCGGTCAGTCTAGAGAGTCCTCATATGCCGCGTCAGACAACTGAAATCGGCCACGAGGGAGCGAGACGCCTAGTGGGCCTGAGCCTTTACGCATAGTGAGCACGTCGACGATCTGCTCGACACCGGGCGCTCCTGCCAGGCGCTCTGCGACAGGGTAAACGCGACAAGCGAGCTCGCCGATCCCACCGTCGGAAGGGAAGGGATCAACGCCATCCACCAGGACGGTCGGCGAGCCCGCGAAGGACAGCGCTGCCGCCTGCTCGGGCGTCCAGACGACGTGGACGTCCACGTCGACTGCTCTCAACCCGGACCGCTCGAGCGCCCCGTACGTGCGCCAGAGCGGTCTCCCAACTCGGGCAGGCTTCGATCCGCAGAATGTCGACCCTCATGAACACCGGAGCGGAGGCGCTCGGGGTCTGGAAGCGGGGAGTCGACAGTCACGGTGAGCCTCATCCCGGCGGTCCGAGCCGGTCCGAGCCGCCACGTGAACCCCCCAATCTTCCGCGGGTTCTTCTCTTTCGGTGGCTCGCCGGGCCCCGACGACGATGACGTCAGGAGTAGCCGCGGCGCAGCAGCATGGCGGCAGCGGATTCGAACTCGGCGGGCGACGGGATCTCGAAGTCGAGCGCGTTGGCGTACCGGGCGATGATGTTGAACACCGCCCCGACGGCTGCGGCGTCCTCGAGCTCCTCGAGGGTCACGCCGCTCGCGAGCGCGTTCCGCACGTCGTCCGGGCCGAGAGCGTCGGGCTCCCGGGTCTGCTTCTCGAGGAAGGCGAGCGCCGCACGCAGCCGTTCCGGGATGGGCGCCGACCGGTAGTCCTCGAGCGTCGCGTCCACGACCGCTCGGTCCAGGCCGTGCACGGCGACCGCGCCGTGTGCGCCGACGCAGAAGGGGCAGGTGTTCCACGACGCGACGACCGCAGCCATGAGCTCGCGCTCCGCGACGGCCCAGCCGCTCGGGCCCCGCATGGCGCGGTGAGTCCAGGCGCCGAGCGCCGGCCCGGCGAAGCCCCGGTCGTAGAAGGCGACGCGCGCCGCATCCGGCAGGCGGAACCCGGCGACCCGGGAGATGAACGCGATCAGGAGGCGGTGGCGGATGGTGTCGCCGCGCTCGACCTCACGGAGCCGCATCGCGCGCCTGCTCGATGATCCGTGCGGCCGCGTCCCAGCGGCGCAGTCCCGCCCCGATCGCCGCTGACAGCACCAGCTCGAACGCCGGCACATCCGAGCCGAGCGCCTCGCGGACCGCCGCCACCTGCGCGTCCGTCACCCTCGACGACTCACCGCCGACCTGGGCCGCCAGGGCGCTGTACGGACCGGGCTTCGGCCGCCCGCCGGCACCGACCTCGAGCGCTTCTGCGCGGAGCGCGTGATCGAGCGCTCCCGCTTTCAGCACCCGGTCCCGGAGCCGGGCCGCGAGCTCCGCGTGATCGTGTGGGACGTCCCGCGCCATCCGACGACGGTAGTCCGCACGCCGCCGATCGAGTAGGCGCGGTCTGCTACGCGGGATCCGTCAGCGCGGCCCCGGCGGCCTCACGCCACCGTGGCGACCTGCTCCACGACGAGGCCGGCTCCGACGACCAGCATGGCGATGCCGGCGACCTTGGCGACGACGACGGTCGTCCGCGGGCGCGATCGCAGCAGGCGGCGGGCGAGCGCCGCGACGGTCGAGTAGACGATCGCGCAGTCGAGCAGGTGGAGGGCACCGAGGATGAGCATCTGCACGACGGAGGGCAGTCCCCCGGGGGTCGTGAACTGCGGCAGCAGCGCGAGCAGGAGCAGCAGCCCCTTCGGGTTGAACCCGCTCACGCCCACGCCGCGCAGGAACCTGCCCACAGCGTTTCGCCCCATCGTCCGGTCGCCGACGTCGAGCCGGGGCGCGCTCCGCAGAAGCGCGGTGCCTCCGAGCCAGATCAGGTAGGCAGCCCCCGCCAGCGTGAGCACGAGCAGCGCCATCGGGAACCGAGCCACGAAGGCCCCCACCCCGACCGCGACCACGGCGACCACGACCGCGTAGCCGACGAGGATGCCGAGGATCGAGGGCACGAACGACCGCGACTGCACCCCGGATGCGATCGCGTACGCCCAGTCCGCACCGGGCGTGAGCACCAGCAGCGCCGCGACGAACCAGAACTGCGCGACCAGCACCGCATCCATGAGGCCCCTCCCCCTTCAACCTGAGGAGAAGTTACGCAAAGAGGTCCGGGATGTGCTCCCGTAATGCGTCTGTCGACGCGAGATGAGCGCAAGAATCGTCGTCGTGGATCGGATCGATCGGAAGATTCTCTCGCACCTGCAGGTGGCCGGGCGGATGAGCGCCACCGACCTGGCCTCGAAGATCGGGTTGAGCCTCTCCGCATGCCATCGCCGCATGCGGGACCTGGAAGCCACCGGCGCCATCGAGCGATATCGGGCGGTCATCCGCCCCGCAGCCCTCGGGCTCGACTTCGAGGCCATCGTCTTCGTCACGATCGCCCGCACCGACCTGGCCACCATCGACGCGTTCGAGCAGGCGGTCGTGGCGCTGCCCAACATCGTCGAGGCCGAGCGGCTCTTCGGGGAACCCGATTACATGCTTCGCGTGCTCGCCAAGGACCTGCCCGCGTACCAGGAGCTCTACGACCGCACCCTCGGCACGCTCCCGGGCGTGCAGCGCCTCACCTCGACCCTGGTGATGAAGCGCATCGGGCACGAGCGCACCATCCCCCTCGAGGCGTGACCGGTCACCGGCGACCTTCGTGAGCAGCACAATGCAGTCATGTCGACATCGACCGCCACGCAACCCGACAGCGGTCTCTGCTGGTGCTGTGGGCGTCACACCGATCCGGACCGGATGGCCCGCCTCGGAGCGCACCCCGAGGTGACCGTCTGCGCCCCCTGCGCCCGGTCGCTCGCGCGCGCGGTGCAAGCCGCCTCGGACGGGACCTCGCGCGCCCCGCTGGCTCGGCTCCGACGCATCTCCCTCGAGATCCGGGGCTTCGTGGTGCGCCGCGGATGGCACCGACGGGGCGTCGTGGGCCGCATCCTTCGCTGGGCGGGCCGCCATCTGCCCTGACCCGCTCGCGCCGTGGCCGCTACAGTCGCGGCATGGGTTGCTTCGCTCTCATGGCCGCACCGACCGCCCTGTAGAGGCGGTATCGCGCTCGCCGTTCCTCGGGCAGCATCGCCTGCACCTGAGGCGGCGCTCAGGCGTACCCCTGCATCAGTGCCCGCCGGCAGCCGCCCGCACGACCGTGCGCTGCCGGGTCGTCCCGCCCGGCGAGGGAGCCATGTCTCGAGCACCGCATCCGCACACGCATCCCGAGGAACCGAGCCCCGGTTCCTCCGCGTCGTCGGTCCCCACCCTGATGCTGATGGTCGGCTTGCCCGGAGCCGGGAAGACCACCCGGGCGAAGGAGCTCGCGGCGGCGCATCACGCGCTCCGGCTGACCCCGGATCACTGGATGGCCCCCCTGTTCGGCGACGGCATGGCCGGCGGCACGCGCTTCGTGCTCGAAGGGCGTCTCATCTCGGTCGCCCTCCAGGCGCTCCGCCTGGGCGTGAGCGTGGTGCTCGACTTCGGCCTGTGGGCCCGTGACGAACGGTCGGCCCTCCGCTGGCTCGCACACGCGAACGGCGCCGCGTGCACGGTCGTCTACCTGCCCGTGGACAAGGACGTGCAGCTCGCCCGCATCGCCCGCCGTCAGCAGGCGGAGCCGCACCGGACGTTCCGCATGAGCGAGGCGGATGTGGACCGCTGGCGGGACCAGTTCCAGGTTCCGGACACCGAGGAGCTGACGGGCGGAAGGATCCCGGATCCACCGGCCGGCTGGGCGGCGTGGCCGGAATGGGCGGAGGGGCAGTGGCCCACGTGCACCGACGCCTGAGCCGGGCCGACCGCGCTACGGGCGCCCTCAGCCGACGCCGAAGGCCGTGAGGAACCGGTCCCGGAACGCATCCATCCGCCAGGCCGTGCCGCCGGCCGCCGGACGGAGTCCCGAGGTCCAGCCCCAGCCGCGCACCGCGTCGAGCACGGCAGGGTCCGCGGTGATGAGGGAGACGGGCACGTCGTGGTTCGCGTGGGGCCCGCTCACGATCTCGGCCGGCTGGTGATCGCCCAGCATGAGGACGACGAGGTCCTTGTCCTGCGATCCGGCGATGAAGTCGGTGAGGGCGTCGATCGAGTACTGGATCGATCGCCCGTAGAGGGCTTGCACCGTCGCGGCGTGCTGCCACGCGATGCGGGGCGGGATGCCCTCCGCGGGCATCGGGCCGTAGACGGACCCGTCCCCCACCGCAGCGGGATCGATGAGGCGAGGCAGCGGCGTCCACGGTGTGTGCGAGGAGACGAGGTCGATCTCGGCCATCACCGGGGGGTGATGCGGGGCCAGCTCGGCCTGCGCGAAGTGGGCGAGGGTGTACTGGTCCGGCATGGCCGCGTAGCTGAACGACGGGCCGCGGTATCCCACGTTCGTCGCGTCGTACATCCGGTCGAAGCCGTAGAAGCGGCGGCCGGCGGGCCACGGGCCGCGGTCGGAGGGCACGTCGGAGACGGTGCGCCAGCCCGCCTCGTGGAACGCCCTGCTGAGGGTGAGCCGGTCCGTGGTCAGGAGGCGGTCGTACGACGACTGGTTCGGCACCCACACCCCGGACTGCAGCGTCGAGTGCGCGAGCCAGCTGATGCCCCCGAACGTCGGCGACACCAGCGTGCCGGTCCGGGCCGAGAACCCGGCGCGCTGCAGCGTGTCGGTGTCCCTGGACAGCGCGGCGTCGACGCCGACCGAGAAGTCGGTGCCCTGCACGGCCACCTGGCCGTAGCTCTCGACGAAGACGACCAGGACGTCCTTGCCCCGCAGCGGTCCGGTGCTGAGCGCGGACGCCCGCCCCGTGAACGGATCCGGCGCGGCGAGGGCGGCACCGAAGGTTCGGAGGGCCGCCGCGGACGCCACCGTGCCGGAGATCTCGGAGGCGGTGAAGGCCGCCTCGCTCACCGACGCCACCCGCTCGCCCGGCACGAGGCTCGCGCCCATCAGCGCGAGAGCGGCCCACGCGGCGGCGAGTCCGGCGAGGACCGCACCGCTGACCCGCGGACGGGCTCGCGCGGCGGCGCCGACGGCGAGCACCGCCGCGACGACCCCGACGATGCACCCCGCCACCAGGACCACGGCGCCGGCGACGACGACCGCAGGCGGCACACCGAGCGCATCGGCGACCACCCCGGCGCCGGCGCCGAGCTGGCCGAGGTCGGAGACGGGATCGAACGGCCGACCGAGGCTGGCGCCGACGGCCGCGTTCAGGGCCTTCGCCACGGTCAGCACCCCGAGAACGACGCCCGCCAGCACCCCGGCCGCCCGGCCGGGGCGGCGCCCGATCAGGGCGAGCAGTGCGGCGAGGAGGATCCCCTCCAGCGGCAGGCGGAGGAACGCGACCGGACGCAGGTCGGAGAGCGCGTCGGGGAGCACGAGGACGGCCCACACCACCGCGACCGCGAGGACACGTCCGGCCCGGCGCAGCCCTCGCCGGGCCTCGCCTTGCGGCTCAGCCGGCTCGTGCATCGACCCGCTCCGGGACGGCCGGGACCGCCGGCCGCTCCGGCCGCAGCAGCCCGTGGACCTGCGTCCCGAACGACCAGGCGAGCGCGAGCCCGGCTGCCACGGCGCTCGCCTCCGCCACCGGCCCGGGGAGCACGCCCGCGCAGACGAGCGTGAGGACGACCCCCTGCAGGACGGCGACGACCTTGCGCCAGATCCGCGGCGGTGTCGGCTCCCCCAGCCGCGGCACGAGAAGGGTCGCGAGCAGCAGCAGGTAGCGCGCCGCACCCAGCAGGAGGACCCACGGCCCGACTCGCGAGGCGGCCACGATGCTGAGCGCGAGGACGAGCGACGCGTCGACCTCCATGTCGAAGCGCGAACCGAACGCGGAGACCGTGCCGGTGGCGCGCGCGACCCGCCCATCGACGCCGTCGAGCAGGATCGCGACGGCGGCGGCCACGGCGAGCTCGACGGTCGCCCGTCCGTCTCCGGCGGTCGGGATGAGGGCGATCACCGCGCCCACCAGAGCGCAGCGGGCCCAGGTGACCCCATTGGCGATGCCCACCCGCGTCGCACCCCCTCGGGAGAGCGCCCGGACGACGAAGGCGTCGCACAGCAGGCCGTATCCGGCGCCGGCGACCAGTCCGACTCCCCCGGCGGTCCCGGACAGGGCGAGGACGGCGAGCGCCGCGCCCTGCGCGAGCACGGCGATTCCCAGGCCGCGTCGAACCAGATCCATCCGCATCTCGTCTCTCCTCATGACGGATAGACGATCCGTGACGCCGAACGGTTCACGAGGTCGACTGGAGTGGGAGCGAGTGCGGCATGACGACGGACGAGCGCGCGTTCTGGATCCGGGAGCCCGGGGCGGGGGAGATCCGCTCCGAGGCGATGCGGGAGCCGGGCGCCGACGAGGTCCGGGTCCGCACCCGATTCTCCGCGATCAGCCGCGGCACGGAGCTCCTCGTCTTCCAGGGCCGCGTCCCGGAGTCGGAGCGGACTCGGATGCGTGCACCCTTCCAGGAGGGCGACTTCCCGGCGCCGGTGAAGTACGGCTACCTCAATGTCGGGACGGTGGAGGCCGGGCCGGCCGAGCTGCGGGGGCGGACGGTCTTCTCGCTCGCTCCGCACCAGACGGCGAGCGTCCTGCCGGCGAGCGCCGTGGTGCCGGTGCCCGCGTCCGTCCCGGCTCGCCGAGCCGTGCTCGCCGGCATCGTCGAGACCGCGCTGAACGCGCTGTGGGACGTCCCCGCGCTGGTCGGCGACCGCATCACGATCGTCGGCGGGGGCCTCGTCGGCGCCTGCATCGCGCGGCTCGCCGTGCGACAGCCGGGCACCACCGTGACGGTGGTCGACACCGATCCGTCGCGGGCCGCCATGGCGGCCGGGCTCGGCGCCCGGTTCGCGACCCCGGACGGGGCGCCCGACGGCCAGGACGTCGTCTATCACGCAAGCGGATCCGGGGACGGACTCGGGCTCGCGCTGACGCTGGTGAGGACCGAGGGGACGGTCGCGGACCTCAGCTGGTACGGCGACACCCCCGTGACGCTCCGGCTCGGCGGCGCCTTCCACTCGCAGCGGCTGACGATCCGCTCCAGCCAGGTGGGGACGGTGGGGGCGGCCCGACGGGACCACCGGACCCGGCACGAACGCCTCGCGCTCGCGGTCGAGCTGCTGGAGGACCCGGCGTTCGAGGTGCTGCTGGCCGAGTCGCGGCCGTTCCGGGACCTGCCTCACCTGCTCGCCGCCATGGCCGGCGGGGACCGGGCGGCCCTGTGCCAGGTGATCGAGTACGGAGAGGCGGAATGATGTTCAGCATCACGGTTCGCAGCCACGTGATGGTGGCGCACAGCCTGCGAGGGGCGATGTTCGGGCCCGCTCAGCGCCTGCACGGCGCGACCTACGTCGTCGAGGTGACGTTACGGCGGAGCGGGCTCGGGCCCAACGGGGTCGTCGCGGACCTCGGCGCGGCGGCGTCGGCCCTGCGGGAGGTCCTCGATCCGTTGGACTACCGCAACCTCGACGAGGAGCCGGACCTCGCCGGCGTGAACAGCACCACGGAGGTGCTCGCCCTGCTGGTCGCCGATCGCCTCGCCGAGCGGATCCGGGCGGGCGCCCTCGGCGAGGACGGAGCCGCGATCGAGGCGATCGCCGTGACGCTGCACGAGTCGCCGACCGCCTCGGCCGGATACGAGCGTGCGGTATGAGCCCCGCCGCCTTCCTCGTCCCGCACGGGGTGCAGGACAGCCGCCATCCGACGGGCGGGAACCGGTTCGACGTCGAGCTGGTCGCGGCGCTCCGGCTGGCGGGATGGCGGACGCGGATGATCGAGGTCGACCGGGACGGCGTCGACGTCGACCGGGTCCTCGCGGAGCTTCCCGAGAACGAGCCGGTGCTGCTCGACGGCCTGCTGCTCGAGCGGGGCATCGACTGGTCGCCCCTCGGAGCCCGTCGCCTGGTGCCCCTGCTGCACATGCCCCCCTCCGACAGCGGAGCGTTCGAGGTGCTGCACCGCGTCGACTCCGTCGTCACGACGAGCGCGTGGACCGCCGAGCGGGTGCGCGAGCACCTGCCGTCGGCACCGATCGTCGTCGCGCTGCCCGGGGTGCGGCCCACCCGCCTCGTCGGTACGTCGCCGACCGGCCGGCGCCTGAGGTCCGTCGGCGCCCTCCTGCCGCACAAGGGTCAGGACGTCCTCGTCGCCGCCCTCGGCCGCATCCGGCACCTCGAGTGGCGCTGCGAGCTGGTCGGCCCGTCCGACGTCGACCCGGCGTTCACGCGCCATCTCGCGGAGCTGGCGGCCGAGGCCGGCATCGCCGAGCGCGTCCTGATCACCGGTCCGCGGCACGCGAACCCCGTCGACGGGCTCTACTCCGGTGCCGATCTGGTGGTGCTGCCGTCCAGGACGGAGAGCTACGGGATGGCGGCCGCGGAGGCCCTCGCCTGCGGGGTCCCCGTTCTCGCGGCCGACACCGGCGGCGTCCGAGAGGCGGTCGATCCGGCAGCCTCGCTGCTCGTCCCGCCCGACGACCCCGTCGGGCTCGCCGCCGCGCTCCACGCGTGGCTGTCGCGGACGGAGCTGCGGCGGCGACTGACGGCGGCCGCACGTCTGGCCGGCGGCCACCGGAGGAGCTGGTCGTCGGCGGCCGGCGTCGTCGCGGATGTGCTGGCGGCGGTTCCGGCGAACCGGCACGATGTCGGCGTGCCGCCGAGCTGGAGGTGACCAGGACGATGGCGGGAGCAGGACGGTCGATCGCGCGCTGGGTCCTTCGGGGCGCGGTCGTCGCGGTCGTCGGCGTGCTGCTGCTGCGCGTGGGCACCGCGCCGTTCGTCGCGGGCCTGCAGCGGTTGACGGCGGTCGCGGTCCTCGCCGCGCTTGTCCTGACGGCGGCGGCGACGGTGCTGTCCGCGTGGCGCTGGACGCTGGTGAGCCGGGCGCTGGGGGTCCCGCTGCCGCTCCGGACCGCCGTCGCGGCCTACTACCGGTCGCAGCTCCTCAACAGCGTCCTGCCGGGCGGCGTGACGGGCGACCTCGAGCGGGGGCTCCGCGCGACAGGGCCCGGTCGGCGGCTGCGCGGGCTCCGCGTGGTCGGCTGGGACCGCGGGGCGGCCCAGGTCGTCCAGCTGGCCGTGATCGCCGGGTTCCTGCTGCTGGTCGGCACCTCCTTCCCCGTCGCCGGCGGGCTGGCCGCCGGGGTCGGCGCCGCACTGCTCGGGGGGTGGCTGATCGGCCGGCGGGTCTCCCTCCGCCCCGGCGGCCGTCCGGCTCGCGCGGCGGCCGCCGTCCGGGGAGACCTGCGCCGGCTCACCCGCCGCCCGGCGACGCTGCTGGCGATCATCGGCGCATCGGTGCTCGTCACCCTGCTGCACGCGTCGGTGTTCGTGCTCGCGGCGGTGGTCACCGGCGCCCCCTTCGATCCGCTGCTGCTGCTGCCGCTGTCGCTGGCCGTGCAGGCGGCCATGGCGGTGCCGGTCGGATTCGGCGGCCTGGGTCCCCGGGAGGGGATGGCGGCCGTGGCCTTCACCGCCGCGGGGCTGGGCGCGGGCTCGGGCGTGTCCGCCGCCGTCGCCTACGGCGCCCTCGCCCTGATCGCCGTGCTCCCGGGCCTGCTCCCCCTGGTGCTCGCCCGGGTCGCACCACGTCGAGCGCCGGCCCCCCGGGACGGCCGGAGAGGAGTCACCCCGTGACGCGAACCCCCTATCTCGTCCTCAGCTGCTGCATCTCCCTGGACGGCTACCTCGACGACGGCGCCAGCAGCCGCCTGCGCCTCTCCAACGACCTGGACTTCGCCCGCGTCGACGCGCTCCGCGCGACCTGCGACGCGATCCTGGTGGGCGCGAACACCATCCGGAAGGACGACCCGCGGCTCCTGGTGCGGGCATCGGACCTCCGGGCGGCGCGCCGGGACGCGGACCGGCCCCCCTCGCCGATCAAGGTGACCGTGACGCGCACGGCCGCGCTCGACCCGCGGGCCGCCTTCTTCACGGCCGGGGACGCCGAGCGCCTGGTCTACTGCTCGAGCGCCGTCGCCGCGGATGCCCGCCGCCGCTTCGGCGCAGCGACGGTCGTCGACGCGGGCGCCCGGCCGTCGATGCGGGGCGTGATCGAGGATCTCGCCAAGCGCGGGGTGGAGAGGCTGCTGGTCGAGGGGGGCGCGTCCGTCCTCACGCAGCTGCTCACGGCCGGGCTGGCGGACGAGCTGCAGCTCGCGGTCGCGCCCGTGTTCGTCGGCGACCGGCGCGGGCGCCGCTTCGTCGAGGACGGGCGCTTCCCCTGGACCTCCCCGCGTCGAGCGGAGCTGGTCGAGACCCGCGCGATCGGCGACGTGGCGCTCCTCCGCTACGCCCTCTCCCGCCGGTGC
>JAICSU010000219.1 GCA_025936735.1 Amnibacterium sp.
GCGGGCGATCGCCGACAAGGCGCGCACGATCCGGATCCCGGTGCACATGGTCGAGAAGCTGAACCGGGTCGTCCACATCGAGCGCCAGCTGGTGCAGCGCCTCGGCCGCGAGCCGCGGCCCGACGAGATCGCGTTCGAGCTCGGCATGACCGCCGACGAGGTGCGCGAGATCCAGCGCATGGCCCAGCTCCCGGTCAGCCTCGAGAAGCCGATCGGCGAGGAGGAGGAGTCCGAGCTCGGCGACTTCGTCCAGGACGAGCAGGCCGTCTCGCCGTTCGACTCCGCGACGACGACGCTGCGCCGCGAGGACATCGACCGCGCGCTCGACTCGCTCCCGGAGCGGGAGCGTAAGGTGATCGAGCTTCGCTTCGGCCTGAAGGGCGAGCAGCCCTGCACGCTCGAGGAGGTGGGGCGCGCGTTCGGGGTCACCCGCGAGCGCATCCGCCAGATCGAGAACAACACGCTGAAGAAGCTCGAGGGCCTGCCCGAGGCGCAGGCGCTCCGCAACGCGGAATAGCTCGCCGGTGGGGTTCGCCTTCCGCCCGCCACGGAATTAGAATGCTCGCGCTCGGGAGGGTGTCCGAGTGGTTAAAGGAGACGGGCTGTAAACCCGTTGGCTCTGCCTACAGAGGTTCGAATCCTCTCCCTCCCATCCGCCGCGCTCAGCCGGGGCATCCCCTCCCGGCGCTCGTCGGCTCCAGCAGGAAGGCGTGCTGGCGGCCGTTGTGGCGGCCCACGCCGACGATTTCCCCGGCGTCGTTGATCGCCGTGGCGACGCCCAGGCGCCACCCGGAGCCTGACGGGATCTGGCCGTTCAGATCGACCGCGGTGCCGTTCGAGGTCAGGAAGGCGTGCGGCGTGAAGAACTGGACGGGGTGATGCGCGCCGACGATCTGCCCGCAGTCGTTCATGTCGTGGATCTCGGGCTCGACGAGCGTGGGCGCCGGGACCGGCTGCCAGCTCACGCCGTCCCACACCACGATGCCGAGCGGGTCGAAGGTCTGCCCGGCGATGAGGCCGGCGTCGTTGATCGCGTCGGCTGACGTCTCGGCGGCGGCCGGCACCGACGGGAGCACGGTGAGGGCGCCGTTCGCGTAGACGAAGGGCGCGGACCCGTGCGGCTCGTCGAAGAGCGTCCCGACGGCCGTCCCCGAGTCGTTCACGTCCTCGCCGTGGCTGCCGTCGAACCCGTCCAGGGGAAGCCGGATCCACGTGTGCTGGTTCCGGTAGGCGGCCACCGATTCACCGGAGGCCGTCGTGGCATTCCCGACGATCGTGCCGTCGTCGCCGATCCGGACCGGCCCCGGGAGGCCGAGGTTGTGCATCGCGCCCTGGCTCGCCCGCCACAGAAACGCGTGCGACACGCCGCCGCCGGTCATGGTCGATGTGCCGACGACGGCGAAGTTGTTGCTGATGGACGTGGCCCGGCTGGACGCACCGCCCAGCGTGCCGATGTCGATGGTGCTGCCGCCGCGCCAGACGACGGCGTGCACGTGGCCGCTCGCGGTCGCCGACCATCCGACCACCGCGCCGGCGTTGTTCAGGTCGGTGGCGCCGCTCGAGGCGCCGCCCAGCGTCCCGAGGTCGACGACGCTGTACGCCGCCGCGCCGGCCGGCGAGGCCAGCGCGAGGCCGGCCGCGACGACCGCGAGGGCCGTCCCCAGGCGGCCCGTGGCACGGCCGATTGACGTGGCTCTGGGCATCTCCCACCTCCGTCGACGCGCCGGGCCCGCCCGGCTTGGAAGCCTGCGGGCGACGCTACACCCGCGCGGCCCCGGCGGTCAACGCGCATGAACGAGGCCGCCCGTGGGAATTGGTAAAGTCTGGGACCGATGTCTCGATTGGTGGCAAGCCTTGGTGGAAGACGTGTTCTGGGCGCGGAGTGGGTCGACCGGGTCCGAGACTCGGTCCACCTCTGGAACGCGGTCCCGATCGCGCTCGCGGCGATCACGCTCGCCCTGGGCGGGTTCTGGCTCGGCGGTGCCGTCGGCGGCGGCGGAACCGCGGACGCCGCAACGCACACGGTCCGGCTCCAGGGAAAGGTGATCACGGTCGCCGGCACCCGCTATGTCTCCACGCCGGCGCAGACCGTCCTCGTCAAGGGCAAGCGCGTGAAGCTCGCCGCCCAGACCGTGCCGCTTCCGGCCGGCCACACGACGCAGCTGCCGGGTCGCACGGTGCTCGTGTCGACCACGATCAGGGATACGTCCGTCGCGACCGTCGTGCGGACGGTGACCGTGCCAGCCGTGACCGTCACGGCGCCGGGCACCACCGTCACCGGCCCGACGACGACGGTTCAGGACACCATCACCGTCCCCGTCATCTCGACGGTCACCGTCACCCTGCCCTGATCGAACCGCGGCCGCGGCTGCGCCGGCCTCAGGTGAGGGACGGCGTCTCGGCCGCCGGCCGGCCGAAGGTGACGGCGTCGCGGACCGGCACCGGCGCCGCATCGGCGAGCTGGCGATCGGGCTGGGCGCCCAGCGCGTCGTTCACCGTCGAGAAGGCGAGCCGCAGGCTGAGCAGGAGCGTGGCCTCGAAGATCTCCCGCTCGTCGAAGCCCGCGGCCCGGAGGGCGTCCACCTGCTCGGGCGTCGTCGTCATCGGGTCGCGCACGACCGCTCGGCACCAGCCGCAGAGTGCCGCCTCCCGCGCGGACAGCTCGCCCGGCACGGTGCCCGCGATCACCCCGCCGGCCGTCTCCTCGCCGGTGAGCTTCGCCAGCTTCGAGCCCCATGCCAGCGAGCAGTACGAGTCGCCGAGCTCCGACACCGTCGCCGTGACGATGATCGCCTGCTCACGGTCGGTGAGGGTCGTCGAGCGCATGAGCTCGAGGCGCAGGCCGACGAACGATGCGAAGAGGTCGGGCCGCCAGCACCAGAGGCGGGTGAAGTTGGCGACGTAGCCGTCGGACTCGCGGTTGGCACCGAAGGCCGCGTCGGCCTGCGGGCCGGCGGGCGGGTCGTCGAGGAACACGCCCGAAAGACTACGACCTCCGGTGCGCCGCTGCACCGGCGACGTTCCGGTTCACCCGGACCAGGTTGTCCGGGCCGTGCGCCCGCCCGGCCCGTCCCTCGCCTCGGAGGCGCTCCGGCCCGCGCCAGGGCGCCTGTGGCGTGCACGGCGGGTGGAATGGCGGCAGACTGTCCATCTCGTGTCCGCCGACCTGATCTCGCTCTCGGCCCGCGCCGCGGTGGCGGCGCTCCGCGCGCGGGAGGTCTCGGCAGCCGAGCTGGTCGAGGCGGCCCTGCGCCGGATCGAGGAGCGCGACGGGCCGCTGAACGCGCTTCCCACGCTCTGCGGCGAGCGAGCGCTCGAGCGGGCGGCTCTGGCGGACGGTCAATTGGCGCTCGCAGGACTGCCAATCGCCGTCAAGGACCTGAACGACGTCGCCGGCGTCCGCACCACCTACGGCTCGCCGATCCACGCCGATCACGTGCCCGAGCGGTCGGACATCATGGTCGAGCGGCTGGAGGAGCGCGGCGCCGTCGTCGTCGCCAAGTCGAACACGCCCGAGCTCGGCGCGGGGGCGAACACGTTCAACGAGGTCTTCGGCCCGACGCGGAACCCGTGGGACACGACCCGCACCTGCGGCGGCTCCTCCGGCGGCTCGGCGGTGGCGCTCGCGACGCGCCAGGTCTGGCTCGCGACCGGCTCCGACCTGGGCGGGAGCCTGCGCACGCCGGCGTCGTTCTGCTCGGTCGTCGGCCTCCGGCCCGCGCCGGGGCGGGTGGCGCGCGGCCCGGTCGAGCGGCCGTTCGACACGCTCTCGGTCGAGGGGCCGATGGCGCGCGACGTGGCCGACTGCGCGCTCATGCTCGACACGATGGCGGGCCCGCACCCGGAGGACCCGCTCGCGCTTCCGGAGCCGGGCGAAGCGTTCCTGGCCGCCGCGCTCGCGCCGGAGCTGCCCGGGCGGATCGCCTGGAGCGACGACCTCGGCATCACGCCGGTCGAGCGCGAGGTGCGAGCGGTCTGCCGGGCCGCTGTCGAGCGGCTGGCCGCGGCCGGGGTCGCGGTGGCCGA
Organism: Amnibacterium sp.; assembly: GCA_025936735.1. Taxonomy (GTDB): domain Bacteria; phylum Actinomycetota; class Actinomycetes; order Actinomycetales; family Microbacteriaceae; genus Amnibacterium. The sequence goes on from JAICSU010000219.1 coordinate 4,027, forward strand.
GGGCGCCCCCGACCTGTCCAC
>JAICSU010000322.1 GCA_025936735.1 Amnibacterium sp.
GACGTCCTTGGTGCGGTACCCCTGGGCGAAGGGGCCGGTGCGGTCGAACCGGTGCTTGTCCGGTCGTTCCATCCGCCCGATGATCTCCTTCGCGAGCGTGCGGGCCTCGGCGTAGTAGGCGCGCTCCCCCGACCTGCGCATCACGCGGTCGCGTTCGCGGGCGGCGAAGGCGTCCTCGAGCCGCTCGAGCGCGGCGTCGACGGCGGCGGTGGCGTACCCGCCGCGCTGCATGGAGAAGGCCGTGCGGCGGATGTCGCTGGAGGTGACACCGGTCTTCGTGCGCTTGTCGTCGTAGGCGGCCCGAGCGACCGCGAGGAAGTTCTCCACCTCGTCGACGTCGTACCCGAAACGCCTGCCCCGGACCCGCGGGAAGGGAGTGCTCGTCGCCATGGCGACATCCTGCCCTCAGCGCGCGAGGAAGAGCAGAAGCAGCGCCGCCGCGCCGGAAGGAAGCACCGAATCGATCCTGTCGAGGAAGCCGCCGTGGCCGGGCAGCAGCCCCGAGATGTCCTTCACCCCGATGTCCCGCTTGATCATGGACTCGCCGAGGTCGCCGAGGGTGCCGCAGAGCAGCACGACCACCCCGAAGATCGGACCGAACCAGATGGGCTCCCCGAGCAGCAGCGGCGAGAAGATCGTGGCGGCGACGATCGCGGCGGTCGCCGAGCCGGCGAAGCCCTCCCAGGTCTTCTTGGGGCTGATCCGCGGAGCCATCGGATGCTTGCCGAACAGCAGCCCGCTCACGTACGCGAACAGGTCGGTGGCCACGACGACCCCGACGAACGAGAGCGTCCACCACTGGCCGCCCTGCTGCGCGGTCAGCACCGTCGCGCAGGACGCGAGACCCGTGACGTACAGCTGCACGAACGCCGTCGTGAGCAGGTCCCGCGCGAGCGGCCCGCGCCGCGTGGCGGACTGCGCCTCCTCCGCCACCCGCCAGGCGACCGCGAGCACCACCGCGCCGAGCACCGCGAGCAGCCAGCCGGCCGGCAGCACGGGAGCGCCGTCGGCACCGGGCGACATCGCGAAGAAGGCGACCGGCTGGGCGAGCACGCCCGCGGTCGCGGAGCCGGCACGGGGCACCCGGATGCCGGCGTGGCGGAGCGCGCCCGCGAGCTCGAACGTGCCGAAGCCGACCAGCACGACGGCGACGATGAGGAAGAGCTGCTTGGCGACGATCAGGCTGACGAGCAGGGCGGCGCCGAGCACGAGGCCGAGGCCGATCGCGACGACGAGGTTGCGTCCCGTCCTCGCGGTGATCCGGGCGTTGGCCTGATCGAACTGCAGCCGGGTGGCCCGCACCTGGTCGACGATGTCCGACCGCGTGGCCCGGATCTGCTCCTGCAGCTCGGCCGGTGTGCGGGGACGCCGTCGAGGGGGTCGCCCGCCCTCGTCGTCCTCCACCCGCTACACCTCGAGCAGTTCGGCTTCTTTGCGCTTCAGCGCCTCGTCCACGGCGTCGATGTGCCGCTTCGTGAGGGCCTCGAGCTCCTTCTCCGC
>JAICSU010000209.1 GCA_025936735.1 Amnibacterium sp.
ATGGACGTGCCGGTCTCGCCCGTGAACGTGGCGGACGTGCTCGCGAGCCCCAAGGAGAAGACGGTCCGCGCGGCGATCAGCCCGAGCGGCTGGACCCGGGGGCGCGGCGGTGTCGTCGACGTGATGGTCGGCTCCCCGTCCGCGATCAACTTCGACGGGCCGCATCCGTCCGTCCGCGACATCTGGAAGCTCGAGGAGGCGCTCGCCCACGTCGAGGCCGAGTACGACCTCGTGCTCGTCGACTGCGCGCCGAGCCTCAACGCGTTGACCCGCACGGCCTGGGCGGCGAGCGACCGCGTGTCGGTCGTCACCGAGCCGGGCCTCTTCTCCGTCGCGGCGGCGGACAGGGCGCTGAGGGCGATCGAGGAGATCCGCCGGGGCCTGTCGCCGCGGCTGCAGCCGCTCGGCATCATCGTGAACCGCGCCCGCATGCAGAGCCTGGAGCACCAGTTCCGGATCAAGGAGCTGCGGGACATGTTCGGCCCGCTCGTGCTCTCGCCGCAGCTGCCCGAGCGCACGTCGCTGCAGCAGGCGCAGGGCGCGGCGAAGCCGCTGCACGTGTGGCCGGGCGAGAGCGCGCAGGAACTCGCCGGCATGTTCGACCAGCTGCTCGAGCGGGTGCTGCGCACCGGCCGCGTCGGCGAGTACGCCACGGGCGGCATCCCCCAGCAGGTGGCGCGCGGCGCGTAGCCGCTTCGGCACGCCTTCGGGACAAGTGCATGGCGGCGCCGCCCTACAAGCGTCCCCGACCCGTGCATGCGCGAGGCGCCCTCGCCGGCGCCCCGACACGCTCGGGCGCGTCTGCGGCCGCCGGGGGCATCCGCTGTCGGGAGACCGCCGGCGCCTGAGGGACGGATCAGCGCGCTCGAGCGCGCGGGTTCGTCCCCGCAGCGCTGCAACGCGGGGGTCGACCCCGGAAGGCCCGCATGCCGGCGCACCACGCCGTCCAGCGGACGCGCACGGCCTCGTCGGCGCGCCGGGGACAAGCCAGCGCGCTCGAGCGTGCGGGTTCGTCCCCACGGCGCTGAGACCCGGACGGTCAGCCGGCGGCGCGGGCCGCCCTGCGCTGCGCGAGCTCGTCCATCGGGTCCGCCTGCTGCGCGTCGAGCTCCACGAGGTTCGACTCGACCTCGCGGAGCACCTTGCCCACCGCGATGCCGAAGACGCCCTGGCCGCGGCTGACGAGGTCGATGACCTCCTCGCTCGAGGTGCACAGGTAGACGCTCGCGCCATCGCTCATCAGCGTCGTCTGCGCGAGGTCCGTGATGCCCGAGTCCCGCAGCTGGTCGACCGCGGTGCGGATCTGCTGCAGCGAGATCCCGGTGTCCAGAAGCCGTTTGACCAGCTTCAGCACCAGGATGTCGCGGAACCCGTACAACCGCTGCGAACCACTCCCCGCCGCCCCACGGATCGTCGGCTCGACCAGTCCGGTCCTCGCCCAATAGTCGAGCTGCCGGTACGTGATCCCCGCTGCGCGCGCGGCGATGACGCCGCGGTACCCAGCGGAGTCGTCCAACTCCGGCATGCCGTCCGTGAACAGCAGGCCGAGGTCGTACCGGTCTTCGCTCCGATTCACCTCAGTCATGAGGAACGCCTTCCACCCCCCACGCGATCCCACCAACGGCAGGACGCGTTCGGGGGTTCACGCTACCCAGCGGATGCGCGCCCGGCAACGACATCCGCATTCCGGGCGGCGGCGTGTCGGGCGGCGTCATGCGGTTCTCCCCTAGGAGGCGTGCTTGGCGAGGGTCGATCTGACCAGCGCCGACCGGACGGTGTCGAGCCGGTTCGCGAGCTCGACGGCCCTCTCGTCGGCCTTCGCGCGGCTCGCCGCGTCGGGCCGGCGCCGCATGGGCAGCAGGGCGTTCGCGACGAGCTCGAGCTCCCGCTCGACCGCGATCCGCATCGCCCTGAGGTGCCGCGGCTCGATGCCGGCGCTGCGCAGGTCGGCCAGCGCCTTCAGGGTGGCGAGGGCGGTCTCGTCGTACGTCTCCGCGGCCGGCAGCAGGCCCGCCGCGACGGCGTCGTTCAGCAGGTCCGCGCTCGCCTCGGTCTCGGCGAGCAGCTCGTCACGGGAGTAGCGGCGCTCGGTCCCGAGGATCGACGGGGCGCCGGCGGCCGTGCCGGGCCAGGCCGGGTCGCGGCCCGCGTCGAGGTCGGCGAGGTACTTGCGGATGACCTTGAGCGGCAGGTAGTGGTCGCGCTGCATCAGCAGCACGAGCTTGATCCGCTCGATGTCCGCCGGGGAGAAGCTGCGATAGCCGGAGGCGGTGCGGGCCGGATGGATGAGCCCGCGGTCCTCGAGGAACCGCAGCTTCGACGGGCTGAGCTCCGGGAAGTCGTCCGCCAGCCGGCCCAGCACCTGCCCGATCGACAGCGTGTTCGGGAGCGTCGCCGGTTCGCGGCGCTGCGGCAGGGCGGCGCTCACCGGGCCGCGAGACGCGCGAGGTCGAGCCGGGAGGCGTAGAAGGTCAGGCGGAACTTGCCGATCTGCACCTCGGCGCCGTCGGACAGGAGCGCCGTCTCGATCCGCACCCCGTCGAAGAACGTGCCGTTCAGGCTGCCGAGGTCCTTGACCTCGAAGGCCGTGCCGTGGCGGAGGAACTGGGCGTGCCTCCGGGAGACCGTGACGTCGTCGAGGAAGATGTCGGCGGACGGGTGACGGCCCGCGACCGTGACGTCGGAGTCGAGGAGGAACCGGGCGCCCACGTTCGGGCCGCGGCGCACGACGAGCAGCGCCGATCCGGACGGCAGCGCGCTGACCGCGGCCTGCTCCTCCGTGGATCTGCCGGCCATCTGGGACAGCTGCGAGCCGAACTCGTAGCCGAACGACGCCGTCGTCTCGGGCCCCGAGTACGGGTCCTCACGACGCCCCTTGGGGCGGCCGTCACGCTCATCGACCATCGGGCGACCTCCTCTGGCGAATCAGGGTAGCGGACCGCTCCGGCGTGTCGTTCCGGCGGGCGATGATCGCCCTTCGGGCGGCCAGCGCGTAACCGGCGCCCGCGGCCCAGTACAGCACGGCTCCGAGCACCGCGACGACGATGCCGATCGGCAGCAGCACGCCCGACGTCGACGGGAACGCCCCCGCGACGACGAGGAGCGGCAGGGCGGACAGCAGCACGAACGTGGCGACCTTGCCGACCATGGTGACGGGCAGCGGCGCCATCTTGTGCCGGGCGAGCACGGCGCCGAGGCAGAGCATGCCGACGTCACGCGCGAGCACGACGAGCAGCAGCCAGAGCGGCAGGAACCCGCGGTAGGTGAGGCCGATGGTGGCGGAGAGGATCGTGAGCCGGTCGGCCACGGGGTCCAGCAGCTTGCCGAGCCGCGTCACCTGGTGCAGGCGGCGGGCCAGGAAGCCGTCGAGGAAGTCGGTCACGCCGCCCGCGACGAGCACGACGAGGGCGAGCACGTCCTGACCCGTGATCAGGAACCCGAGGAAGACGGGGATGAGCGCCAGGCGCGCGAGCGAGAGCAGGTTCGGGATGGTGAGGAGGTCGTCGCTCACCGGCTCGTCGCTCGGCACGGGGGTCGAGTCTACGGACCCCGCCGGTCCGTCGGAGGGCCCCGGTACCCTGACGCCATGTCCTGCATCCGGTTCACCACCGCGGCGCAGCGGGCCCAGATCCAGCGCGACGCCGCGGCGATCGACGCGGCGGACGCGGCCGTGCTGCACCTCGCTCCCCCGGTCACCGACAGCAAGCTGGCGCGGCTGCGGCTGCTCGCGCAGCACGCCAGCCCGGGGATCCGGCAGAGCGTGGCGTCGAACCGGCATGCGCCGGCGGACCTGCTCGCGACGCTGGCGGCGGACCCCGAGGCGGCGGTCCGCGGCGAGGTCGCCCGCAACGAGTCGGCCCCGGTCGAGCTCGTGGAGCGGCTCGCGCAGGACCGGGACGCGCGCGTGCGGTGCTGGGCCGTCCTGAACCCCGGCCTGCCCTCCTCCGCCGTCCCCGCCCTGCTCGAGGACGCGGATCCGCAGGTGCGGCGCCTCGCCGGCTGGCGGCGGGAGCACGCCGCGGTCTGAGCCGACCCGGGCGAGCCCGGCCTCAGGCGAGCTGCTCGAGCAGGCGGGACGGTCCCACCACCTCGGCCGCGCCCGCTGCCAGCACCCGCTCCCCGAGCGCCTGGTCCGCGGTGACGACGCGCACCCGGCGACCGAGCGCCACCAGCCGGGACGCCTGCGCGGCGATCTCCGCGTCGCCGTCCGCCCGCGCCGCGACGACCGTCAGGGGCGGATGGGCGCGGGTCGCCGCCGCCCGCGCCTCGCCCTCCACGACCGCGACGACCTCGGGCCAGGACAGCACGAGCGGCAGGGGGCCGTCGCCGTCCGCAGGGAACCCCTCCTCCGCGCGCGCGTCGAGGGCGTCGAGCAGCCGCTTGGCCGCGCCCGCCCGATCCCGCCA
>JAICSU010000176.1 GCA_025936735.1 Amnibacterium sp.
CCCTTCGCCGTTCCGGACGCCGACCCCGCCCTGCTCGATCGCCTGCACGCCCGGCTCGAGGACGCCGCCACCGGCGAGGCCGCGCCCGACGTGCACTACCGCACCGTCGACTCCCCCCTCGGGCCGCTGCTCGTCGCGGCGACCGAGCAGGGCGTGACCCGGCTCGCCTTCGCGATCGAGGACGAGGACCAGGTGCTCGAGAGCCTCGCCGAACGCATCGGCCCCCGGGTCCTGCGAGCGCCGCGCCGCCTCGATCCCGCGGCCCGCTGGTTGGACGCCTACTTCGCGGGCGACCACGACCCGTACCCGGGCCCGATCGACCTGCGGCTCGCCCGCGGGTTCCGCCTCGCCGTGCTGGAGCGGCTCCGCGAGGTGCCGTTCGGGCGGACGATCAGCTACGCCGGGCTCGCTGCCCGCACGGAGGCGCCGCGAGCGGTGCGCGCGGTCGGCACGGCCTGCGCCACGAACCCGGTACCGCTCGTCGTGCCCTGCCACCGGGTGGTCCGCTCCGACGGCAGCACCGGCGCGTACCGGGGTGGTGCGGAGGCGAAGGTGCGCCTGCTCGCCCTGGAACGCGACGGCGTCCTTCCCCCGTCGGGAGGCCTCGCGCCCCGGCCCCGGTGAGGCAGGATCGGCGGGGTGACCGACGCTCCCGCCTCCGCCATCGCGCGGGCGAGCCGCCGCCGATCGCTGATCCGGCTCATGTCGGGCTTCGGGCCGGCGTTCGTCGCCGCGATCGCCTACGTGGACCCGGGCAACGTCGCCGCGAACATCACGGCCGGCGCGAGGGAGGGCTACGCCCTCGTCTGGGTGCTGGTGGTGGCGAACACGATCGCCGCCTTGGTGCAGTACTGCTCCGCGCGGCTCGGGCTGGTCACCGGCTCGAGCCTGCCGGAGCTGCTCGGTCGCCGGCTGTCGCGCCGGTCGCGGATCGCGTTCTGGCTGCAGGCCGAGGTGGTGGTGGCCGCCACCGACGTCGCCGAGGTGATCGGCGGGGCCGTCGCCCTCCGGCTCCTGTTCGGGCTGCCGCTGCTGGCCGGCGGCGTGCTCGTCGGTGCGGTGTCCCTGCTGCTGCTCGCCGCCCAGCGGCAGCGCGGGCAGCGCCTGTTCGAGGGGATCGTCGTCGCGCTGCTCGCGGTGCTCACGATCGGCTTCGCCGCCGGCGCCTTCGCCGGCAGCACGGACTGGGGCGGCGTCGCCGGCGGCCTGCTCCCCCGGCTGAAGGACGGCGGATCCGTGCTCCTGGCGGCTTCGATGCTCGGCGCGACCGTGATGCCGCACGCGATCTACCTGCACTCCTCGCTCTCGCGCGACCGGCACGGCGACCCGGGCGACCGACTGCGCTCCCTGCTCGTGGTGACGCGGTGGGACGTCGTCGTCGCCCTCGCGCTGGCGGGCGCGGTGAACATCGCCCTGCTCGTCGTCGCGGCCGCGAACCTGCAGGGCGGGCACGGCACCGGCACGATCGAGGGCGCGCACGCCGCGATCATCGGTGCGCTGGGGCCCGGGATCGGCGTGCTGTTCGCCGTCGGCCTGCTCGCCTCGGGGCTCGCGTCGAGCTCCGTCGGCGCCTACGCGGGATCCGAGGTGATGGCCGGCCTGCTGAAGGTGCGGGTGCCGCTGCTGCTCCGGCGGGCCGTGACACTGCTGCCGGCCCTCGTGCTGCTCGGCTTCGGCACACCCCCGACGGCGACGCTCGTGCTCAGCCAGGTCGTGCTGAGCTTCGGGATCCCGTTCGCGGTCGTGCCGCTCATCCGGCTGAACTCGGACGCAGCGCTCATGGGCGAGCACGTGGCGGGACGCGCGCTCCGGGTCGCCGGCTGGATCGCCGCAGCCGTGGTGGTCGCCCTGAACGTGCTGCTGCTCGGCATCACGTTCACGGGCGCCGCCTGACCCGACCGTTCCGACCCCGACTGTTGCCACTTCTTGCGGTCTTGGGAGCCTCAAGACCGCAAAAAGTGGCAACCCTCGAGGGGTCCGATCAGCGCGACAGCGGCATCCGCGCGAGGAGTGGAGATGGGGGGAATCGAACCCCCGTCCACTGCTGGAGAACGACGTCTTCTCCGGGCGCAGCCTGTGTCTTTCGTTCTACTCGGCCCCGACCCTTGCCACAGGCAGGTTTCGGCCGACGGGCCCAGTCCCGGTGAAAGTCCCGCGAAGCCCCGAGGCAGGACGTCCGCAGCAAGCCTCCTTGATGACGCCGGATACCGGGGCGGAGGCGAACCCGGTCCGACGGCCTTATCTACTCTTGCTTACGCAGCGAGAGCGAAGGCGGTGCGAGTCTTACTGGCACCTGTTGGTTGCACGGAGCGTTTACGAGATAACCGCACATCCTCGGCCCGCTTTCCGTCGTAGGACAACAGTGTCGAAACCGATCATCCCCATGACGGCGTGGAGCCGCTGTCGCGCTGTGGAGTTGTGGGGCCCCGTCCCCGGGGCTCCGACAGTCTAGAACCCCGCGGTCGCCTCGGCCATTCCCGCGTGCAGAGCGAGCGCGTAGTAGGCGCTGTGCGGATCCTCCCGGTACGGCCCGAACGGCCCGCACGGCTCGAAGCCGTGGCGTTCGTAGAGCCGGCGGGCGGGGGCGAAGTACGGCTGGGTGCCCGTCTCGAGGAGGACCGACCGGTAGCCCCGGCGGCGCGCCTCCTCGAGCACCGCGGCGAGCAGGACGGTGGCGACGCCGCGGCCCCGGGCGGCCTCCGTGGTGCGCATCGACTTCACCTCGCCGCTGACGGCGTCGAGCGGGGCGAGGGCGCCGCAGCCGAGCAGCCCGTCGCCCTCCCGCACGGTCCAGAAGGCGACGCCCCGGGCGACGAGGCCGTCCGCGTCGAGGGCGTGCACGCTCTCCGCCGGCGAGGTGGCGTGCATGTCGGCGAGGTGCTCGGTCAGGAGCGCGACGACGTCCGCCCGGCGCGGATCGTCCCGCTGGGCCTGCAGCGCCACGGCCCCTACTCGCCGAGGTGCCGGCGGCTGGACATCGCCCGCTCCGCCTCCCGGCGGTCCTGCCGTTCACGCAGGGCGTGCCGCTTGTCGTACTCGCGCTTGCCCTTGGCGAGCGCCAGCTCCACCTTGGCCTTGCCGTCGTTGAAGTACAGCGACAGCGGCACGAGCGTGTAGCCGCCCTCCTTCACCCGGCTGCCGAGCTTCAGGATCTGCTGCTTGTGCAGCAGCAGCTTCCGGGTGCGGCGCGGCGGGTGGTTCGTCCAGGTGCCCTGGTTGTACTCGGGGATGTGCACGGCGTCGAGGTACGCCTCGCCGCCGTCGATGTACGCGTAGCCGTCGATCAACGAGGCGCGCCCCTGCCGCAGCGACTTCACCTCGGTGCCGGTGAGCACGAGGCCCGCCTCGATCGTGTCCTCGATCGTGTAGTCGTGGCGCGCGCGGCGGTTGCTCGCGACGACCTTGCGCCCCTGCTCCCGTGGCATGCTCCACCTCCGCCTGCTGATCGACCAGCCCGGCAGTCTACTGCGAGCGGATCGAGACCGCGGCGGAGGCGCGGGTGCCGCGCGCACCGCCCGGAGTGCGCCCCGCGGGATCAGACGCGGAGGTAGCGGGAGATGGCGACGTTCGCCGAGACCGCCGCGAGCACGATGCCGACGCCGATCAGGATCGGCACGACGACGAGCGCATCCGGCACGGTGACGAACGCGATGTCCTTCTGCGCCTGGGCGAGGAAGCCCTGCACGAAGAACTGCACGATCCCGACCGTCGCGAGGCCGGCCAGCACGGAGCCGATCAGCGACGCGAGCACGCCCTCGAGGATGAACGGCGTCTGGATGAACCGGTTCGAGGCGCCGACGAGGCGCATGATCCCGAGCTCCCGCCGCCGTGAGAACGCGGACAGCCGGATGGTCGTGGAGATCAGCAGCGCGGCCGCGACGAGCATCAGCGCGGCGATGGACGCCGCCGTGATCGACGCGGTGTTCAGCACCGCGAAGATCTGGTCGAGCAGCCGCCGCTGGTCGGTGACGGCGTCGACGCCCGGCATGTCGCCGACCGCCTCGGCGATGATCGCGGACTGGTTCGGGTTCTTGAGGTTCACCCAGTACGCCTCGTTGAGGAGGTCCGGCGTCACGTAGTCCGCGACGGGGTTGCCCTTGAACTGCGCCTCGAAGTTCTTGTACGCCTGCTGGTGGTTCTCGAAGTAGGACTGCTTGATGAACGGCTTCAGCTGGGGCGAGTGGAGCGCGTCGCCGATCGCCTTGATCTGCGCCGGGGTGGCGCTGCCGTTGCCGCAGTGGGCGCTCGGCACCTCGCCGTTGCAGAGGTAGACGGCGACCTGCGCCTTGTCGTACCAGAAGTTCTTCATCTGACCGATCTGCAGCTGCAGCAGGGCGGCGGTGCCGACGAACGTCAGCGAGACGAACGTCACGAGCACGATCGAGACGACCATCGAGAGGTTGCGGCGGAGGCCGTTGCCGGCTTCCGCGAGGACGAGTCCGAGTCTCATGAGGAGGGGCCCACCCCTTCGTCGTCGGCGTCGCGGTCCCGGAGGCCGAGTCCGGTGATGAAGTCGAGGTGGTCCGGCAGGGGCGGCACCCGGTGGCGGCCGTTCCTCCGCGCGAGGCCCTCGGGGTCGCCCGTGTCGTCGAGGTCGATCTCGCCGGTGGCGGTCCGGATGCCGCGGCGGGGCTCGAGCCGCTCCTCGCGGGCCGGCTCGGCGGGCGTGGCCTCGGGCTCCTGGACGCCGCCTCTCCGGCGGAACCGGGGACGCTCCGCGGCGTCGGACGCCGGCTCCACGGGCAGGGGCGCCGCGAAGAACAGGCTCGTCGCATCCGGCTCGGGGCGCGGCGCGGGGGCCGGCTCGGGACGGCGCCAGGGCGCGCGCTCGGCCTCGCCGTTCATGGTGAGCACGGGGCCGGTGTCGGTACGGGCCCAGGCGGGGCCCCGAGGGGGCTCGGGCTGCTCCTCGACGGCGCGGGAGCTCGGTCCGGTCGGCGGCTGCACGGTCGGCACCGGGCCGGTGGCGGGACGCGGAGCGGCGGGCGCCGCCGTGAGCGGCGGCTGCTGCCACGCGGTCTGCGGCGGGGCGCCCGGCGCCCGGGTCGGGCCGGTGGTGACCGGCGGCTCCTGCCGCTCGCGGGCACGGCGGGCCCACACGGGGACGGTGCCGGTGTCGCCCTCGGCGACGGGGGGCTGCTGCGGCCGCTGGATCGGGATCGAGGAGGTGACGTAGGTCGCCTCCTCCTCGTCGCGGATGATGCGGCCGCCGACGAGCTCGATGACGCGCTTCTGCATCCGGTCGACGATCGTGACGTCGTGGGTCGCCATGACCACGGTCGTCCCGGCCTCGTTGATCCGGTCGAGGACCTTCATGATCTCGTCGCTCGTCGTCGGATCGAGGTTGCCGGTCGGCTCGTCGGCGAGCAGGATCGCCGGCTTGTTCACCACGGCCCGGGCGATCGCCACGCGCTGCTGCTCGCCGCCGGAGAGCTCGGTCGGCAGGTTCTGGGCCTTCTCGGACAGCCCAACCATGCCGAGCACGTCGGGGACGGCCGCGTGGATGAAGCCGCGGGACTTGCCGATCACCTGGAGGGTGAACGCGACGTTGTCGAAGACGGTCTTGTTCGGCAGCAGACGGAAGTCCTGGAACACGACGCCGAGGCTGCGCCGGAAGTACGGCACCTTGCGGCTCGAGATGGACGTGAGGCGCTGGCCGAGGACGTGGATCTCG
>JAICSU010000271.1 GCA_025936735.1 Amnibacterium sp.
GACGCGTCGGCGAGCGCGACGTCGACGCCTTGCGCAGTGAGGCCGAGCCCGATGCTCGTGCCGAGCAGGCCGGTCCCGACGACACGGACCTGCCCCGAAGTACGGGCGGACACGGGGAGGAAGCCTACCGGCTGGGCGGCACCGGCGATCGCCGCGCGAGGGTGAGCACCGCGCCGAGCTCCGCATCCGTGAGATCCCTGGTCGCGCCGACCTTCAGGTCGCCCAGGTCGAGCGGGCCGAACCGGCGCCGCACGAGCTCCTGCACCGGATGGCCGACCTCGGCGAGCATCCGCCGCACGATGCGGTTGCGGCCCGAGTGCAGCACGAGCTCGACGAGCGTCGCTCCCGGCCGCTCCCCGCCCGGGAGGATCCGCGCCCGGTCGGCGGCGATCGGCCCGTCCTCGAGCTCCACGCCCTCGGTGAGTCGCGCGAGGGTGCGGGGATGCACGTTGCCTCGCACGAGCGCGACGTACGTCTTCGTCACGCCGAACGAGGGATGGGCGAGCACGTGGGCCACCTCGCCGTCGTTCGTGAGCAGCAGGAGGCCGGAGGTGTCGACGTCGAGCCGGCCGACGTTGAAGAGCCGCTCCTCGTACCGGGAGGTGAAGCGGGTGAGATCCGGCCGGCCCTGCTCGTCCTTCAGGGAGCTGACGACGCCGGTGGGCTTGTTCAGCAGGACGTAGCGGCGGGTCGTGTCGACCTGCACCGCGACGCCGTCCACCGCGACGTGATCGGAGGCGGGGTCGACGCGGCGGCCGAGCTCGCTGACCACGGCGCCGTTGACCGTCACGCGGCCCCGGGAGATGAGGTCCTCGGCGACGCGGCGCGAGGCGACGCCCGCCGCGGCGAGCACCTTCTGCAGCCGCACCCCGTCGGCGGACGCGTCAGCCGGCATGCTCGTGCACCCCCTCGGCGCCGGCGAGCAGCGGCGCGATCGGCGGCAGCTCGTCGATGGAGCGCAGGCCGAGCGCGACGAGGAGCTCGTCGGTCGTGCCGTAGAGGGCCGCTCCGGTCTCCGCCGATCGCCCGACCTCCTCGACGAGGCCCTTCGACTGGAGGGTGCGGAGGACGGAGTCGACGGACACGGCGCGGATGGCGGCCACCTGACCGCGGGTGACCGGTTGCCGGTACGCGATCACGGCGAGCGTCTCGAGCGCCGCCTGGCTGAGGCGGCCGGGCGACTCGGCCTCGGCAAGGGCACGGACGGCCTCGTCGTGCTCGACGCGGGCGTAGAGGCGCCAGCCGGTCGCCACCTCGCGCAGCTCGAAGCCCCGCCTGCGGCCGCCTGCGCGGCCCTCGTAGTCGTCGCGGATCCGCTCGACCGCCTGCCGGACGACCGCGGTCGGCCGGTCGACGGCCGTCGCGATGGTCGCCAGGGCGAGGGGGGCGTCGGAGACGAGCAGCAGCGCCTCGATGCGCGCGTCGAGCTCCTCGAGGTGGGAGGGCACCGGGGCCGGGGCCGGCACCGGGGCGGGCGGCTCGGCGATGCCGATGCCGGCGAGCAGGAGCGCGACGGGCTCCTGCGGGGTACGGCGGTCGGTCATTCGAGGTCTCCGAGGCGGTCGAGGGCGGACTCGTCCCAGTCTGCCGCGCTCCAGCGCAGCATCAGGGCGCCCAGGGGTTCGAGCTGCTCGAAGGTCACGGCGCCCTGGCGGTGCAGCTCGAGCACGGCGAGGAACCGGGCGACCACCACGTGACGGTCCGCGGCGTCGCCGGCGAGGTCAACGAAGGACACGGCGCCTCCCCGGCGGAGCCGGGCGGCGACGTGCGCGGCCTCGGCGCGCAGGCTGACCACGGGGGTGTGCAGGTGGTCGAGCCCGACCGAGGGCGGGATCCGTTCCGCCAGTGCCGCCGCGGCGAGCGCCGCGAACGCGGCGAGGTCGAGCGGCACCTCCGGTGGGGGCGCCTTCGGTCGGTGCCGTTCCTCGAGCGACCCTCGCCGCGGGTGGCGCGTCGCCTCGATCTCGAGCGCGTCGGTGAACCAGGCCGTCGCCTCCTTGTACGCCCGGTACTGCAGCAGCCGGGCGAACAGCAGGTCGCGCGCCTCGAGCAGCGCGGCGCCCTCGGCGTCGACCACCTCGCCCTGCGGCAGCAGGCCCGCGATCTTCAGGTCGAGCAGCGTCGCGCCGACGACGAGGAACGCGCTCGCCTGCTCGAGGTCGGCCCCGTCGCCGAGGGTGGCGAGGTGGGCGAGGAACTCGTCGGTGACCGCCGAGAGGGCCAGCTCCGTGATCTCGAGCTCGCGCCGTCCGATCAGGTCGAGCAGCAGGTCGAACGGGCCGTCGAAGCGACCGATCCGGATCCGGAAGGCGCCCTCGTCGGCGTCCCCGCCGATCCGGTCGGCCACCGGCGGCTCAGGCGACGGCGCCGCGCGCGACGAGCTCGCAGGCCAGCTGGCGGTAGGCGTGCGCGGCGCTGTGCTCCGGCGCGTACTCGAGGATCGGCTCGCGGGCGACGGAGGCGTCCGGGAACTTCACCGTCCTGCTGATCACCGTCTCCAGCACGTCGCGCTCGAAGGCCTCGACGACCCGGTCGAGCACCTCGCGGGAGTGCAGCGTGCGCGGGTCGTACATCGTGCCGACGATGCCGTCGAGCTCGATCGC
>JAICSU010000312.1 GCA_025936735.1 Amnibacterium sp.
ACGCGACCGGACGGAACGCCGATCAGGGTAAGCAGGCGTCCGTCGGGGGACGGATCGACGAGATATTCGGGTTGTCTCCTCGATCCGGGGGTGTACAGGGGCCGGTCTGGGGAGGCCGGCCCCTTCTCCGTTCTCGACTGTTGCCACTTCTTGCGGTCTTGAGCGCGTCAAGACCGCAAATAGTGGCAACCCTCGAGGTCGGGAGGGGGTCAGACCTGGGTCGGGGTCGGGGCGCCCGCCGGGCGGTCCAGCTCCAGCCAGAGGTCGACGTCCTCGTCCTCGTCCTCGATGCCGAGCGCGCTCGCCGCGGACGTGCCGCTCGACAGGCCGACCACGGTGACCGCCTTCGCCGAGCCCCTCGGAGCCGTGCGGATGATGATCCGGTCCGACCGGACCCGGCTCAGCGCATCCGCCACCTTGTCCAGCACCGGATCGAGCAGCTCCGCGTCGATGTCGTCCACGCCGCCGTCGTCGAGCACCTGGACGAAGGCGCCGCGACGGCGGGCCGCGATGACCTGGTCGCGCACCCGGTCGTTCAGCAGCCGGCGCCCGCGGATCTCGTCCCGGATCGACTGCTCGAGCACCCGGCACTCGTGCCGGTCGTCCTCGTCGAGCTCCCCGCCGAGCTCCGCGATGCGGCGCAGCATCGGGAGCGCCATCCGGCTGGTCTGCGTGAGCCGCACCTGCCGCTCGAAGTGGTGCGCGTCCTGCGCCGCCTGCCACTCCACGGCCTCCCGCTCGGCGCGCGCGAACTGCCGCACGTCGACCGTCGCCCTCGCCAGCGCCCGCGTGAACACGTGGGCGATGCCGACCCACAGGACGTCGCCGACGACGCCGAACCGGGTCAGCCCGATCGGTCCGGCCCAGACGACGGTCTGCGTCACGAGCAGCCCGAGCCCGAACCAGGCGTAGGTGGTGTGGCGGCGCACCGCCGTGATGGTCAGCAGCGTGCCGACGGCGGCGACGTACCAGGTGGCGTAGCCGAGGTCGGCCGGCGCGTCCAGCGGGACGGCGCTCGCCACGAGCAGCGTGATCGACAGCCCGACGCCGACGTTCAGCCCCGCCAGCCACACCGGCATCTCCACGCGGCGCCCGACGGTCACCGACAGGACCGTCACGACCGCGAAGAGCACGAGCGCGACGATCACGCGCTCCACGTGCTGCGGGTACTGGCCCATCAGGATCGCGGAGACGCCGAGGATCACGTGGTACGCGGAGAACCCGGTGGCGAGCGCCACGAGCAGCGGGCGCGGGAGCGTGATCATCCGAGTGCCAGCGCCGTGATGTCGACCGGCTCGGACGCCTCGCGCGCGGCGGCGGGCCAGGACAGCACGATGGTCGTCCCGACGCCGGGCGCCGTGCGGATGTCCGCGTCGCCGCCCACCAGCCGCACCCGCTCGAGGATCGACACGCGCACCCCGAGCCGCTCGTTCCGCACGAGTGCGGGGTCGAAGCCGGCGCCGTCGTCGGCGATGACGGCCTGGACGCCGCCTGCGGTCGTGCCGCGCAGCACGACGGAGCGGGTGACCTCCCTGCCGCCCGCGTGCTTCACGCTGTTCGTCATCGCCTGCACGGTGGCCGAGACGAGCGCCTCCGCGACGGCGGTCGGCACCGCGCGCCCGTCGAGCGCCTCGGTGCGCACCTCGAAGCGGTCGACGACGGCGAGCGCGTCCTCCTTGATGCGGGGCACGAGGTCCTCGAGGGTGACGTGCGGTCCGGTCTCGG
>JAICSU010000029.1 GCA_025936735.1 Amnibacterium sp.
AGCGCGCTCGAGCGCGAGACCCTGGGGTTCATCTCGATCACGATGACGCGACCGGTGGTCGGCTCGACCGCGAACTGGATGTTGCAGCCGCCGGTGTCCACGCCGACGAGCCGGATGATGTCGATCCCGATGTCCCGGAGCCGCTGGTACTCCCGGTCGGTGAGCGTCATCGCCGGCGCGACGGTGATCGAGTCGCCGGTGTGCACGCCGACCGGTTCGACGTTCTCGATCGAGCAGACGACGACGGTGTTGTCCGCCTGGTCGCGCATGAGCTCGAGCTCGTACTCCTTCCAGCCGAGGATCGACTCCTCGAGGAGGACCTCGCCGACCGTGCTCGCCGCGATGCCGTCGCCGGCCATCCGGGCGAGCTCGACGGCGTCGTGGGCGAACCCGGAACCGAGGCCGCCCATCGTGAAGGAGGGGCGGACCACCAGGGGGTACCCGAGGTCCTCCGCATGGGCGAGCGCCTCGGGCACGCTCTTCGCGATCGCCGAGCGGGCGACCTCCGCGCCCGCCTCGATCACGAGGTCCTTGAAGATCTGGCGGTCCTCGCCGCGGCGGATCGCCTCGACCTTCGCGCCGATGAGCTCGACGCCGTAGCGGTCGAGCACGCCGGCCTCGGCCAGCGCGATCGCGGCGTTCAGGGCGGTCTGGCCGCCGAGCGTCGGCAGCACCGCGTCCGGGCGCTCCGCGGCGATGATCGACTCGAGCACCGGCACGGTGATGGGCTCGATGTACGTCGCGTCCGCGAAGTCCGGGTCGGTCATGATCGTCGCGGGGTTGGAGTTGACGAGGATCACCCGGATCCCCTCCTCCCGGAGCACCCGGCAGGCCTGCGTGCCCGAGTAGTCGAACTCGGCCGCCTGCCCGATCACGATCGGCCCCGAGCCGATCACCAGCACGCTCCGGATGTCGGTGCGCTTAGGCATGTGCGCCGCCTCTCGTCTCGTTCACGTCGCGATCCGTGCCGCATCCGCTGCCGCGAAGCGGCACGGATCGCGACACGACCGCGTGGATGGTCATGAAGCGCCGTTCGTGGGGGCGGTCTCGACGGCGATGGCCGCCGCCTCGCCGCCGTCGCGCTCGGCGATCACCATGTCCCGGAACCGGTCGAACAGCGTCTCCGCGTCGTGGGGCCCCGCGGCGGCCTCCGGGTGGTACTGCACGGAGAAGGCGGGCAGGTCGAGGCAGGCGAGCCCCTCGACCACGTCGTCGTTGAGGTCGACGTGCGTCACCTCGGCGCGCCCGAAGGGCGTCTCGACGACCCGGCCGATCGGCGCGTCGACCGCGAAGCCGTGGTTGTGGGCGGTGATGCCGACCCGGCCGCTGCGCAGGTCGACGACGGGCTGGTTGATGCCCCGGTGACCGAACTTCAGCTTGTAGGTCGGAAAGCCCAGCGCCCGGCCGAGCAGCTGGTTGCCGAAGCAGATGCCGAAGAACGGGGTGCGGCGGCGCAGCACCTCCCGCAGCAGGCCGATGTGGTGCTCGCTCGCCTCCGGATCCCCCGGGCCGTTGGAGTAGAACACGGCGGACGGCTCGAGCGCGTAGAGCTCCTCGACGGTGGTCGACTCGGGTACGACGTGCACGTCGAGGCCCCGGTCGGCGAGCGCGGCGATCGTGGCGGCCTTGATGCCGAGGTCGAGGATGACCACGGATCCGATCCGCTCGCCCCTCGCTGCGACCGTGTAGATGCGCGGGGTCGTGACCTCGGCGGAGAGGTTGAGGCCGGCCATCGCGGGCCGTGCCCGGACGAGTGCGAGCTGCTCCTCGGGATCGAGTGCGGCGTCGGCGCCCGAGAAGATCCCGGACCGCATCGCGCCCTTGTCGCGCAGGTGCCGGGTGGCGGCACGCGTGTCGAGGCCGGCGATGCCGACGATGCCGTCCTGCTCCAGGTCGTCCTCGAGCGTCCGCACGGATCGCTGGTTCGACGCGATCCGGGAGGGGGCGTGCGCCGCGTACCCGGCGACCCAGATGCGGCGGGACTCGGGGTCCTCGTCGTTCATCCCGGTGTTGCCGATGTGCGGAGCCGTCTGGATCACGATCTGACCGGCGTAGGACGGATCGGTCAGCGTCTCCTGGTAGCCGGTCATGCCGGTCGCGAAGACGGCCTCGCCGAAGGTGCGGCCGCGGGCGCCCCAGGCGCGGCCGGGGAATCGACGGCCGTCCTCGAGCACGAGCACGGCCGGTTCAGGCATCGGCATGGGGCACCTCCGGAGTGGGTCGGTCGGCGAGCAGCGCGCCGACGGCGGCGAGCAGCCGGTCGCGCGGGAGCGGGTCGAGGCGGAACGATGACTCGACGGCGACGGGGCCGCCCTCGTCCTCGAGGGACCAGGCGAGCACGGTGAGCCCGTCGGGCTCCACGGCGCGATCGAGCGTCCACGTCGCGGTTCCCGCGCCGCCGACGCTGGCGACGGGCAGGAGGAGCGGCGCGGCCCCGTCGCGCTCGATCCGGACGCCGGTGTCCGTCACCGCGATGCGCGCACGGGCGCGGAAGCCGAGCCCGTGGGCGGAGACTCGCTCGAGCGGCCGCCCGGCGAAGGTGGTGGCGAGGTAGAGCCCGTCGACGACGAGCAGGTCGGTGCCCGGGACGGCGGGGGCGGCGGGCAGGGCGAGGGTGCGCTGCCGGTGGCCGCGACGGCGCCACGACACCGCCATGCCGACGAGGGCGGCGACGAGCACGAGGATCGTGATGGCGACGGCGATCGGGGGGATCATCGGGCGGCTCCGGCGACCTCGGCCGGTTCGCGGAGCACGCCGTCGAGCACGGTCGGCTCGCCGCGGTGGAGCACCGCGACGACCCGGCCCGGCAGCGCGAGCCCGAGGTACGGCGAGTTCGTGCTGCGGCCCGCGAGGTCCGCGGTGCCGATGGTGCGGCGAGCGGCGGGGTCGAGGAGCACCAGGTCGGCGCGGGCGCCGACCTCGAGGGGGCCGCGGTCGGGCAGGCTGCCGATGACCGCGGGCACGCTCGCCATCACCCGTTCCACCTCCGCCCAGCCGAGCAGGCCGGTCTCGACCATCGCCGCCTGCACGACGGATGCGGCGGTCTCGAGGCCCACCATGCCGTTGGCGGCGGCCTGCCACTCGCTGCGCTTCGCCTCCGCCGGGTGCGGGGCGTGGTCGGTCGCGACGACGTCGAGCGTACCGTCGGCGAGCCCCGCCCGGAGCGCGGTCACGTCGTCCGCGGTGCGCAGCGGCGGGTTCACCTTGAAGCGCGGGTCGTAGCCGCGGGCCGCCTCGTCCGTGAGGAGGAGGTGGTGCGGCGTGACCTCGGCGGTGACCCGCACCCCCCGCGCCTTCGCCCAGCGGATCAGCTCGACGCTGCCGGCGGTCGAGACGTGGCAGACGTGGAGGCGGGCGCCCGCGGCCTCGGCGAGCAGCACGTCGCGGGCGATGATCGCCTCCTCCGCCACGGCCGGCCAGCCGGCGAGGCCCAGCTCGGCCGACACGGCGCCCTCGTGCAGCTGCGCGCCCCGCGTGAGGCGCGGCTCCTCCGCGTGCTGCGCGATGACGCCGCCGACGATGCGGGCGTACTCGAGCGCCCGGCGCATGAGCAGCGGATCCGCGACGCACGATCCGTCGTCCGAGAACATCGTGACGCGGGCGCGGGACCGGGCCATCGTGACGAGCTCGGCGAGCTCCTTGCCCTCGCGCCCCTTGGAGACCGCGCCGATCGGCCGCACGTCGACGTAGCCCGCCTCGCGGCCGAGGGCCGCCACCTGCTCGACGACGCCGGCCGTATCGGCGACCGGATCGGTGTTCGGCATGGCGTGCACGGTGGTGTAACCCCCGGCCGCCGCCGCGCGGGAGCCGGTCAGCACGGTCTCGGCGCCCTCTCCGCCCGGCTCCCGGAGGTGCGTGTGCAGGTCGACGAAGCCGCGGAGCGCCAGGAGGCCGTCGGCGTCGATCGTGCGGTCACCCGCCGACGCGGTCACGGTGCCCTGCTCGACGATCCGGCCGTCCTCGACGGCGAGATCCGTGCGGACGCCGTCGCCGGCGCGCAGGGCGCCGCGGATCACGGTCCTCGTCATGCGGCTCCCCTTCGTCCCGCGAGCACGTCGTAGAGCACCGCCATGCGCACCGCGATCCCGTTCTGGACCTGCTCGAGCACGGTGGAGCGCGGCGAGTCGGCCACCTCGCCCGCGATCTCGAGCCCGCGGTTCATCGGCCCCGGATGCATGACGAGGGTGCGGTCGGGCAGCCGTGCGGCCCGGGCGGCGGACAGCCCGTACAGGGCCGCGTACTCGCGGGAGCTCGGGAAGAAGGCCTCCGACATCCGCTCCCGCTGCACGCGCAGCATCATCACGACGTCCGGCCCGGTCGCGAGCGCCGAGTCGAGGTCGATGCCGGCCTCGACGGGCCAGCCGCCGATCGCGCCGGGCAGCAGCGTCGGCGGCGCGACGAGCCGGACCGAGGCGCCGAGGCCGGTGAGCAGCCACACGTTCGAGCGGGCGACGCGGGAGTGCAGCACGTCGCCGACGACGACCACGGAGACGCCGTCGAGGTCCCGGCCGCGGGACGTGTCGCCGTGCAGGCGCTTGCGGATCGTGAACGCGTCGAGGAGCGCCTGCGTCGGATGCTCGTGGGTGCCGTCACCGGCGTTGACGACCCCCGCCCGCGTCCAGCCGCTGGAGGCGAGCACCTCGGCGGCACCGGACGCGGGGTGGCGGATCACGATCCCGTCGGCACCCATCGCCTGCAGGGTCTGCGCCGTGTCCTGCAGGCTCTCGCCCTTCGACACGGAGGAGCCCTTCGCGCTGAACGTGATCACATCGGCGGACAGCCGCTTCGCCGCCGCCTCGAAGGAGATCCGCGTCCGCGTGGAGTCCTCGAAGAAGAGGTTCACGACCGTCGTGCCGCGGAGGGTGGGCAGCTTCTTCACCTGCCGCTGCTGGGTGTCCGCCATGTCCTCGGCGATGTCGAGCAGCGCGACGGCGCCCTCGCGGCCGAGCCCGCGGGTGGAGAGCAGGTGCTCGCTCATTCGATGGTCACCGCGTCCGTCCCGTCGATCTCGGTCAGCTGCACGCGGATCCGCTCGGTCTTCGCCGACGGCAGGTTCCGGCCGACCGAGTCGGGCCGGATGGGCAGCTCGCGGTGCCCCCGGTCGACCAGGACGGCGAGGCGGACGATCGCCGGCCTGCCGAGCGCCGTGAGCGCGTCGAGCGCCGCGCGCACCGTGCGCCCGGAGAAGAGCACGTCGTCGACGAGCACGACGACGGCGCCGTCGACGTCCGCGGGGACGTCGGTGCGCCCGGTCGGGCGGGTGGGCTGGGAGCCGAGATCGTCGCGGTAGAGCGTCACGTCGAGGGTGCCGACGGCGACGGGGGCGCCGACGACGTCGCTCATGGCGGCGGCCAGGCGGCGGGCGAGCACCGCGCCGCGGGTGGGGATGCCGAGCACCAGCAGCCGCGCGGCGTCGGGAGCGGTCTCCACGAGCTCGTGGGCCATGCGAACGATCGCACGGCGGACGTCATCGGCCTGCAGGAGGGTGCGCGGGGGCATCCGACCTCCTTCCCCGCCTCACGGGACGGTCCTTAAAGGTGATCGGCGTCGAGCCTAGCGCCCGCGTCGGACGGCCGAGGACGGGGCGTCGCCCCGCTCAGGACCGCGCCCCGGGCGCACCGTCCAGGTACCCGAGCACGCGTTCGGCGAGGACCGGCAGCACGCCGGCCTCGACCGCACCGGCGATGACGCCGTCACCGAACCGCTCGCCCCGCAGCAGCACGGTCACGAGCCGGGCGAGGTCGGCGATGGGCGCGGACGCGGCGAGATCCAGGTCGCGGACGACCGCCGCCCGCTTCCAGTGCATCCAGTCGAAGACGACGAAGGCGCCGACCGCCTGCAGCGCGCCGAGCAGCTCCCAGACGCGGTCGTCGTAGACCGGGTAGGCGGAGTCGGCCGGCGCGGACCCGGCGGGGTCCCGGCCGCCGCGCCATTCGACGAGCCGCCCGGGCGCGGAGCGGTAGTCGTCGACCGCGGCGCGGAGGCGGGCGACCGCGTCCGGGGAGGCGGAGGCCAGCGCGGCGAGGACCTCCTCGTCCGACGGGTCAGGCATCCGCCGGGAGGGGCTCGGATCCGATCGCATGGAGGAGGCCGTTGACGAATCGGGGGCTGTCGTCGGTGGAGAGCTCCTTCGCGAGCTCCACCGCCTCGTCGATGGCGACCGGGGCGGGCACGTCCGGGTTGTAGCGGATCTCCCAGACGGCGATGCGCAGGATCGCGCGGTCCACCGCGGGCATCCGCTCGATCGGCCAGGCCGTGGCGTGCTCCGTGATGGCCGCGTCGATCTCCGCGGCGTGGTCGATCACGCCCTGGACGATCTCCCGGGCGTACGGCCAGCTGGACGCGCGCTCGGGGCGGGCGAGCGCCCGCTGCTGCTCCGCGGCGAGCGCGTCGGCCTGCGAGTCGCCGCGCACATCGGCCGAGAAGAGCACGTCGAGCGCGCGCTTGCGCGACTTCGTGCGGGCGGACACGTCAGCTCACGCGGCCGAGGTAGTCGCCCGTGCGGGTGTCGACCTTGACCTTCGTGCCGGTCTCGAGGAACAGGGGCACCTGGATCTCCGTGCCGGTCTCGAGGGTGGCGGGCTTGGTGCCGGCCGACGAGCGGTCGCCCTGCAGCCCGGGCTCGGTGTAGGTGACCTCGAGCACGACGGAGGCGGGCAGCTCGACGTACAACGGGTTGTCGTTGTTCATCGCGATCGTGGCCGACTGGTTCTCGAGGAGGTAGTTCGCGGCCGTGCCGACGACGGCGGCCGGGATCGGCAGCTGCTCGTACGTGGTGGTGTCCATGAAGACGAAGTCGTCGCCGTCCCGGTAGAGGAACTGGTAGTCGCGACGGTCGACGTTCTCGATGTCGACCTTCGTGCCCGCGTTGTAGGTGCGGTCGACCACCTTGCCGGTCACGACGTTCTTCAGCTTCGTGCGCACGAAGGCGCCGCCCTTGCCGGGCTTCACGTGCTGGAACTCGACGACGTTCCAGAGCTGGCCGTCGATGTTCAGCACGATGCCGTTGCGGATGTCGGCGGTGGTCGCCATGTGGATGCTCTCCCTGGGGGGTCGAAGACGGGCCGGGGGCGCCGGGCCGACCCGACAGTCTACGCGCCGGGAGCCGTGCCGGTCCTGGTGGCCACGTACTGCAGCGCGAGCAGGTAGCCGTCGACCCCGAGGCCGGCGATCACGCCGGTCGCGACTCCGGACACCACGCTCGTGTGCCGGAACTCCTCCCGCCGATGCGGGTTGGAGATGTGCACCTCGATCAGCGGCAGGCCGGCCTCGGTGACGAGCACCGACGCGTCCCGCAGGGCGTAGCTGTAGTGCGTGAAGGCGGCGGGGTTCATGATCACCGGGGAGGCGGTGTCGACGGCCTCGTGCAGCCAGGAGATGAGCGTCGCCTCGTCGTCGGTCTGCCGCAGCTCGATCTCGACGCCCGCCGGCGCCGCGGCCTTCAGGTCGCGCTCGACGTCCGCCAGCGTCGCGGATCCGTAGATCGCCGGCTCCCGCGTGCCGAGCCGCTGCAGGTTCGGACCGTTCAGCACGAGGACGCGGGGCACGTCGGAAACCCTATCCACTGCACGAACGACGGAGTTTCGGGGCGCTTCGCCCCCTGCCATGCCCATCCGGGGTCTTTCGACGCGAGAACTCCGTCCTTTGCGCTGTGAGGTCTACGTCGCGATCTCGTTGTACGCGGTGAAGAGCAGGTGGTCCTCCGGGCCGTTCAGGATGCTCGTGCGCCCGATGCCGTCGAGCAGCACGAACCGCAGCAGGCCGGCGCGGGCCTTCTTGTCGCGCCGCATCGCGGCCGTCAGCGTCGGCCAGCGACCCGCCGGGTAGCCGAGGGGCAGGGTCAGGCTGCCGAGGATGTCGCGGTGCAGCTCCACCCCGGCGTCGTCGAGGTGACCCACGAGCCGGGCGAGCTCGGCGGCGAACACCATGCCGACCGAGATGGCGGAGCCGTGCCGCCAGCGGTAGCGCTCCGCGTACTCGATCGCATGCCCGAGCGTGTGGCCGTAGTTGAGGATCTCCCGGCGCCCCGCCTCGCGGAAGTCGCCGCTCACCACCTCGGCCTTGACGCGGACCGCCCGCGTCACCAGGTCGGCGAACACGTCGGATCCGGGGTCCGTGGCCGTCTCGACGTCGGCGGTGAGCGCGTCGAGGATCGCCGTGTCGGCGATGAAGCCGCACTTGGCGATCTCGGCGAAGCCGGCGAGCAGGTCGTTGCGGGGCAACGTGTCGAGCGTGTCGAGGTCGGCGAGCACGGCGGCCGGCGCCCAGAAGGACCCCACGAGGTTCTTGCCCTCGGTGGTGTTGATCCCGGTCTTGCCGCCGACCGCGGCATCCACCATCCCGAGCACGCTGGTCGGCAGCTGCACGAGCCGCACGCCCCGCAGCCAGGTGGCGGCCACGAAGCCGGCCAGGTCCGTCACCGCTCCGCCGCCGAGGCCGACGACGGCGTCCGACCGGGTGAAGTCCGCCTGCCCGAGCACCTGCCAGCAGAACGCGGCGACCTCGATCCGCTTCGCGTCCTCCGCGTCCGGCACCTCGGCGAGCAGCACCTCGACGGTGCCGGCGAGCCGGTCGCGGATCGCCTCCGCGCGCTGGGCCTGCACCGGCTGGTGCACGACGAGGGCCTTCTTCACGCCCGGGCCGAGGGCGTCGGCGAGCCGGTCGCCGAGGTCCCGGCCGATCACGACGTCGTAGTCGCCGGCCCCGCGGACGGGCACGATCACGGGTTCGGTCACGGGCTGTCCTCCTCGGAAGCGAGCGCGGCGGCGATCTCCTCGACGACGTGCGCCATCGGGCGCCGGGAGGTGTCGACGACGAGGTCGGCGACGCCGCGGTAGACGGCGTCGCGCTCGGCGGCGATGCGACGCCACGAGTCCAGCCCGTCGACGAGGAGCGGGCGGGATCCGCTCGCCAGCCGATCGGCGACCGCGCCGTCGTCGACCGTGAGCAGCACGACGTGGCAGCGGGCGAGGTCCGCCCTGGTACCCGGATCGAGCACCGCTCCCCCGCCGAGCGCGACCACGCCGCCCTCGCCGAGCGCCTCCGCCACGACCTCCCGCTCGAGCGTCCGGAACGCCGTCTCGCCCCGCTCCGCGAAGAGGTCCGCGATGCTGCCGTGCCGGGCGACGATCCGCTGGTCCGTGTCGACGAAGGGCATGCCGAGGCGCTTCGCGAGCTTGCGCCCGACCGAGCTCTTGCCCGCGCCCATCGGACCGATCACGGCGACGGTGCGCCCGGTCACGATCCGGCGGTCCGCAGCCCCGGCGGGATCGCCTCCAGGTACGCGTCCCGGTTGCGGCGCGTCTCCGCCAGGGAGTCCCCGCCGAACTTCTCGAGCACCGCGTCGGCGAGCACGAGCGCGACCATCGCCTCCGCCACCACCCCGGCGGCGGGAACGGCGCAGACGTCCGAACGCTGGTGGTGGGCGGCCGCGACCTCGCCCGTGGCCACGTCGATGGTGCGGAGCGCCCGCGGGACGGTGCTGATCGGCTTCATCGCCGCGCGGACGCGCAGGACGCCGCCCGTGGTCATGCCGCCCTCGGTGCCCCCGGCGCGGTCGGTCTCGCGCCGGATGCCGTCCGCGCCGAGCACGAGCTCGTCGTGGGCCGCGGACCCGCGCCGGCGGGCGGTGGTGAACCCGTCGCCGACCTCGACGCCCTTGATCGCCTGGATGCCCATCAGCGCCGCGGCGAGCCGCGCGTCGATGCGACGGTCCCAGTGCACGTAGGAGCCGAGGCCCGGCGGCAGGCCGTGCACGACCACCTCGACGACGCCGCCGAGGGTGTCGCCCGCCCGGTGCGCGTCGTCGATCTCGGCGACCATCGCGGCGCTCGTTGCCGGATCCGCGCAGCGCACGGGGTCCGCGTCGATCCGCTCCCCGTCGCCCGGCCCCGGGGTGCGGGCCTCATCGGGGACGAGCACCGGCCCGATCGCGACGACGTGGCTGAGCACCGAGACGCCGAGCTCGGCGAGGAAGGTGCGGGCCAGCGCGCCGAGGGCGACCCGGGCGGCCGTCTCGCGAGCGCTGGCACGCTCCAGCACGGGACGGGCCTCGTCGAAGCCGTACTTCTGCATGCCGGTCAGGTCGGCGTGGCCGGGACGCGGGCGGGTCAGTGGCGCACCGCGGCCGCGGGAGGCGTCGCTCAGTGCCACGTCCTCGACGGCCATGACCTCCTGCCACTTGGGCCACTCGGTGTTGCCGATCGTCACCGCGATCGGACCGCCGATGCTGCGCCCGTGCACGACGCCGCCGGTGACGGCGAGCTCGTCCTGCTCGAACTTCTGCCTCGAGCCGCGGCCCACGCCGAGGCGCCGCCGAGCGAGGTCGGTGCGGATCGTATCGAGCCCGACGGGCACGCCCGCGGGCAGCCCTTCGAGGATGGCGGTGAGGCTCGGCCCGTGCGACTCACCGGCCGTGAGCCAGCGCAACATCGTTCTCAGTCTTCCATGAACGGCCCGACGGGGCCCACCATGGAGCGCCCCACCGCGGCACGCATGGCCTGCCGGACCGTGTCCTCCCGCGACAGGCGCTGCTCGGGATCGCCGGTCGTGAAGATCCGCACCTGGATCAGCGCCTGCTCGATCAGCAGGTCGAGCCCGTGCAGCAGCACCCCTCCGGCCGCCCGCCACGCGGCCCCGAGGCGCGACGGCCACGGATCGTAGGCGACGTCGAGGAGGGGCACGCCCGCGATCCGTTCGGGGACCGGGACCTCCGGGTCCGCGCCCCCGGGCAGCGTGACGACGACCACGTCCGCCTCCGCGAGCGGCGCGGTGCTCAGCGCGACGACGTCCGTGGCGAGGCCGCCGAGCTCCGCTGCCGCCCGAGCCGGGTCCCTGGCGGCGACGGTGCGCCGCGCGACGCCCTGCCTCCGGAGCGCCTCGAGGGCGCTCGCGGCCGTGGCCCCTGCCCCCAGCACGACGGCGGACGCGTACGGACCGCCCGCGTCGCGCAGCACCGCGTCCACCCCGGCGACGTCCGTGTTGAACAGCCGCGGCTCCTCACCGAGCAGCACGGTGTTCGCGAGGCCGAGAAGGTCGACCAGCGGATCGTGCGCGGCGACGAGCGGCACGACCGCCCGCTTCAGCGGCATGGTGAGCGACAGGCCGAGCCAGTCCGGCCCGAGCGTCGCGAGGAAGGCGCCGAGGTCCGCCTCGCGCACCTCGGCGCGTCCGTAGTCCCAGTCGAGCCCGAGCACCTCCGCCGCCGCGGCGTGCAGCAGCGGGGAACGGGAGTGGGCGATCGGTGCGCCGAGCACCGCGAGCCGTCGGGTGCCCACTTACTTCGCGTAGTTCGGGTGGGCGGCCAGCCACGCCTCGAAGCGGGCCCGCGCCTTCTCGTGCTGGGCGTCCGTCGTGCTGAAGACGGTCTCCCCGGTCTCGAGGTTCACGGTCACGAAGAACAGCCAGCTGCCCTTCGCGGGATGCAGGGCGGCGTGGATGGCGACGTCGCCGGGGTTGGAGATCGGCCCGAGCGGCAGCCCGTAGCGGTGGTACGTGTTGTAGGGGTTCTTGTCCGCGTACTGCTTCGTCGTCGGCACGACGGTGGTGCCGCCGGCCCCGTAGCTCACGGTCGCGTCGGACTGCAGCATCATGTGCTTCGCGATCCGGTTGAGGAACACCCGGGCGACCTTCGCGTCGTCCGAGCCGTTGCCCTCCTTCTGCACGAGGCCGGCCAGGGTGAGCACCTTCTCGCGGTCGGCGGGCGGGACCCCCTCCGCGTCGAGGGCCTGGTACATCCGTTTCACCATCGTGCTCAGCATCGCCTTCGCCGACGTGCCGGGTTGGAACTGGTACGTCGCCGGGAAGAGGTAGCCCTCGAGGCTCGGCGCGGAGGCCGGCACCCCGAGCGAGGTGTAGTCCTTCGCGGCGGCCTGCAGCTCGGCGAGCGGGGTGCCGGTGGCGGCGGAGGTCGCGGCGAGGATCTGCTTGACGGTGCTGCCTTCGGGGATCGCGACATCGGCGACCACGCGGTGCGCCGGATCCTGCAGCGCAGCCAGCGCGGCGGCCGCGCTCATGTGGTGCGCGAGCCGGTAGGTGCCGGGCACGAGGGCCGGTTCCGGCTTCGTCTTCAGCAGCAGTTCGTAGAACGCGGTCGACGTCTTCGTCACGCCGGCGGCCGCGAGGCGGTCCGCGACGTCGGATCCGAGGTCGCCCTGCTTCACGACGACCTCGACCGTGCCCGTGCCGCTCCCCCTGTAGTCGTCGCTGTACCCGAAGAGGCCCTTCACCTGGTTCGGCCAGACCGTGTAGGCCGCGCCCAGGGCCCCACCGCCGAGCAGCAGCACGACCACGAGACCGGCGACCAGCCAGGGCCACGCGCGCCCCCGGTGCTTCCGGCCGTGTCGCTGCGGCTCCGTGCCGTCGGCGATCTCGCGGGGCGCGAGCAGCACGCTGAAGGCGTCGGGACGGCCGTCATCGGAGGACGCGCCGGAGTCACCACTGCGGGTACGGGCCACGGGCTACTTCCGGTTCGAGTCGACGAGCGTGCCGGGCGCCTCGCCTCGGGCGCGCTCGGCGTCGAGGGCGTGCTGCAAAAGTATCACCGCGGCCACCTGGTCGATCACGCGGCGGGAGCCGCGCGTGTTCCGTCCGGACGCGTGCAGCGCCGACTGCGCGCTCACCGTCGTGAGGCGCTCGTCGACGAGCCGGACCGGGCGCTCCCCGTCGGCGAGCAGCGCGGCGACCCGGCGGGCGTCCCCCGTCGAGGCCGTATCGGTGCCGCGCAGGGACAGCGGCAGCCCGACGATCAGCTCGACGGCGTCGAGCTCGGCGGCCAGCGCCTGAACGCGGGCGACCACCGGGGCGATGTCCGCGCCGCGCTGCACGGTCTCGAGCGGGGTCGCGAGCAGGCCGTCCGGATCCGACCGGGCGACGCCGACGCGCACGGTGCCGACGTCGACGCCGAGCCGCACGCCGTGCCGCATGCCGCTCAGCGGGCGAGCCCGGCCGCGACGGCCTCGAGGGCCGCGCCGATCGCGGTCGCGTCGCTGCCGCCGCCCTGGGCGATGTCGTCACGACCGCCGCCACCGCCGCCGAGCACCTGCGCGGCCGCGCGGGCGAGCGCTCCCGCCTTCGCGCCGGCGTCGCGGGCCTCGCGATTGGTCGCCACGATCACGACGGGCCGGGCGCCGACCGTCGCGGCGAGCGCCACGACGGCGGGCACGGGACCGAGCTTGTCCCGCACGCCGGTGACGAGCCCCCGCAGGTCGTCCGCGCTGCCGAGCGCGCCGACCTGCTCGAGCACGGCGGTGACGGGGCCGACCGGCCGGGCGTTCTCCGCGATCGCCGGGATGCGGGCCGCGAGCGCCTGCCGCTCGAACTCCGCGATCCGCTTCTCCGCGGCCTTCAGGCTCGCCGCGAGCTCCTGCACCCGCGGCATGATCTGCGCGGGCGGCACCTTGAGGTTCGCGCCGAGCTCCGTGACGAGGGCCCGCTCCGCGGCGAACCGCTTGAACGCCTCCGGGCCGACGAGGGACTCGATGCGGCGGCTCGTCGCCCCCACGCTCGACTCCCCGACGACGTTGATGAGGCCGATCTCGGACGAGTGGGCGACGTGCGTTCCGCCGCAGAGCTCCCGGGACCAGGGGCCGCCGATGTCGACCATGCGCACCACGTCGCCGTACTTCTCGCCGAACAGCGCCATCGCACCGAGGGCCTTCGCCTCGTCGATGGGCAGCACGCGGGTGACGACCTCGAGGTCCTCGTTCACCCGCTGGTTCGCGATGTCCTCGACCTCGCTGCGGGTGTCGGGGCTGAGCGGCGAGCTCCACGAGAAGTCGAGCCGCATGTAGCCGGCCTTGTTGTAGGAGCCGGCCTGATGCGCGTCCGGGCCGAGCACCTGGCGCAGCGCCGCGTGGATGAGGTGCGTGGCCGAGTGCGCCTGCGTCGCGCCGCGGCGGTAGAGCGGATCGACGATCGTCTCGGCGGGGTCGCCCACCGACACCTCGCCCTCGACCACCTGCACCCGGTGGCTGACGAGACCCGCGACGGGCCGCTGCACGTCGAGCACCTCGAGCCGGTAACCGGGGCCGCGGATCTCGCCCTGGTCGGCGTCCTGACCACCGGACTCGGCGTACAGGGTCGTCTCGGCGAGGATCACCTCAGCGATGTCGCCGAGCGCGATCGAACGCACCGAGGCGCCGTCGCGGATGAGGCCGAGCACGCGGCTCTCGGCGACGAGCTCCTGGTAGCCGAGGAACGCGGTCTCGCCCAGCGCGCGGAACTCCGAGTACACCGACAGGTCCGCGAGCGCCGTCTTGCGCTGCTTCGCGTCCGCCTTCGCGCGCGAGCGCTGCTCGGCCATGAGGCGGTCGAACGCGCCGCGGTCAACGGTGAGGCCCGCCTCCTCCGCGACCTCGAGCGTGAGGTCGATCGGGAAGCCGTACGTGTCGTGGAGCAGGAACGCGGTGTCGCCGGCGACCTGCGTGCCGCCCGTCTCGCGGGTGCGGGCGATGGCGGTGTCGAGGATCGTCGTGCCGCCGGCGAGGGTGCGCAGGAACGCCTCCTCCTCGGCGGACGCGAGCCGCTGGATCCGCCCGAACTCGGGGACGAGCTCGGGGTAGGCGGGCGCCATGGCGTCGCGCGAGGCGGGGAACAGCTCGCCGAACGTGGCTCCTTCGACGCCGAGCAGCCGCATCGCGCGCACGGTCCGGCGCAGCAGCCGGCGCAGCACGTAGCCGCGCCCCTCGTTGGACGGGGTGACGCCGTCGACCATCAGCATCATCGCCGAGCGCACGTGGTCGGACACGATGCGCATCCGCACGTCGTCCTCGTGGTCCGCGCCGTAGCGGCGGCCGGACAGCTCGGCCGCCTTGTCGAGCACCGGCCGCACCTGGTCGATCTCGTACATGTTGTCGACGCCCTGCTTGATGAAGGCGACCCGCTCGAGCCCCATGCCCGTGTCGATGTTCTTGCGCGGCAGGTCGGCGACGATGTCGAAGTCGAGCTTCGACCGCACGTTCTCGATCGCGTACTGCATGAACACGAGGTTCCAGATCTCGACGTACCGGTCGTCGTCGGTCGCCGGTCCGCCGTCGATCCCGTAGGCGGGGCCGCGGTCGAAGAAGATCTCCGAGCAGGGGCCCGCGGGGCCGGGCTGGCCCGTCGACCAGTAGTTCGTGTCCTTGCCGAGCCGCTGGATCCGCTCGTCGGGCAGTCCCGCGATCCGCTTCCAGAGGTCCCAGGCCTCGTCGTCGTCCTCGTAGACGGTGACCCAGAGGTCGCCCGGATCGAAGCCGAGCCCTCCGTCGGCCTCCGGCGTCGTGAGGAGCTCCCACGCGTAGGTGATCGCGCCGTCCTTGAAGTAGTCCCCGAACGACCAGTTGCCGAGCATCTGGAAGAAGGTGCCGTGCCGCGGCGTGCGGCCGACCTCCTCGATGTCGAGGGTCCGGATGCACTTCTGGCAGTCGACGGCGCGGGGATACGGCGACGGGACCGTTCCGTTCAGGTACGGGATGAAGGGCACCATGCCGGCGACGGTGAACAGCAGCGACGGGTCGGGCGACACGAGGGACGCGCTCGGCACGACGGTATGGCCGCGGTCGCCGAAGTACTCGAGGTAGCGCCTGCGGATCTCAGCGGTCTGCACGGGTCAGCCGTTGCCCGTCTCGGCAAGGCGCGCGCGGTAGCTGTCGGTGAAGGTCTGCACGAACTCCCCGGCGGTGCCGTTCACGGCGGCCAGCACGCGGCGCCCGCTCGGCGTGCGTGAGAGCTGCTGCGTCAGCACGATGCCGACGAGCACCCCGGCCAGCAGCCAGATCACCTTGCTCATCGCCCCTCCTAGCGTCGACCGTCAAGCCTACCGAGGCGCCGACACCCTCTTGACTGTTGCCACTTCTTGCGGCCTTGACGGCGCCATACCCGCAAGAAGTGGCAACGGTCGGAACAGCGAACGCCCGCCCCCCGGAAGGGACGGGCGTTCGGGGTGAAGTCAGCGCGGACGCCGCTCAGCGCGCGGCACTGCGTTCATCCACTCCGCTCATCGCGCGGCGTAGTACTCCACGACCAGCTGCACGTCGGCCTGCACCGGCACCTCGGCGCGCTTCGGGCGGCGCGTGAGGCGGGCGTGCAGGCGGTCGAGCTCGACCTCGAGGTAGCCCGGGACCTTCGGGAGCACCTCGGCGTGACCGCCGGCGGCCGCCACCTGGAACGGCTCGAGCTGCTCGCTCTTCTCCTTGACGTGGATCAGCTGGCCCGGCTTCACGCGGAAGCTCGGCCGGTCGACGATCTTGCCGTCGACGAGGATGTGGCGGTGCACCACGAGCTGGCGCGCCTGCGCGGTCGTGCGGGCGAAGCCGGCGCGCAGCACCAGGGCGTCGAGACGCTGCTCGAGCAGCTCGACCAGGTTCTCACCGGTCAGGCCGGCGGTGCGGCGGGCCTCGTTGAAGACGATGCGCAGCTGCTTCTCGCGCAGGCCGTACTGGGCGCGCAGCCGCTGCTTCTCACGCAGGCGGACGGCGTAGTCGCTGTCGGCCTTGCGCTTGGTGCGGCCGTGCTCGCCGGGCGCGTACGGGCGCTTCTCGAGGTAGCGGGCGGCCTTCGGGGTCAGGGCGACGCCGAGCGCGCGCGACAGACGGACCTTGCCGCGGGTGCGGGACTTGGTGGACATGCGTTCCTTCCGGGAACTCGACAAACGGAACTCGCTCGCGCGACGGCGAGCGAAAGCATCGCGAGGGTCGTGCTGTGCGGGAACCGGCCGGCTACAGGCGTCGGTCCCCTCGCGCGTCCGGTGTCGCAGCCGCACGACACGATGGACCCGCTCCAGGCCGCCGCCACTTTACCAGGTGCGCAGCGCTGCCAGGTCGCCGGGGGTCAGTCGCCCTCCTGCGTGCCCCGCACGCGCCGGCGCAGCCGCTCGAGCCGCGGCCCCGTCTCGCGCTCGAAGCCGTTCCCGGTCGGCAGGTAGTAGTCGCGCCCGACGAGCTCGTCGGGCGGGTACTGCTGCTCCACGACCCCGTGCTCGCCGTCATGGGCGTAGCGGTAGCCCTTGCCGTGGCCGAGCCGCTTCGCGCCCGGGTAGTGCGCGTCGCGGAGGTGCGCCGGTACGCGGCCGATGCGGCCGGCGCGCACGTCCGCGATCGCGGCGTCGACGGCCAGGTAGGACGCGTTCGACTTCGGTGCGAGCGCCAGGTAGGTGACGGCCTCGGCGAGCGGGATGCGCCCCTCCGGCATGCCGATGAGCTGCACCGCGTCGGCGGCCGCGACGGCGAGCGGGAGGGCCTGCGGATCCGCCATGCCGATGTCCTCGGCGGCGAGCACGATGATCCGGCGGGCGATGAACCGGGGATCCTCCCCCGCCTCGATCATCCGCGCGAGGTAGTGGATGGAGGCGTCCACGTCGCTGCCGCGCACGGACTTGATGAAGGCGCTGATCACGTCGTAGTGCTCGTCGCCGTCGCGGTCGTACCGCAGGAGCGCGCGGTCGACCGCGGTCGCGACGAGCTCCGTCGTGATCAGCGGCCCCTCGTCGCCCTGCTGCTCGTCCCCGTCCGGCGCATCGGCGGCGAGGATCGAGGCGGCCTCGAGAGCCGTCAGCGCCCGCCGTGCATCCCCCGACGAGAGCCGGACGATGGTCGAGCGGGCGTCGGGATCGAGCCGGAAGCGCGCGGCGAGACCGCGCGGATCCTCGAGGGCCCGGTCGACGAGCATGCCGAGGTCGTCGTCGGAGAGCGGCTCCAGGGTGAGCAGCAGCGACCTCGACAGCAGCGGGGCGATCACCGAGAACGACGGGTTCTCGGTCGTCGCGGCGATCAGGGTCACCCAGCCGTTCTCCACGCCGGGCAGCAGCGCGTCCTGCTGCGCCTTGCTGAACCGATGGATCTCGTCGAGGAACAGCACGGTCGACGTGCCGTACAGGTCGGCGGTGGTGCGGGCCTCCTCCATCACCTGCCGCACGTCACGAACGCCGGCCGTGACGGCGGAGAGCTCGACGAACCGGCGACCGGAGCTCGCCGCGATCGCCTGAGCGAGGGTCGTCTTGCCGGTGCCGGGCGGCCCCCAGAGCAGCACCGAGACCGCGCCGCTCGCGCCGTCCGGCGACGCGAGCCGTCGCAGCGGGGACCCGGGCCGCAGCAGATGCGCCTGGCCCGCGACCTCGTCGAGCGACTTCGGCCGCATCCGCACGGCGAGCGGGACCGGACCCGACCGCAACCCGACCTGTCCCTGCACGCCGACACCCTAGGCGCGTCGACGGACACGTCGTACCGGGTTCCTTACGCGGGCCTCCTACGATGGGCAGCCGCTCACGACAGCGGAGGGACGGCACGTGGCACGGACTGCACGCGATCGCACGGAGCGCGAGGCGCGGCGCCGCGCTCGCCTCTACACGGCACGACGTGCGGTGCACGATCAGCAGATGCGGCGCCGGCGCCGCGACGACCTGATCGCGCCGATCGTGTTCCTCGTCGTCGTCGCGCTCGCCACGACCGTCCAGGTCCTCTGGTTCACGGCCGGCCCCGGCAAGCCGGTGGCGAAGCCGGCCACGACGACGAGCGCGACACCGACGCCCACGCCGTCCGCGACCGTGCCGCCGAAGGCGCTGTCCCAGAACCGCACCTGGACCGGGTCCATGACCCTGAACTCGGTGAAGCTCGGCATCACCCTGGACGGGAAGAAGGCCCCTCAGGCGGTCGCGAACTTCGTGAGCCTCGTGCAGAAGGGCTTCTACACGGGCCTCACCTGCCACCGGCTCACGACCGATCAGCTGTACGTCCTCCAGTGCGGCGATCCGAAGGGTGACGGGACCGGCGGCCCCGGCTACAGCTTCGGGCCCATCGAGAACGCGCCGAAGGACGGCGTCTACCCGGCCGGGGACCTCGCGATGGCGAACAGCGGCACGGCCACGAGCCAGGGCAGCCAGTTCTTCCTCGTCTACCGGTCGAGCACCCTCGGCACCACCCCGGGCTACACCGTCTTCGGGCACGTCACGAGCGGCCTGCCGGCCCTCACCACCGCCGTGATCAGTAAGGGCGTCCGCCCGGGAGGCGCGAGCGCGACCGACGGCCCGCCGAAGGTCGCGACGAAGATCACGGCGGTCTCGGTGCACTGACTCCGGCGGGCCGCCGCGGAGGCGGTGCAATAGTGTGGAGGGCGAGGGGAGCACCGTGACGACGCCAGATCCGGCCGCGACGACCGACACCGCCACGGGGTCGGCCGAGGCCTCGGCACACCCCTGGGGGCGCGTGGACGAGCACGGGGTCGTGTTCGTGCGTGACCGCGACGGCGAGCGCCAGGTCGGCGAGTACCCGGACGCCACCCCCGACGAGGCCATCGCCTACTACGAGCGCAAGTACACGGACCTCGCCGCCCAGGTGACCCTGCTCGAGCAGCGCGCCCATCGCGGCGCCCCGCCCGCGGACGTCGCGAAGGCCGTCCGTCGGCTGTCGGAGGCGCTCGAGACCGCGAACGCCGTCGGCGACCTCGAGGCGCTCCGGCGCCGCGTCGCCGCGCTCGGCGGGACGGTCGAGGACCTCTCCGCCAAGCGTTCCGAGGAGCACAAGGCGCAGATCGAGGCCGCGCGCGCCGATCGCATCGCGATCGTGGAGGAGGCCGAGGCGCTCGCCGCCCGCGATCCCGCGACCGTGCAGTGGAAGGCGACGGGGCAGGCGATGGACGCCCTCTTCACGCGCTGGCAGGAGGCGCAGCGCTCCAGCACGCGCCTGCCGAAGAGCGAGTCGAACGAGCTCTGGAAGCGGTTCCGCGACGCCCGCTCGCACATCGACGCCCAGCGCCGGGCCTACTTCGCCGAGCTCGACCAGTCGCAGAGCGCGGCGCGCGAGGCGAAGGAGCGGCTCGTGGAGCGCGCCGAAGCCCTCGCCGGCGCATCGGGAGACGCGATCGGTGAGTACCGCTCGCTGCTGGAGGCGTGGAAGGCGGCCGGCCGCGCCGGCCGCAAGGTCGACGACGCCCTCTGGGCCCGCTTCCGCGCCGCGGGCGACGCGATCTACCAGGCGAAGGCCGCCGTGCAGGCGGAGCAGGACGCCGAGTACGGCGACAACCTGAAGGTCAAGCTCGCGCTGCTCGACGAGGCGGAGCCCCTGCTGAAGGCCACCGACGCCACGTCCGCCCGGCAGTCGCTGACGTCGATCCAGCGGCGGTGGGACGCGGCGGGACGCGTGCCGCGCGACCAGCTGCGGCCGACGGAGGACCGGCTCCGCCGGGTGGAGCAGCACGTCGCCCAGCTCGAGCAGGACCACTGGCGGCGCACGAACCCCGAGACGAAGGCCCGTTCGGAGGGCCTCGCCGCGCAGCTCGCCTCCGCGATCGACCGGCTCGAGCGCGAGCTCGAGGAGGCGCGTGCCGCCGGGGACGCGAAGCGCATCAAGGAGGCGGAGGACGCGTTGAACGCGCGCCGGATCTGGCTCGACGCCATCGGCTGATCGGCTCCTCCCCCGGCGCCGGCCGGCTCACGTTGTCCACAGGGGCCGCATCGGCGCCCTCGGCATCCGATGCCGCCTGGCAGCCTTCCGGCCGTGCGCCTGCCCTCCGTCCTCGACTCCGCCGACCTCCCGCTCGCCGAACGATGCGCCGTCCGCCTCGACGGCGACGGGTTCGTGCTGGGCGACGGCATCATCGCGGCCGACGAGCCGGACGGGCCGGTCCAGCGGGCGGCCTCCGTCGCCGCGGACGCCCGGCGCTACGGTCTCGTGCTCGGCGGCTGGACGGCGGCGTGGGTGCACGTCGCCACCGACCGGCTCCGCCGCCCGCTGGACCTGCAGACGGACAGCGACGGGGGCGCCAGGACCAAGCTGCTGCCGGTCCGTCAGGTCGCGCTCTCCCCGCGCGACGTGTGCGAGCTCGGCGGCGTCGCGGTCACCTCCCCGCTCCGCACCGCGCTCGACCTCGCCCGCCTCGAGGTCCGGCTGACGGACGAGTCGAGGTCCGCGATCGCCCACCTGGTGGGCTCGACCCGCGTCACCTGGCCGCAGGCCGTCGCGGCCGTCGCGGCCACGCCCGCGGCGGCCGGCAAGGTGCGGGCGATCGCCCGCTTCCGCGCGTTCCGCGACGGCGAGACCCCCGGCTGACCCGTCAGCCCGCGGAGACCCGGTACACGTCGTAGACGGCCTCGATGCGCCGAACCGCGTTCAGCACCCGGTCGAGGTGGGTGGTGTCGCCCATCTCGAAGACGAAGCGGCTGAGCGCCAGGCGGTCGCTCGACGTCGACACGGTGGCGGAGAGGATGTTGACGTGGTGCTCGGAGAGCACGCGCGTGACGTCGGAGAGCAGGCCGGCCCGGTCGAGGGCCTCGACCTGGATCTGCACGAGGAAGACGCTCTTCGACGTCGGTGCCCACTCGACCTCGAGCATCCGCTCGGGCTGCCGGCCGAGCGACGCGACGTTGTTGCAGTCGCTGCGATGCACCGAGACCCCGGACCCGCGCGTCACGAACCCCACGATCTCGTCGCCGGGCACGGGGGTGCAGCACTTCGCGAGCTTCACGAGGATGTCGGGCGCCCCGCGGACGAGCACGCCCGAGTCGCTCGTGCGGATCATCCGCTGGCGGCCGGTGGTCGGCGACTCGAACTCCGGCTC
>JAICSU010000151.1 GCA_025936735.1 Amnibacterium sp.
GAAGAAGCAGAGCTGGCCGATCTTCATCCCGGGCCACAGCTTGATCGGCAGGGTCGCGACGTTCGACAGCTCGAGGGTGATGTGTCCCGTGAATCCCGGGTCGACGAATCCCGCCGTCGAGTGCGTCAGCAGCCCGAGGCGGCCGAGCGAGCTCTTGCCCTCGAGTCGCGCCGCGATGTCGTCCGGCAGCGTCACCTGCTCGTAGGTCGAGCCGAGCACGAACTCCCCCGGGTGCAGGATGAACGGCTCGTCGCCCCGTGTCTCGACCAGGCGGGTGAGCTCCGGCTGGTGCTCGGCGGGGTCGATGACCGCGTCCTTGTGGTTGTCGAACAGTCGGAACAACCGGTCGAGGCGCACGTCGAAGCTCGAGGGTTGCAGCAGCCCGGGGTCGTACGGGTCGAGGACCACCCGCCGCTGCTCGAGCTCCGCCAGGATGTCGCGGTCCGACAGCAGCACGGCTCGACCCTACCAACGGGTCGGCGGTCCGGTACGATCGCTACCCGGCGACCGAACTCGGGCGCCGCGCGGGCGTAGTTCAATGGCAGAACTCCAGCTTCCCAAGCTGGTAGTGCGGGTTCGATTCCCGTCGCCCGCTCCAGGTCGTCATTGCCGGAGGGTCGGCGATGTCCATTCCACGGTGCCGTCGGGCGAGACGGTCACCGTGACGAGGTCCCGCGTGCCGGTGGTCCGGGTCGCGAGGCACGGGAACGTGCCGGCCCGCCACAGGCTCGCGTCGCGGGCGCACTCGACGGAGGCGATCGTCACGCCGTGGCTCGCCGCGGCGTCCGCGAGGTTCGCCCGCACCGCCGCGACCACCGCGCCGTGCTGCAGGCCCAGGAACACCGGGATCAGGACGGCGAGCTGCACGAGCGCCGCCACGACGCCGAGCGCGCCGAGCACGATCCCGACGATGCCGCGAGCCCGTCCGCTGCCGCCCCGGCGGGAGGCACGGGCGGTGCCGATGGCACCGAACACGATGCCGAGGATCGTCGGCACCAGGAGGACGTTCGCGACCAGGGAGACGACGCCGAACGTCAGGCCGGCCGTCGCCATCCGGTTGCTGCGTGGGGCGAGCCGGGGGAGCGCGGCGGAGTACGGCGCTCCCGGCGGCGGCGCGACCGGGGCGTTCCCCCGGCCGGCGACCGCCGGCGCGAAGCGTGCGGGCGCTCCCTTCACGTGCTCCGTCCACGCGGCGCCGTCCCAGAACCGGGCCGCTCCGACCCGTTCGGGATCGGGGTACCAGCCGGCCGCGCTCCGCGCGGTATCGACATCCGTCATCGTGCC
The DNA here is from genome assembly GCA_025936735.1 of Amnibacterium sp. Taxonomy (GTDB): domain Bacteria; phylum Actinomycetota; class Actinomycetes; order Actinomycetales; family Microbacteriaceae; genus Amnibacterium. Next base: position 1,285 of record JAICSU010000151.1, read on the forward strand.
CCTTCCGGCGGGTCGGTCGGATGGGACCATGGTGGCGAGGGGGACATGGCGGGCGCGGCCCCCAGTTCGGGCCGGGTGAAGCCCCAGCGAACCTTCAAGCCGCGCTTGGATCCTTGCCGCCGCATCGGGGTTCCTGGAGAGCAAACCGAATCGGCTCCCCGTTACGAACACCACCGTGCACGGCGCGAGCCGTGTCCCTGAAGGAGGCACCACACCATGTCCACCACAGCGTCCCCGGCACGAGGCACCCGCTTCGGAGCCTCACCCAACCGGATCCTCGCGACCGTCTTCGGCATCGTGTACCTGCTGGTGGGCCTCATCGGCTTCTTCTGGACCAGCGGGGTCCCGTTCGCCGGCCCCGGCAACGGCTCCAGCAACCTGATCCTCGGCATCTTCGAGGTCAACCCGCTGCACAACGTCGCGCACCTCCTGATCGGCATCGCCCTGCTCATCGCGGGCACGGCGAGCGCGTCGGCCGCCAAGGCGACGAACACGACGATCGGCGCGATCTACCTCCTGCTCGGCATCGTCGGCTTCTTCCTCGCCGCGAACCACGACTCCCCGCTGAACTTCCTCTCGCTGAACACGCCGGACCACTTCCTGCACCTCGCGAGCGCGGTCGTCCTCCTGGCCGTGGGTCTCGGCGCCGACCGGGTGGCGGACACCCGCTCGGCTCCGGCCGCCGCCTGACGCGTCCGAGGTGACCCCGTGGCGACGATGATCCGCACGTGGCTCGGTCTCGGCGCGCTCGGCGCCGGCCTCGTGCACCTCGCCGTCGCCGCGGGGTCGGCGCCCGGGGCACTCGCGCTCCTGGTCCTCGTCGGCGCGGCCGAGGTCGCATGGGGCGTGACCGCGCTCGCCCGCGAGCGGGTCCCGCTCCCGAGAATCGCGCTCGCCGGGGCGGTGGCCGCCGTGGTCGGCGTCGCGGCGGTGCTCGTGCTCCGGGCCGGTGCGATGTCCCACATGGCGACGATGACCCCGGCCGGCACGGTCGCCGGGGTTCCCGCGGTGCCGATGCTCGGCGCTGCCCTGCTCGAGCTGGGCTGCGCCGCCGCGCTGGCCGTGGTCGTGCGGCGCGGACGCCGCGAGTCGCGGCGTCCGGGCGTCTGGGCCTACCTGGGCGGGGTCGTCGCGGGTGCGGCCGTGGTCGCGGGTATCACCTCCGCGTCCCTGGGCGCGACCCCGGTCGGCGCGATGGCGATGCAGGGCATGGGTCACTAGCCGGGCGCACCCCGGCGTTCGACCGGATGACGGCGATTCGACGGAACGACGGCGAGACGGGCTCGGTATCACCGTCCTAGGGCGAGATCACCGTCGTTCCGGTGCATCCGCGGCGGCCTCCGCGGCGGCCCTGGCGGCAGCGCGCCGCTCGCCCATCCACCGGCTCACGTCGGGATCGACGATCACGTCACCCGGCACGAGCGGCCGGGTGAGGTACAGACCGTCGAGGCTGGTCAGACGGCTGAGGGCCACGTAGGTCTGCCCCGGGCTGAACGCCTTCCGGCCGAGATCGATCCGCGCCGCCTCGAAGGTCTTGCCCTGCGACTTGTGGATCGTCACCGCCCAGCCGAGCCGGACCGGAAGCTGGCGGAACTCCGCCACGACCTCGCGCCGCAGCTCCTTGGAGCCGGGGGAGTACGCGTAGCGGTGGCGCTCCCAGCCGACCGGCTCCACGTCGTGGTCGACGCCGTCGATCTCCACCGTCAGGCGGCGAGGACGGAGGCGGGACACGATGCCCATGGAGCCGTTCACCCAGCGACCGTCCGCGTCGTTGCGGAGCATCATCACGTGGGCGCCCTCCTTGAGGCGCAGCTCCTCGTCCGCGGGGAACGTGCGGCCCCCGAAGTCGCCCTCGACCTCGGCGAGGCTCACCGCTTCCCGCCCGGGGAGCCTCGCGAGGGCGGCCTTGTTGATGGCGGCCACCGTGTCGTTCCGGCTCGCGAGGGTGAGCGGCGCCTCCTCCGGCAGCGGCCGAGCGCCCGCCGCGTTGAGCCGCGCCGCCATCTCGGCGGTCACCCGGCCGTGCCGCACCGCGGTCAGCAGGCTGCGGAACTCCTCGTCGCGCTGCCGGTGGATGAGGTCGAGCTCGACGATGCCGAGCTCCGCCTCGTCCCACACCTTCGCGTCGAAGAACCACATGGAGCGGTAGACGTCGGTGTAGTACGCACGTTCCTCGGCGCTGCCGCGCACGGGCGCCAGCTGGTAGGGGTCGCCGAAGAGCACGACCTGCACGCCGCCGAACGGCTCCTGCCGCGCGCGGGCGAGCCGGAGGCTGCGATCCACCGCGTCGAGCAGGTCGGCGCTCACCATGGAGATCTCGTCGATGATCAGCACGTCGATGGCGGAGAGCAGCTTCTGCAGGGGACGGTCCTGCACCAGCGGCGACGGCCCGATGAGGCCGATCGGCAGCTTGAACAGCGAATGGATGGTCTGGCCGCCGACGTTGAGGGCGGCGACGCCCGTCGGCGCGCACACCGCCACCCGCCGCTCGGTCGAGGAGACGATGTGCTCGAGGAGCGTCGATTTGCCCGTGCCCGCGCGGCCGGTGACCAGCAGGTGGCCGCCGCCCTCGCCGACGACGTCCGCCACCCGCCGCTGCTTCTGCGTGAGCTCGAGGACGGCTCCCGGCGAGCCCACCGCCGTCACGCTCGGCCGCGGTCCAGCCGCGACAGCATCTCGTTGTAGGCCGCGAGGTCGCGGTCGCCGTTGCGGTCGGCGGCGCGGTCCATCCGGCGGCCCTCGCGCTCGTCGCTCCGTGCCCAGGTGACGGCGACCACCACCGCGAGCGCCATCGTCGGGATCTCGCCGACGCTCCACGCGATGCCGCCCGCGGTCTGCTGGTCGGCGAGCGCGCTGGTGCCCCAGCCCATCGCGCCGTACCAGTCGGCGAGCAGCAGGCCCCGGCCCTGCATCAGCGAGAGCCCGAAGAAGGCGTGGAACGCCATCGTCGCGAGCAGCACGAGCAGCCGGAACGGGTACGCCACCTTCACCGGCGCCGGATCGACGCCGATCAGGGCCTGCACGAACAGGTAGCCCGTGACGAGGAAGTGGGCGGTCATCCACTCGTGGCCGACGTGATCCGTCGTCGCCCAGCTGAACAGCGGCGAGTAGTAGAAGACGATGAGCGAGCCGGCGAAGAGCACCGCCGCGACGACCGGGTTCGCGAGGATCCGCGCCGGGAAGGAGTGCACGCCGATCAGCAGCCATTCCCGGACGCCCCGCGTGCCGTCGCTGCGACGGCGGATCGCCCGTAGGGCGAGGGTCACGGGCGCGGCAGGCACGAGCAGCAGCGGCACGAGCATCGTGAGCATCATGTGCAGGAGCATGTGCGAGCTGAACAGCACCTGCTCGTAGGCGTTCAGCGCACCGCTCGTCAGCCACAGGAGCACGACGACGCCGAGGGTCCAGAGGATCGTGCGGTGGATCGGCCACCGGTCCCCCCTGCGATGCAGCCGGACCACGCCGGCCAGGTACCCGACGAGCAGGGTCGCGCAGATGAGGATCCACAGCAGGTCGGGACGCCACTCGGTGAGGTAGGCGGCGGCGCTCGGCGGCGGCGGCAGGGGCCGGCCCGTGAGGATCTCCGCCGGCGTCGTCAACGGCGTGACGGGCAGGTCGGGCGGCGCGGAGAGGCTGAGCGCCGCGGCGAAGCCCGACGCCACGCCCAGCACCACGAGCTCGCCCGCGACGACGCCGAAGAAGACGCGCGGCCCGCGGTCGCCGTCCAGGCGGGGGATGAGCACCGTGCGGTAGAGCGCCCCGAACGCGCCGGCGGCGAGCAGCGCCAGCGACTTGACGATGATGAGGGCGCCGTACGGGGTCAGCAGGGCGCCCCAGCTGCCGAGGCGGATCGCCGCCGAGATGACGCCGGTGAGCGCGACCACGGCGTAGCAGAGCAGCGCGATGCTCGAGTACCGGGTGACGAGCGCACGCAGCCCCTCGCCGCGGGTGCGGGCGCCGAGCAGCACGAGCGCGATCAGGCCGCCGAGCCACAGCGCGGCGAACACGATGTGCAGCCCGAACGCGGTGATCGCCGTCTCGTGGTCGCCGGGCGCCGCCGCCGCGTGGCCCTGCAACGACATCGGGATGAGGGCAGCGACCGTGCCGGCGGTGAGGAGGGCGGCGCCCGTGTGCGAGCGGACGGCGATGGCCAGCACGGTGATCAGGGCGGCGGCGAGAGTCGTCGCCAGCCACGACTGCCCGAGCGCGATGGACGTGAGGTAGTAGAGCAGCTGCGAGCCGAACCGGGGATCGGTGATCGGAACGAGGAAGGTGTCGATGAACGCGAGCAGGCCGGCGGCCCCGGACGAGACGGTCCAGACCCCCGCCGCGCCTGCGACGAGGTCGAGGGCGCGGTCCCAGCGCGGATCCGCGGGGGAGAGGGCGAAGACCGCGAGAGCGAGCGTGCCGAGCGTGACCGCGACGGAGAGGTTCACGATCAGCAGCACGACGGGGAGCCCGTAGCGGACGGCCGCGCCGGGGTCGTAGCCGCCCGCAGGCTGAGCCGCTCCGCCGATCGCGAGCGCGACGAAGACCGCCGCAAGCGCGGTGATGACGAGGAGGGCCGGCGAGGCGACCCGCGCGGCGCGGTTCATCGCTGTCGAGGGTACGCCGCGGGGCCGTCGGTGCTGCGCCCGTGCGAACGCGAGAACGCCCGCCCTCCGCGGGTGCGGACGGCGGGCGTTCGTCGGTGGAGCTACTTGACTGCGGCCTTGAGCTTGCTGCCGGCGCTGATCTTGACGCCCTTGCTCGCGGCGATCTCGATCGGCTCACCCGTCTGCGGGTTGCGGCCGGTACGAGCGGCGCGCGAGGTCTGCTCGACGGCGAGCCACCCCGGGATCGTGACCTTGGTGCCGTCGGCGACGGACTTCGCGAGGGTCGAGAAGAGCGCGTCGAGCACGCCGTTCACCGCGCCCTGGCTCTGCCCGGACTCCGCGGCGACGGCCGCGACGAGATCGGTGCGGTTGAGCGATGCCATATGTGTCCTCCCTGCGGACGGTTCGGCCGCAGAAGGTCGCGGCTGGGGGTCGAACGTCTGAGATCCACGGCGGGTCGGCCGCGGGTCGACAGAAAGTTACCAGGAAGACTTCGTGATACCAGGCAATTCCCCGCGATGGGCCATATCGCGGAAGCGGACGCGGGAGATCCCGAAGCGGCTGAGGTTGCCGCGGGGCCGGCCGTCGATGGCGTCGCGGTTGCGCAGGCGCACCGGCGAGGCGTCGCGCGGCAGCTTCTGGAGGCCGATGCGGGCGGCCTCGCGCGCCTCGTCGCTCGAGCTCGGGTCGACGAGGGCCTTCTTCAGCTCGGCCCGACGGGTGCGGTAGCGGTCCACGACCACAGCGCGCTGCTGGTTGCGCGCGATCTTGCTCTTCTTCGCCATGTCAGCGCTCCTCGCGGAAATCGACGTGCTTGCGGATCACCGGGTCGTACTTCTTCAGCACGA
>JAICSU010000161.1 GCA_025936735.1 Amnibacterium sp.
CGACTGGTCGAGTGCCGAGCGCAAGCTGCCGTCGCAGTACGTGTTCCGTGAGACCTGCGAGACGCCGCAGGAGGGCTGGGACGACGTGGCCGCGCCCGACCGCCGCTGACCGGCCGCAGGTTCTCCCGAGCGCTCCTCGGGAAGAATGGCCCGGCCATGCGCATCACCTCCCTGAACCTCCAGGGCTTCGCCGACTGGGAAGCCCGCATGCCGCGCGTCGTCGCCTACCTGCAGCAGGCGGCGCCCGACGTGATCCTGTTCCAGGAGGTGGTCTGGCTGCCGGAGATCTCCCCCGTGACGCAGGTGGACCTGCTCGGGCGCGCGCTCGGCTATCCGTACCGGCACGAGTCCGTCACCCGGCTCCAGCGCGGTCGCGTCGTCGCGGACTACCGGGAGGGCCTCGGCCTGCTCAGCCGGCATCCCGTGCCCGCCACGGAGGCGCTCGTGCTGCACCACGAGGAGGGGGATCCCCACCATCGCATCGTGCAGCTCGCCGACGTGGACGTCGACGGAGTCACGTGGCCCCTGATGAACGTGCACCTGTCCGTGCGGGACGACTTCGCGATGCACAACCTCGAGGAGGTGCTGGGGTTGCTGGAGGAACGCGGCGAACGCCGCATCCTCGGCGGCGACTTCAACGTGAACCATCTCGAGCGGCACGCGCACCTGTGGCGCGGCTGGGGGCGGCTCACCTCCGAGGGGCGGGACTACATGTCGCGGCCCCTCTCGCACGAGAACGACGACTACTTCCTGGTGCCCGACCGGTACGAGATCGACGGGGTGCGCATCTCCGGGGACGACCTCTCCGACCACCGGGCACTCACGGTCGACCTGCGCGCCGTCGCCTGACCCGACCTCCAGCGACCGCCGGGACTCCGTCCAGATCGCACCGCGTAGCGTCGGAGCATGGCTACCACCACGGCAGTTCCCACCATCACGCTGAACAACGGCGTCGAGATCCCGCAGCTCGGGTTCGGCGTCTTCCAGATCGAGCCGGAGAACACTCGCCAGGCGACCCTGACGGCCCTCGAGGTCGGCTACCGGCACATCGACACGGCCGAGATGTACGGCAACGAGAAGGAGGTCGGCCAGGCGGTCCGTGAGTCCGGGATCGACCGGGACGAGATCTTCGTCACCAGCAAGCTGAACAACGGCTACCACGACCCCGAGGACGCCATGCGCGCGTTCCAGCAGTCGCTCGACGTGCTGGACATCGGCCACATCGACCTCTTCCTCGTGCACTGGCCCCTGCCCGGTGTGGGCGACTTCGCCGAGACGTGGAAGGCGATGGAGCGGATGTACGAGGGCGGCCGGGTTCGGGCGATCGGCGTCTCGAACTTCAAGCAGCACCACCTGAACCGGCTCTTCGCCGAGACCACGATCGTGCCGGCCGTCAACCAGATCGAGATCCACCCGTACCTCACGCAGGACGACCTGCGCGAGTTCGACCGCGAGCACGGCATCGCGACCGAGGCCTGGTCGCCGATCGCTCAGGGCAAGGTGCTGAAGGACCCCGTTCTCGTGCGGATCGCCGAGCGGCTGGGCGTCTCCACCGCGCAGGTCACGCTGCGCTGGCACATTCAGCGGGGCGACATCGTGTTCCCGAAGTCGGTGACCCCGGAGCGCGTGCAGGAGAACTTCGAGATCTTCGACTTCGAGCTCACCGATGCCGACATGGCGGACATCACGGCGCTGAACAAGGACGAGCGCACGGGGCCCGACCCCGACACGTTCAACTACATCCCGCGCTGAGCCGGATCGATCGGAGGGGAGCATGGTCTCGCTCGACGGCCGCGTGTTCGACATGGTGTCCTCCACCGCCAGCCGGGTGGACCCGGAGTCGCCGACGCGCTTCGTCTACCACGAGGCGGACGGCGTGCTGTGGGGCGAGTACAGCGGTGACACGGTCACCACGGGGCGCTTCGTCGGCACGCGCGCGGGCGACCGGATCGACGTGCGGTTCGTGCACGCCCTCGTCGCGGGCGGCGAGCCGGTGAGCGGCGCCGCGAGCTCCCGGATCGAGCAGGGCGAGCGCGGCCTCCGCCTCGTCGAGGACTTCGAGGTCGACGGAGTGCCCCACCTCAGCGTCTGCGCGGAGGTCCTCCCCTCCTCCGACTGACGGTTGCCACTTTCTGCGGTCTTCGCGCCGCCAAGCCCGCAGAAGGTGGCAACCGCCGGAGGTGGAGCGCCCGCGGTTCCCGCGTCCGCTACACTGGTCGACGCCGAAGACCGCCGGTCGTCGCTGCGCCCTCGGGTGCGGTGGCCGAAGGTCCGGATCCGACGAGGGTCCGGCGACCTGCGCAGGTGACATGAGAAGGACATCCGATCGGTCGGATGGACTTGCCCCGTGCGCCTGCGCCGGGGCTTTTTCTTTGCCCCGTGGTCGAGGCGAACAGGACTTACCGACATACGAAGGAGGTGCCATGGCGACGAAGGAAGCCACCGTGGCGGAGCTGACGGACGGGTTCAAGAACTCGAACGCGGCGCTGCTCACCGAGTACCGCGGCCTGACCGTGGCGCAGCTGAAGCAGCTGCGGACGTCGATCCGTGAGCACGCCACGTTCGCCGTGGTGAAGAACACGCTCACGAAGATCGCGGCGAACAACGCGGGCATCACCGCGTTCGACGCGGAGCTCGCCGGCCCGTCCGCGATCGCGTTCGTGCACGGCGACACCGTCGCCGTCGCGAAGGCGCTCCGCGACTTCAGCCGCACGAACCCGCTGCTCGTCGTGAAGAGCGGCTACTTCGACGGCGCCGCGCTCAGCGCCGCCGAGGTCACGCGCCTCGCGGACCTCGAGTCCCGCGAGGTGCTGCTCGCCCGTGCGGCGGGCGGCTTCAAGGCGTCCCTCACCCGGGCCGCCTACGCGTTCAACGCCCCGCTGTCGAAGGCCGTCCGCACGGTCGACGCCCTGCGCGAGAAGCAGGCGGCTTGACCGCCTGCGTCTGACAGGCACAGCGCAGGCGGCTTGACCGCCTGCGTCTGGAAGGCACAGCGCAGGCGGCTTGACCGCCTGCGTCTGACAGGCACAGCGCAGACGGCGTAGTCCCACCCCATCCGTCCGGCCGGATCCACCGCGCCGGGTAACCGACCCAGTCATCCATCCCTAGGAGGCACATATGGCCAAGCTCAGCACCGACGAGCTCCTCGACGCGTTCAAGGAGCTCTCCCTCATCGAACTGTCCGAGTTCGTCAAGAAGTTCGAGGAGACGTTCGACGTCACCGCCGCCGCGCCCGTCGCGGTGGCCGCTGCCGGTGGCGGCGCTGCCGCTCCCGTCGAAGAGGTCGAGGAGAAGGACTCCTTCGACGTCATCCTCGAGTCGGTCGGCGACAAGAAGATCCAGGTGATCAAGGAGGTCCGCGCGCTGACCTCCCTCGGCCTCGGCGAGGCGAAGGCGCTGGTCGACGGCGCCCCGAAGCCCGTCCTCGAGGGCGCGAACAAGGAGACCGCCGACAAGGCCAAGGCTCAGCTCGAGGCCGCCGGCGCGACCGTCACCCTCAAGTAGTCGTCGTCCGCGGACGAACACGAAGGGCGTCACCCCACGGGGTGGCGCCCTTCGGCGTCTCAGGCGCCCGTGTGCTGTCCGCACGCACGACTGCTCGCGCGGTTCCGGCAGCAGATGTCCGTGCGGACCAGACGTGGGACGAGGCGCGTCAGGTGTGCTCGAGCACGCCCATCGGGCGGTGCAGCGTCGCGGCCGCGGGGGCGCCCTGCGGCCGCGGCGGGGGAGCGGTGGTGCGGCGCAGCACGAGCGAGCTCTCGGCCCGGACGACGCGGGGCCGCGGGTGGATGCCCTGCAGCTCGTCGAGCACGATCCGAGCGGCGGTCGCGCCCTGCGCCTGCGGGTGCTGCCGCACGGTGGTGAGCCCGAAGGCCTCGCTCCAGGCGTGGTCGTCGATGCCGATCACGGAGAGGTCGTCCGGCACGCGCAGGCCGAGCTCCCCGGCGGCGACCAGCACCCCGAAGGCCATCTCGTCGGATCCGGCGAAGACGGCCGTCGGCCGGTCGGCGCCCTCGAGCAGTGTGCGAGCCGCGAGCCTCGCGGGCGGCATCTGGAACCCCGCCGAGATGAACCAGTCGTCGCGCACCTCCGCCCCGTGCTCCACCAGGGCGGCCCGCCAGGCCTCGCGGCGCGCCTGCGCCACCGTGTAGTCCATCCCGTACTCGTTCTCGCCGCCGATGTGCGCGATCCGGGTGTGGCCGAGCCCGACGAGATGCTCCATCGCGAGAGCGGTGGCGGCGGCATCGTCGATGCCGACGCTGCGCAGCCCGCGGACCGGAGCCCCGACCACGATCGCCGGCATCTGCAGGGAGCGCAGCTCGCGCCGCTCCTCCTTCGAGAAGTCGATGCCGAGGGCGATCACCGCGTCGGCGCGCTTGCGGAGCAGCGCGTTGTGGAAGAGCCGCTCCCGCTCACCCGGACCGGCGCCGAGGTTGACGAGGAACGCGTCGTACCCCTCCCGGCGGAGCACGCTGTCCGCGCCTTCGACGACCTCGGTGTAGAACCAGCGCCCCATCGACGGGATGACGACCCCGATGGCCTTGTGCCGTCCGCTGGAGAGCGCGGCGGCGGACGGGGACGGCACGTAGCCGAGCTCGGCGGCGGCCGCCTCCACCGCCTGCCGCGTGCGTGGCGAGACGTTCGGCAGACCCCGCAGGGCGCGCGAGACGGTCGCGGTGGAGACGCCGGTGTATCGCGCGACGTCGTGGATGCTGGTCACGGTCCCACCTCCACGACTGGACGGATCAGGAGCCGTCCGGCCCCTCGGGGCGGTTGAGCACGCTCCGACGGAGGAACCAGAGGCCGACTTCGAACAGGATCAGGACGAGCGCGGTCAGCGCCGACACGAGCGCGTCCTTGCGGGTGATCTCCAGGTAGAGCGTGATGCCGACGAAGGCGACGGCGAAGAACCCGATGAAGCCCAGGCCGAGGTCGAAGGTCTCCTTCAGGTCCCGCCGCCGCCTTCCGTCCATCAGCCCTTGACGCCGCCGGCCGTGAGACCGGCGACGATGCGCCGCTGGAAGATCAGCACCAGGATGATCAGCGGAACGGTCACGACCAGGCCGGCCGCCATGGTCGCCGTGTACGGCACCTGGTGCGGCTGGCTGCCCGTGAACTGACCGATGACCGTCGTGACCGTCTGCGTCTGGTTGCTGTGCAGCACCGATGCGAGCAGGTACTCGTTCCAGCTGGCGATGAAGGCGAGGATCGCGGTCGTGAACACCGCGGGCGCCGCCAGCGGCAGGATCACGATGCGGAACGCCTGAGCCGACGTGCACCCGTCGATCCGCGCCGCCTCCTCGAGCTCCCACGGCATCTCGCGGAAGAACGAGTTCAGGGTGTACACCGTCAGCGGCAGGGCGCCGGAGATGTAGGGGATGATCAGCGCCTGGTACGTGCCCTGCCAGCCGATGTCCGTGAACAGCCCGAACAGCGGCGTGAGGAGCGCGACGCCGGGGAACATCGAAGCCCCGAGCACGAAGCCCATCACCAGCCCCTTGCCCGGGAAGGTCAGCCGAGCGAGGGCGTAGGCGGCGAAGACGCCGACGATGAGGGAGATGATCGTCACCGTCGCGCCGATGAACAGGCTGTTCGCGAGGCCGAGGCCCAGCTGGTTGTTGGCGGGGTCGAACGCCGTCCTGAAGTTGTCCAGGGTCACGTGGTCCGGCAGCGGGTTCGCCTCGAACGTGTACTGCACGTCCCGGAACGCGGTGACGATCATCCAGTAGAACGGCAGCAGGCACCAGATGACGATGAGGGCCGCCTGGATGGCGGTCCTCGCCGCGGACCCGGCCGCACGGCGGCGCCGCGCGCGCGTCTTGGCCAGCGTCATCTGGTCGAAGACGGGCCGCTCCGCGGTCGCGGACGCGGGACCGGCGACAGATGTGGAGCTCATACTTCCTTCGCCACCTTCCTGGCCTTGCGCTCGCTGCCCGTGATGTTCGCGCCCAGGAGGCGGATGAAGACGAACGCGACAACGAAGATGATGATGAACGTGATGGTGGACAGCGCCGACGCCGAGTTGAGGCCGGACTTCACCTGATCGACCACGAGGATCGAGAGGGTCGTCGTCGCGTCGCCTCGGCCGCCGCCGCCGCCGGTGAGGATCTGCGGCAGGTCGTACATGCGCAGCGCGTCGAGCGTGCGGAACAGGATCGCGACCACGAGCGCCGGCTTGAGCAGGGGCAGCGTGATGCGGAAGAACTGCTGCACCGTCGTCGCACCATCCATGCGTGCGGCCTCGTAGACGTCCTCGGGGATGAGCTGGAGCCCCGCGAGGATGAGCAGGGCCATGAACGGCGTGGTCTTC
>JAICSU010000129.1 GCA_025936735.1 Amnibacterium sp.
GAGGTCATCGGCGCCTTCGCCGTCGGTGGCCCCGCACACGGCGGCGCCCGTGCTCGCGGACTCGCCCGCACGGAGCACCCTGGTGTCGTCGCCGGCGGCCGCAGCGGCTCTCGCGGGACTGGCGGTGGTGCTCGGCGGCATCGCGATCGCCCTCCTGCTCCGCCGGCCGAGGGGCCCCGCGGCGCCCCCGCTCACGCGGGACCCCCGCACGCCGCATCCCTGAGCCGCGGGTCCTCCGCTGCGCCTCAGATCAGCGCGTCCGTGAGGTGGTTGGGGGTCCCGAACCGGTGTGCCGTGATGCTGATCGACTGCTCGTGCAGGAACGGCAGCAGCTCGATCCGGCCGGCGGTGGTCACCGGGTCGGCCCAGACCGCGAGGTCCGGGTCGCCGTTCGCAGCGCGGAGCAGCGCGGCGGCAGTGCCTCCGACCAGCCGCACCCGGCCGGTGAGCACGGGCGAGTCCTGGACGCGGTGAGCGACGTGCATCCCGTCCAGGAGCGCGCGCAGCTCCGGTGACAGGGGTGACGCCGTCGAGACGGTGAGGGCCGCACCCGACCGGGCACCGGCCGCGAGCACGCGGAGCACGTCCCGCTCCGCCGCGCCGTCCTCGACGCGGACGGTGACCGGCACCGGCCGGTAGCGCAGCAGGTTCCGCTCGGCGGAGAGTCCCTGCAGCTCGCGGGCGACGCCGAACTCCTGCCGCCACGCCTGCTCGTCGGACCGGGCTCCGGCCGTGACGAACTCGTCGTCGGCGGCCCGCACGATCCGTTTCACCGGTCCGGCGAGGGTCAGCTCCGGTGCATCCGCGATGCCGTCGGGGCTCCAGGAACCGAGGCCGATCAGATAGTTCGGGCCGCCGGCCTTGGCGCCGGGGCCCACCGACGAGCGCTTCCAGCCGCCGAACGGCTGGCGCCCGACGATGGCGCCGGTCGTACCGCGGTTGACGTAGCAGTTGCCGGCCTGCACCGCGTCGAGCCAGGTGCCGATCTCCTGCGGCTCCAGCGACTGCAGCCCGGCCGTGAGGCCGAAGGCGACGTCGTTCTGGAGGGCGACCGCGTCCTCGACGGAGTCGGCGGTCATCAGGCCCAGCACAGGGCCGAAGTACTCGGTGCGGTGGAAGTCGGATCCGGGACGGACGCCGGTGCGGATGCCGGGCGACCACAGCCGACCCTCCGCGTCGAGCTGCTTTGGCTTCAGCAGCCACCGCTCGCCGGGACCCAGCTGCGTGAGGCCCTCGAGCAGCTTGCCTGCGGCGGGCTCGATCACCGGGCCCATCTGCGTGGTGGGCTCCCAGGCGGGGCCGACGGTGAGCGATCCGACGGCGTCGACGAGCTGGCCGAGGAAGCGCTTGGAGTGCGCAACGGGCCCGACGAGGATGGCGAGGCTCGCCGCGCTGCACTTCTGGCCTGCGTGGCCGAAGGCGCTGCTCACGAGGTCCTTGACGGCGAGGTCGAGGTCGGCGGACGGCGTGATCACCATCGCGTTCTTGCCGCTCGTCTCGGCGAGCAGCGGCAGGTCCGGCCGGAACGAGCGGAACAGCCGAGCCGTCTCCCACGCGCCGGTCAGGATGACCCGGTCGACCCGCGGATCCGCGATGAGGGAGGAGCCGAGCCGCTCCTCGTCGACCTGCACGAACGCGAGCACGTCCTCGGGCACGCCGGCCGCCCACAGCGCCTCCGCGAGCACCGCCCCGCAGCGGGTGGCCGGGCCGGCGGGCTTCAGGACGACGGCGCTGCCCGCGGCGAGGGCCGCGAGCACGCCACCGGCCGGGATCGCGACGGGGAAGTTCCAGGGCGGCGCGACCACCGTGAGCCGGGCGGGCGTGAAGCGGGCCCCGTCGACGGCCTCCAGCTCCAGGGCGTTCGCGGCGTAGTAGCGGGCGAAGTCGGTCGCCTCGCTCACCTCGGGGTCCGCCTGGTCGATGGTCTTGCCGGCCTCGCTCATCATGACCTCGACGAGGGCGCCGCGGCGCTCGGCGAGGAGGTCGCCGGCGCGCTGCAGGACCGCGGCGCGCTCCGCTGCCGGTCGCGCACCCCAGGCCGCGCCCGCGGCACGGGTGCGGTCGAGCACCTCGTCGAGCCGCGCCTGCTCGGTCAGCGTGTGCGTCCCGGCCGTCTCGGCGCCGAGCCGGGAGTCCTTCGCGCGGCCGTGGATGCCCTTCGCCCACTCCCGGTGCTCGTCGACAGACGGATCCGTGTCGATCGCGTTCGCGAACGGCTCGTCGACGGCGTGCGGGGCGTCCCGCCGCGGGACGCGGTGCGGCTCAGGAACCCGGTCGTCGAGGAGCGCGAGCGAGGTGAGGAAGCGCTGGCGTTCCCGCTCGAACAGGTCCTCCCGGGTGGCGAGGTCGAACACCGACGACATGAAGTTCTCGTCGCTCGTCCCCTCCTCGAGGCGGCGGATGAGGTAGGCGATCGCCACGTCGAACTCGCGCGGGTGCACGACCGGCGTGTAGACGAGCAGGCCGCCGACGTCCTGGCGCACCGCCTCCGCCTGGCCGGTGGCCATGCCGAGGAGCATCTCGAAGTCGATGCCGTCGCGGACACCGCGATCGCCGGCGAGCAGCCAGGCGTGCGCCACGTCGAAGAGGTTGTGGCCCGCGACGCCGAGCTTGACGGCGTCGATCCGCTCCGGGGTGAGGGCCCAGTCGAGCACCCGCTTGTAGTTGGCGTCGGTCTCCGCCTTCGTGTGCCAGGTGGCGAGGGGCCAGTCGTGCAGCGACGCCTCGACGCGCTCCATCGGCAGGTTCGCGCCCTTCACGAGGCGCACCTTGATCGGGGCGCCTCCGCGGGACCGCCGAGCCGTCGACCAGTCCTGCAGCTGCATCATGGCGCTGAGGGCGTCGGGCAGGTACGCCTGCAGCACGATGCCGGCGGAGTAGCCGAGGAACTCGGGCTCGTCGAGCAGGCGCTGGAAGACCGCCAGCGTGAGATCGAGGTCCTTGTACTCCTCCATGTCGAGGTTGACGAAGGTGCTTCGCCGCTGCGCCTCCCGGTAGAGCGGGCGGAGACGGTCGACGATGTCGGCGACCGCGGCGTCGAACGCCCAGGGGCTGTGCGGCGCGACGGCGGCGGAGACCTTGATCGAGACGTAGTCGACGTCGGGCCGGGCGACGAGCGCCATGGTGCCCGCCAGCCTCCGATCGGCCTCGGCGCTCCCGAGCACCGCCTCGCCGAGCAGGTTGAGGTTGAGCCGCACCCCGCGGGACCGGATGCGCTCGATGGCCGGGCCGAGTCGCTTGGGCGTCGCGTCGATGATCAGGTGGGACACCATCCCGCGCAGGGCGGTTCGGGCGGCCGGGACGACGATCCAGGGCAGGACCGGGGCGACGAGTCCGCCGAGGCGCACCGCGAGCTTCAGCGGCAGCGGCAGGAACCCCGGCACGTCCGGCGCGATCGCGGCGAGCCGCTTCGCGGCGGCCCGCAGGTCCTCGGGGCGCACCACACCGTCGACGAAGCCGACGGTGAAGCCCAGTCCCTTCGGGTCGCGCAGCACCCCGGCCAGCCGTGCCGCGGAGGCGTCGGGCTTCTCCGCGGCCGCGCGAGCGAGCCACGTGCGCACCAGCTCCGTCGACCGGGCGGCGAGGTCCTGCTCGGACTCAGGGACGTCGGATGCGGCGCGCGGGCCCGAGACGGTCGTCATGCATCCATTGTGCGGTGCGCGAGGCGGCGACGCCGAACACCGTGCACGTTCCCGCCGCCGGGCGCAACGGACCGTCCGATCGACGGGTGAACGCGAGGATCCGTGGCGCGGCCGGAGGACGCGATCAGGCGGCTGGGGTGCTCGGCGCGGGGGAGCTGGGCGCGGAGGAGTCCGGCTCGTCGTCGGCGACCCACAGGTCGTCGTCGGCGCGCAGCGTCTGCCACACCGCGTAGCCGATCCCGGCCATCGCGGCGACGCCGAGCAGGATGCCCACCGTCCCGCCGACACCGACGCCGTTCGAACCGGCCTTCGCCTTGGCAGCCTTCGTCGCGCCCTTCGCGGCGAGGGCTCCTGCCGCCACCTTCATGGCGGCGCGCCGGTCGGCCTTGTGACCCTGCTTCGTGACGCCACCGAGGCCCTTCGCGGCGGTCTGCGCGGTGTCACCGGTGAAGCCGAGGCGGTCGGTCGCTTCGCCCGCGAGCGTGAGCGCGGCGGCGGCGGCGCTGCTGACGGCCGGCACCACGGTGCCGAACACGGCGTCCTTCGCGGTCGAGGCAGCGGCCTTGCCTGCCGTCGCGCCGACGACCGCACCCTTGCTCACCATCGGAAGCACCCGCTCCCCGAGGATGGTCGCCGCGGTCGGGCCGACGCGGCCCTTGGCGAACTCGGTCGCATGCGGCCAGGCGACCCGCGCGACGAGGTTGGCCCGGTTCAGCAGGCGCTGCTGGTTTGCCCACAGCTGCTGCTGGTCCGCCCAGAGCTGCTGAGCGTCGTGCCTCAGCTGCTTGATCTGCTTCTGCTTCTGCTTCTCGCGCGAGACCATGACATCCCCTGCTTCCTCGTCGGTGCCGTGGGCACGGCGTGGCGATCGATCGCACCCAGTCTGTCATCGGGCCCGCTGCGCAGCACCTGAAAGTTCGTGATCCGTTCCGTCTGCTCGCGCCGAGCGCGCGGCCACCCGGATGGGAGACTGACGGCATGACGAACACCACCGCCACCGCCGTGCTGCACACCACCCAGGGCGACATCCGCGTGAACCTGTTCGGCCTGCACGCGCCGAAGACCGTCCGCAACTTCATCGGGCTGGCGACGGGAACCCAGTCGTGGCGCGACCCCCGCACGGGCGAGGAGCAGACCGGGCCGCTCTACAAGGACCTGGTGTTCCACCGCATCATCCCGAACTTCATGATCCAGGGCGGGGACCCCATCGGGACCGGCACCGGCGGTCCCGGCTACGAGTTCGACGACGAGATCACGTCCGACCTCGACTTCACGAAGCCCTACATGCTCGCGATGGCCAACGCGGGCAAGCGCGGGGGGCGCGGCACGAACGGCTCCCAGTTCTTCATCACGACGGCCGCCACGACGTGGCTGCAGGGTGCGCACACGATCTTCGGGGAGGTCGCCGACGACGAGAGCCGCGCGGTGGTCGACAAGCTCGGTGCGGTGCCGACGGACCGCTCCGACCGGCCCCTCGAGCCGCAGGTGCTGACGAGCGTCACCGTCGATCCGACGTGAGCGGGGTCCGCGCGGACGCCCGGCGGGCATGGCGTCGCAGCGCCAGGTACCGCCCTCGCACCGCGACGGCGTGGATCATCGCCATCACCGTCGTGGCGTACCTGATCGAGCTCGCGGCGGTGGGCCCGATCCCCGGGGCCTTCACCTACGCGCCCGCCTACTCGCTGCCCGCGACGGGCGTCCCGTTCGAGCCGTACCGCATGCTGACCTCGGTGCTGCTGCACGCCCCGATCGGGCCCGGCCTCGGCGTGATCGGGCTCACCCACATCGGCTTCAACATGTACGCGGTCTACCTCTTCGGGCGACCGCTCGAGAACCTGATCGGGGCCGGACGGCTCGTCGCCCTCTACGTGCTGTCGGGGCTCGGCGGCTCCGTCGCCGTGCTCTACGCGACGTTCGTCGGCCTGATCGGGGCCGGGACGTCGGTCTACGGCGCCTCAGGTGCGGTGTTCGGCATCCTGGGCGCGTCCGCCGTGATCCAGCGGCGCCTCGGGATCGACGTGCGGTACCTCTACGTGCTGATCGCGATCAACTTCGCCCTCGTGTTCTTCGTCCCGGGCATCGCCTGGCAGGCACACGTGGGCGGCCTCGTCGTCGGCGCGCTCACCGGCTGGGTGTTCGTCGCGAACCGGGGACCGAGGCGGCGTAACCGGGCAGCGGCGGCGGGCGCGGGGATCGCCGTCGTGCTCGTGCTGCTGGCGCTCGCCCCTGCCGCCGTCTCCGCGTTCGCCGGCTGACGGAACTCCACGGCGGATCCCCAGGTCCTCCACGAAGTTATCCACAGGTGTACCAACAGTGTGGACGGAATCACAGCCCTGGGATTCGACCCCTGTTCGAGGGCCCATGGCGCTCCACGAGCGAGCGCGGGCAGCCACCCCGCGTTCCCGTCGCGATCCGTGCCGCATCTCGCGGCCGGCAGCGGCGGGAATCGCGACGCGGATGCGGGCGCGAGTGACGGGTGCGGCTCAGCGCCACCAGAGCGTCATCAGGAAGCCGATGAACGCGATGCCGAACCCGATGAGGATGTTCCAGCTGCCGATCCCCGCGACGGGGAACTGGGCGCTGCTGATGTAGAACACGACGATCCACGCGAGCCCGATCAGCATGAAGCCGAACATGATCGGCTTGAACCAGACCGGGTTCGGTGCGTCCTCGCCGGCGAACCGGCGCTCATCCCGCCTCGCGGGCGCTGTCGTCCGAGGAGTGCGGGCCATGACGGGGAGTGTAGCAACGCCCCCGTGCGGGGTCGCCGCCGCGGGCGCGCGTGTGTCCGGCTCCCCGCCGCCCCCTACGATGTCCCGGATGGTCCGGGTGCTCGTGATCGACAACTACGACAGCTTCGTGTACACGCTGAACGGGTACCTGCAGCAGCTCGGCGCGGAGACCGAGGTGGTGCGCAACGACGTGCTGGCGGCCGACGGCCTGGCGGACACGCTGCAGGACGTCGACGGCGTGCTCGTGTCGCCCGGCCCCGGCAAGCCGGCGGACGCCGGCGTCTCCGTTCCCGTGGTCCACGCGGCCGTGGCGGCCCGCGTGCCGCTCCTCGGTGTCTGCCTCGGCCACCAGGCCATCGCGGAGGCGTTCGGCGGCGTCGTGACGAACGCGGAGGAGCTGATGCACGGCAAGACGAGCCGCGTCGTGCACGACGACAGCGCGCTCTTCGCCGGGGTGCCGCAGCCCTTCACCGCGACCCGCTACCACTCGCTCGCGGTCGTGGACGGCACGATCCCGGCCGACCTGGCGGTCACGGCCCGCACGGACGGCGGGGTGATCATGGGGCTGCAGCACCGCAGCGCGCCGATCTACGGAGTCCAGTTCCACCCGGAGTCGGTGATGACGGAGGGCGGGCACCGCCTGCTCGCCAACTGGCTCGCCGTGGTCGGGGACGCGGACGCGGTCGGGCGTGCGGACGGGCTCGACCCGCGGCTCACGACCCGTCGCACACGTTCAGCGTGATCGTCGAGCCCTGAGGAACGGCACCAGCCGCCTGCTGCTGGCCGATGATCACGTCGGACGCGGGGCCGCAGCCGCCGATCCCGACGATGTTCGGTGTGAGCCCGAGGTCGGTGAGGTCGGCGGAGGCCTCGCTCTTCGGCTTGCCGATCTCGCTGTTCAGCTGCACCTCTCCGTCGGAGACCGTGAGGTCGACGGACGATCCCTTGGGCACCGAGGCGCCGTCCGAAGGAGTGGCGCTGATCACCACGTCCTTCGGCACGTCGGGCGAGTGCTCCGTCGTGATCGAGCCGTTCGTGAGGCCCGCCGCGGTGATGGCCTGCTGCGCCGATTCGAGCGACAGGCTCTTCAGCGTCGGGACGCTCACCCTCGGCACGCCCGTCGACACCCACACCTCGACAGTGGTGTTCTGCTGGACGGTGCTCCCGCCGGAGGGGCTCGTGCGCACCACCTCGCCGGACGGGACGTCCGCGTCCGCGGTGTGGTGGACGAGCGGATGCAGGTCGAGCTTGTCGAGCGCGGTGACGGCGCTCGACTCCGTCGATCCGTCGAGGCCGGTCGGCACGGTGCGGCGGTCCGCGCCGAAGCCGCCGGTGGAGAGGCTGATCACCCAGAGCGCGACGGCGAGCACGACGACGGCCACGCAGAGCACGCCGGCCCAGATCCAGGCGACGGGCGGACGGTTCGAGGTGGTGACGTGCTCGACGTCGTCGAACGCGAGC
>JAICSU010000228.1 GCA_025936735.1 Amnibacterium sp.
CCCGCTGCCCTTGCCGGACGCGGGGAACCAGTGCACGGCGATGGCGAAGAGGTAGATCAGGAAGACGCCCGCGACGAACGCCGGCGTCGTCGTGACGGCGATCCAGGGTCGCGACTACGCGCGGATCTACATGAAGGAGCTGGAGCGAGGCGCCGCGTCGGTCGCGCTCTCCCCCGAGGAGCAGGAGGCCGTGGAGCGCGCCATGGGCAGATAGTCGTTGGGAGGGGCACCTTCGGTTCCCCTCCCAAACCCTCCCCTCCGACATCGGTCGGCTCGGACGGTCGTTCGGCTTGCCGCTCCATGCGTCACGGGTCCTGTGGCTCGCACCCGAGCAAGCTCGGGCACTCGCGACGGCACTCCTCCGCCCGGCGGGGGTGCCGGGGCGAACTGCACCTTGTGTTGACTCAACACAAGGTGCAGGAGGCGGTTGACCCCTGGCGCGACGCCTTGGAAGGGGCACCTTCGGTTCCCCTCCGGAACCCTCCACTCCGACATCGGCCGGCTCGGACGGCCGTTCGGATCGCCGCTCCATGCGCCACGGGTTCTGCCGATCGCGCCCGAGCAAGCTCGGGCACTCGCGACGGCACTGCTCCGACCGACCGTGGTCGCGGGCCGAACCGCACCTTGTGTTGACTCAACACAAGGTGCAGGAGGCGGTTGACCCTGGCGCGACGCGCCTGGGGAGGGGCACCTACGTTTCGCTTCCCGAACCGTCCGCTCCGACATCGGTCGGCTCGGACGGCCGTCTGAGCGGCCGCTCCGTGCGTCACGGGTCCTGTGGCTTGCCCCCGAGCAAGCTCGGGCACTCGCGAAGGCACTCCTCCGACCGTGGTCGCGGGCCGAACTGCACCTTGTGTTGAGTCAACACAAGGCGTGTTTTTGGCCGTTCGCCCCCGGCGGTGATCCAGGGTGCGGATTCGCTCGCGCCGCGGGTTCGACGATCCGGTGGACGGCAAGCACGAGCGGTGGTGCCGGGCCGAACTGCGCCTTGTGTTGAGTCAACACAAGGTTCGCTTCGGGGTAGGCCCGAAGGCCGGGTTCGCCGGTACTCTGCGCGCAGGGTGCAGCAAGTCCTGGTGCTGAATGCGAGCTACGAGCCCCTGAACGTGTGCTCGCTGCGCCGCGCGCACGTCCTGGTCTTCAAGGGAAAGGCGGAGGTCGTCGAAGCCCTCGACCGACCACTTCGCTCAGCGGCCGACACCTACCGTTGGCCGCACGTGATCAGGCTCGTGCACTACGTGCGGGTGCCGCGGCTCGTGCAGCGCAGGATCTCCCGGCGGGCCCTCTTCGCCCGTGACGGCTGGCGCTGCGTCTACTGCGGCACCTCCGGCGGGCGGCTGACGCTCGACCATGTCGTCCCGCGCTCGCGGGGCGGGGACTCGACCTGGGAGAACGTCGTCACCTCGTGCGCCCCGTGCAACCTGCGTAAGGGCGATCGCCTCCTGCAGGAGCTTCACATGGAGCTGGCGCGCAAGCCGAGCGCACCCGCGCCGGTGCTCTTCATCCACCTCGCGACGCCCAAGATCCCGGCGATGTGGGAGCGCTACCTGGCTCCCTACCTCTCGACGCCGGCACCCGCGGCCGCCGCGGCCTAGCGCTCAGCCGCGCTCGCGCGGCAGGTCGTCGAGCGCCTCCCACTCCGACCACGAGCCGGGGTAGAGCCGCCCGTCGCGACCGGCCAGGTGCAGGCGGTGGAGTACGACGCAGGCGGTTACGCCGCTGCCGCAGTACGCGACCAGGTCGCCCGGCGGAAGCGACGGGAGCGCGTCGCTCCAGGGGGCGTTCAGGGCCCCCGGGACCCGGCCGGGGACGCGGTCGACGGGGTTCGGCTCGCCGCGCCAGCGGTTCGGAAGCCGGGCGTCGACCACGACCAGGCTCTCGCGATCGCGCGCCAGCTCGGCGGCGTCGATCGTGTCGTCCGAGCGAGGGCGCGGCGTGAAGACGGCGGGCTCGATCTCGTCCTCGCCGGCGCGCAGCGGGCCGTGCCAGCCGCCGAGGTCGAGCACGGCGCACTCGTGGTGGCCGAAGTGGCGCAGCAGCCACCACAGCCGCTCCGCCCCTCCGAGCGAGCCGTAGGCGACGACGAAGACGCCGTCGCCGATGCCGGCCCGCCCGGCCGCGGCGGCGAACGCCTCGGCCGACGGCAGGGGATGGCGGCCGCCACGGCCGGCATCGTCGGGCGGCGCCGACAGGTCGACCTCGACGTCGAGGAACGCCGCCCCCGGTACGTGCCCGGCCAGGTAGAGCCGCCGTCCCTCCTCCGGATCGGCGAGCGACCAGCGGCAGTCCACGAAGCGGTACCGCACGTGTGACATCAGAGCACGCGGCGGCGTAGGAAGGCCATGAGACCCAATCGCATCCTCGTCCTCTGCGCGGCCGCGGCTGCGCTTGCGGCCGTCGCCCTGCTCGCAGGCATCGGCCGTCCGGAGGCGGCGCGCGGCGACACCATCCCGGCCGCGACCGACTCCCTCGTCACCACCTCCGGCCATGGCGCGGTCGACACCGTGCCCGACCGCGCCGTCATCTCCGCCGGCGTCCGCGTCGAGGCGGACTCCGCCGCCGACGCGCTGTCGCGCTGCTCGGCGGCGGCCTCGCACGTGATCGCCGCGCTCCGCGCGCACGGCGGCCAGAGCCTGCAGACCCAGGAGGTCTCGCTCGACCCGCAGACGAACGACGCCGGCAAGACGACCGGCTACGTCGCCCAGAACACGGTCACCGCGGAATCGACGATCGCCGCCGCCGGCGGCCTGATCGACGCCGCGACCGCCGCAGGCGCGACGTCGATCGACGGGCCGGCGCTGACCGTCGCCGACTCGACCGCGCTCTACCGCCAGGCGCTCGCCGCCGCCGTCGCCGACGCGAAGGCGAAGGCGGAGGTGCTGGCGAAGGCGGGAGGCTTCTCGGTGGGCGCCGTCGCGTCGATGAGCGAGACGAGCACGTCCACCCCGATGCCGTTCGCGGCGTCGGGCGTGGCCAAGGAGGCGCCCGTCGTGGCGGGGACCCAGGAGGTCACGGCCGACGTCCAGGTGAGCTTCAGGATCGGGTAGCCGGCGCGGGGAGGGAGCCCGCACGGGACGACCCGAAGGCCAGGCGGATGGGGCGGCCGCAGCGAGCGCAGACGCTGCGGGCCGCCCCCTTCCGCTTGGCGCGAACCTCGACGACCGGGTCGTCGCAGGTGCAGTGCAGGGGACGTGTGGTCATCGTCAGGCGAGCGAGAGCTCCGCCTCGTCGATCCCGGCCTCGTCGATCGCAGCGGCAGGCTGGTCGATCGCGACCGTCTGGATCGTCTGGAGGATGCGGCCGGCGATCTTGTACGGGTCGCCCAGCGAGTTCGGCCGCCGGTCTTCCAGGTAGCCGCGGTGGCCGTTGTTGACGAAGCTGTGCGGGATCCGGATCGAGCACCCGCGGTTGGCAAGGCCGTAGGTGAACTCGTCGATCGCGGCGGTCTCGTGCAGACCGGTCAGGCGCATGTGGTTGTCGGGGCCGTAGACCGCGATGTGGTCCTCGCGGAACTCGCCGAACGCCGCCATCAGCGCCTCGAAGTAGTCCTCGCCGCCGACCTCGCGCATGTGCTCGGTCGAGAAGTTCGCGTGCATGCCCGAGCCGTTCCAGTCGTGCTCGACGCCCAGCGGCTTCGGGTGCCAGTTCACGTCCACGCCGTAGGTCTCGCAGAGCCGGGTGAGCAGGTACCGCGCGATCCAGACCTCGTCGGCGGCTCGACGTGAGCCCTTGCCGAAGATCTGGAACTCCCACTGGCCCTTCGCGACCTCGGCGTTGATGCCCTCGAGGTTGATGCCCGCCTCGAGGCACAGGTCGATGTGGGCGTCGACGATCTCGCGGGCGACGTCGCC
>JAICSU010000302.1 GCA_025936735.1 Amnibacterium sp.
GAGGTGCGGCCCGCCGGTGCAGACCGGGCACGGGTCGGGATGGCCCGCCGGGCAGCGGTAGGTGTAGGGGTCGAACATGCGGACGACGCCCGGGATGCCCGGCTCGGAGGGCCAGCGGCGCGGGTCGCCGGTCAGCGTGATCGAGCCGGCGGTCGCGCCGTGGTAGCTGCGGTAGCGGGCGATGACCTTGTGGCGGCCGGTGTACCAGCGCGCCAGCTTGATGGCGTTCTCGTTCGCTTCCGCGCCGCCGTTCGTGAAGAAGCTCATTGTCAGATCGCCAGGGGTTACTTCGTGGAGGAGGCGCCCGAGCCGCGAGCGGCTCTCGGTCGCCATCGGCGGACCGATCGTGGCCAGCTTCTCGGCCTGGTCCTTGATCGCCTGCACCACCTTCGGGTGCGAGTGGCCGATCGAGACGTTCACCAGCTGCGACGCGAAGTCGAGGTACCGGTTCCCGTCGTAGTCGTAGAAGTGCCGTCCTTCGGCGCGCTCGACCGCGATCGGGTTGATCGCGTCCTGCACGCTCCACGAGTAGAGGACGTAGCGCTTCGCGTCCTCGACGATCTGCCTGCCGACCTCTGACTTGTTCTCCGTCGTCGCCATACCCCGATCCTACAACCGGTCGAGCAGCAGCCTGACCCGTCCGTGCTCGGCGAACCCGAGCTTGCGCAGGATCGGCCCGGACATGGAGCCGGCCGCCGTCCCGAGGCCGGGGACGCCTCGGGCCGTCACCTCGGCCCAGCGTGCGTGCACGAGCGAGGTGTAGACGCCGCGTCCGCGCGCCCGGCGCAGGGTCGCGCCGCCGAGCATCAGGCCCCCGGCCGGCGTCAGCACGGTGCGCGCGAACCCGGCCGCTTCGCCCGCGACGATTGCGAGGTGGTAGACGACGTTCCCGAGCGCGACCTGCCGCCGCCACACGTCGGGCGCCGCCGCGCGCCGCTGCACACGGGTGCTGCGCGGGATGTCGAACACCTCCCAGTCGATCTCGACCGCCCGCAGGTAGTCGGCGAACGTCTCGACGCGCAGCACCTCGACCTCCGGGTCCCCGTCGGGCCGGCGGTCGATCGTGAGCGTCGTGAGCTCCTGCTCGGACTCGTCGGGGACGAGCCCGCGGGCCAGCAGCTGCTGCTCGAGGTCGCCCGGCTTCGAGCGGCCGCTCACCCACCAGGACACCTCGTGCGTGCGGCGTGACCTCGCGAGCTCGCGCACCTCGCTCAGCGCCCGGTCGACCGCGCCCGAACGGAGCCGGAGCCGCTCGACCGCCCACGAGCCGGCGTAGCGGGCGACGGTGAGGCCGTCGAGCGCGATCAGCTCGCGCTGGCCGTCGTCGGGGAGCCAGAGCCCCGGCTCCTCGGCGATCTCGGCGAGACGGGGCGCTGCCACGCCGCGACGGTAGCGATACATTGGACGCTCAACGCGAGGAGGGAAACGAGCACATGACCGACGTCGTCGACGCACCTGCTGCCGTCAAGCCGATCAACCACTGGATCGGCGGTCGTCCGGTTCCGGGCGAGTCGGGCCGCACCGGCCCGGTCTACAACCCCGCCACGGGCCAGCAGAGCGGCGCCGTCGATCTGGCGAGCGTCGAAGAGGTCGGCAACGCCGTCGCCGCCGCGAAGGCGGCGTTCCCCGCCTGGCGGTCGCTGTCGCTCGCGCGCAGGGCCGAGGTCTTCTTCGCGATCCGCGAGATCCTCCACGAGCGCCGCGAGGAGATCGCGAAGGTGCTCACCTCCGAGCACGGCAAGGTGCTCTCCGACGCCATGGGCGAGGTCACGCGCGGGCTCGAGGTGATCGAGTTCTGCTGCGGCCTCCCGCACCTGCTCAAGGGCGGCCTGACCGAGCAGGCGTCGACCGGCGTCGACGTCTACTCGATCCGCCAGCCGCTGGGTGTTGTCGCGGGCATCACGCCGTTCAACTTCCCGGCCATGGTGCCGATGTGGATGTTCTCCAACGCCCTGGCGTGCGGCAA
>JAICSU010000137.1 GCA_025936735.1 Amnibacterium sp.
CCCGGCGCCGCGGGACGGGACCGCGTGCTCGGGGAGGACGTCGTCGCCGAGCTGGTCGACGAGGGCCTCTTCGGGCTCGAGGTGTACCACCGCGAGAACACGCCGGACGGCCGGGAGCGCGTCGCGGAGCTCGCCGACCGGTTCGGCCTCGCCGTCACCGGGTCGAGCGACTACCACGGCAGCGGCAAGCCGAACCGGCTGGGCGAGAACACCACCGCGCCCGAGGTCGTCGCGCGGATCGTCGCCGAGGCGACGGGCACGGATCCCGTGCCGCCGGGAGCCTGAAGCCGCCTCAGGCCACGCCGAGCCAGCGCTGGACGGGCTCTAGGCCCTCCATCAGCACGTGCGGACGGAGCTCCGGCGGCCGCGACTCCCACGTCGCCCGGTCGAGCCGGTAGTGCCGCAGCACCGTCGGGACGCCTTCGCGGTCCTCGATCGACTCCCCGTCGGGCACGTAGCCGAGCTTGCGGCTCACGGCCGAGGAGGGGATGTTGTCGGACCAGGCGCGCGTCGTGACCTGCCGGGCGTCGAGGCCCTCGAACGCGAAGGTGAGCACCGCGATCCTCAGCAGGGTGCCGATGCCCCGCCCCTGCCACTGCAGCCCGAGCCAGGAGCTGCTCTCGGCCGAGCGGGTCGACGGGAAGCCGGTGGCCTCGAGCGCCTGCACACCGATCAGGGTGTGGTCGAGGCGCGCGGCGAACTCGAGCGACCACGCCTCCGGCGTCAGGGTCGGACGCAGGCCCGAGTGGTGCCGGTAGACGTTGCGCGCCACCTCGATCTCGCTGCCGCGGGACCACGGTGTCGTGAAGGGGAGCGCGTTGCCGTGGATCCCGGATGCCGCGAGGCGCCCGAGGTCGAGCGCGGTGCGGTCGTCGACCGCGGAGAGCTCCACGTCGGACACGGAGATCCGGAACCCGAGCAGCGGCCAGATGTCGACATCGGTGGGGGTCGGCATCACGAAATGCTATCCGCGGCTCACGCCGAGGGCGTGGCGGGGCTCGGGCCGCGGCGTCGACGGCGCCGCGGACGCTTGCCCGCGCCGTCGTGGGCGCCCGAGCCGGGCACGTGCTCGCTGTGCGCGGTCTCGGCCTGCTCGTGGCCGTGGTGGGCTGCGCCGTCGTGGGCCGCGGCCCCGGGGCTCCGGTCCGCCTGCCCCTCGCCGCCGCCGCGGGTGCGGCGTCGGGAGCGCGAGCCGCCGGCCTCGCCGGACGGCGCGGCGGACTCGGTGCGGGGCGCGGCACCGTGCGTCTTCAGCCGCCCCTTGGTGCCCTCGGGGATGCCGAGGTCCGAGTAGAGGTGCGGCGAGGACGAGTACGTCTCCACCGGCTCCGGCTGGCCGAACTCGAGCGCCTTGTCGATGAGGGACCACTTGTGCAGGTCGTCCCAGTCGACGAACGTCACGGCGATGCCGGTCTTGCCCGCGCGACCGGTGCGGCCCACGCGGTGCAGGTAGGCGTCGGCGTCCTCGGGGAGGGTGTGGTTGATCACATGGGTCACGTCGTCGACGTCGATGCCGCGGGCCGCCACGTCGGTGGCGATGAGCACGTCCTTCTTGCCCGCCCGGAACGCGTTCATGGCGCGCTCCCGCTGCTCCTGGCTGAGGTCGCCGTGCACGGCGGCGGCGTTGAAGCCCCGGTCGCTGAGCTCCTCGACGAGCTTCGCGGCCGCCCTCTTCGTCCGCGTGAAGATGACGGTCTTACCGCGTCCCTCCGCCTGCAGGATGCGGGCGATCACCTCGTCCTTGTCGAGCGAGTGGGCGCGGTAGACCACGTGGCGGATGTTCGCCTGCGTGAGGCCCTCGTTCGGATCCGTCGCGCGGATGTGCACCGGCCGGTTCATGAACCGGCGGGCGAGGGCGACGATCGGGCCGGGCATCGTGGCCGAGAAGAGCATCGTGTGGCGCGCAGGCGGGGTCTGGGCGAACAGCTTCTCGATGTCGGGCAGGAAGCCGAGGTCGAGCATCTTGTCCGCCTCGTCGAGCACCATCTCCCGCACGTTGGCGAAGCTGATGAGGCGCTGCCCGGCGAGGTCGAGGAGGCGGCCGGGCGTGCCGACGATGATCTGCGCGCCCGCCTTCAGCTGCTCGACCTGACCCTCGTAGGCCTTGCCGCCGTAGATCGCGGCGACGGTCGTGGGCCGGTTCGCGGTGGCCATCACGAGGTCCTCGGCGACCTGGACGCAGAGCTCGCGGGTCGGCACGACGACGAGCACCTGCACGCCCGGAGCGGGATCGTGGCCGAGGCGCTGGATGATCGGGAGACCGAAGCCGAGGGTCTTGCCCGTGCCGGTCTTCGCTTGGCCGATGATGTCCTGGCCGGAGAGGCCGAGGGGGATCGTCTGCGCCTGGATGGGGAAGGGTTCGAGGATGCCGTGGGCGGCGAGGGCGTCGACCAGGTCCTGGTCGACGCCGAGTTCTGCGAAGGTCATTCAGTTGTGCCTGTCGGTTACGTGCTGGTGATCAGCGGCGAGATGCGGCCGAAGGCCGCTCGGATTCGCGCCGATGTGAGTGCCCGACCGGCGCGCAGGGGCCCGCTCCACGGCGGGCGCCTCCGTCCAGTGTACCGGCTGCCAATATGCTGAGGCGGTGATCCAGCCGGGACGGGGTCGTCCGCGTCCTCAGCCGTTCCGCGGCAGGCGCCGGCCGGTGCGGGTCGACCGCGTGCCGCTCGGGGACCTGCGCCCGGATCCCGTGGCCCTCATCGCCCGATCCGCGTACCTGCAGCTGTCGCTGTTCGAGACGGCGTCGTCGATCGCGGCCCGGGCGTCCGACCTCGCCGAGCGGGAGACGATCACGCGCGTGGCGGCCGCGATCCTCGCGCAGCACACCGCCCTCGTGGACCTGCTCGCCGCGGAGGGCCAGGACCCGGCGGCGGCGATGCAGCCGTACACGCTCGAGATCGACCGGTACTGGCGCCGGTTCGGCGAGACCGGCTGGCACGAGTCCGTGCTCACCCTGCACCTCGCGACCGGCCTGCTCGACGACTTCCTCGCGCAGCTCGGCGCCGGGCTGCCGGATCCGCTCGCCGACCGCTACCGCGCGATCCTCACCGCGGACATCGGGCAGGAGTCGCTCGTGTCGGTGCTCGCGGCCGCGGTCGCGGCGGACCGCCGGATGACCTCGCGGCTCGCGCTGTGGGGACGCCGGATCGTGGGCGACACCCTCCTCGTCGCCCGGAGCGCGCTGGCCGCCGCCCCGGGACCCGACGGGGCTCCCACCGAGACGGAGGAGCGACGCATCGAGCCGGTGCTGAACGACCTCATCGCCGCGCACACGCGGCGCATGGACCGGCTCGGTCTCACGGCCTGAGGAGGACCTCATGACGGACGAACTCGGCGCGGTGCGCTTCGGGATCGACACCTTCGGCGACGTGACCCGGGGGGACGACGGCGCACCGACGCCCCAGCCGCAGGTGCTCAGGGACGTCGTGGCGGAGGCGGTGCTCGCCGACCAGGTCGGCCTCGACGCCGTCGGCATCGGGGAGCACCACCGCCCCGACTTCGCGGTGACCGCGCCGGACGTGGTGCTCGCCGCGATCGCGGCCCGCACGACACGCATCGCCCTCGGCTCCGCGGTGACCGTGCTCAGCTCGGACGACCCGGTCAGGGTGTTCCAGCGCTTCGCCACGCTCGACGCGATCTCGGACGGTCGCGCCGAGATCACCCTCGGGCGCGGCTCCTTCACCGAGTCGTTCCCGCTGTTCGGCTACGACCTCTCGCAGTACGAGACCCTCTTCACGGAGAAGCTGGACCTCTTCGTGCACCTCCGCAGCGAGCGGCCCGTCACCTGGTCCGGCACGGTCCGGGCGCCCCTGAACGACCAGGAGGTCTTCCCGCACACCGCCTCCGGGGCGCTGCCGACCTGGATCGGCGTCGGCGGCAGCCCCGAATCCGTGGTCCGCGCGGCGCGCTACGGCCTGCCCATGATGCTCGCGATCATCGGGGGCGCCCCCGAGCGGTTCCAGCCCTACGTCGAGCTCTACCGCCGCGCGCTCGGGCAGCTCGAGCTGCCGGCCCTGCCGGTCGGCGTGCACTCGCCCGGCCACGTCGGCGCCACGGACGAGGAGGCGCGCGAGGAGTACTTCGCGGACTACAAGGCCATGCGCGACCGCATCGGCCGCGACCGGGGCTGGCCGCCGATGAGCCGGCACGAGTTCGAGTCCGAGGTCGAGCACGGTTCGCTCTACGTCGGATCCCCGGAGACCGTCGCGGCGAAGATCGCCCGCACCGTGGCCCTGCTCGGGGTGCAGCGGTTCGACCTGAAGTACAGCGCGGGACCCTTGCCCCACGCGACGATGATGCGCGGCATCGAGCGGTACGGCACGCAGGTCGTGCCCCGGGTCCGCGAGCTGCTCGCGGAGCAGCCTCCGCCGATCGCGGTCTGACGAGCACGAGACAGCACTTCAGCAGGCCGCCGGCGCTTCGGCAGGCCCCTGGAGAACGAGCAGCCTGCCGAAGCGCTCACGGCCTGCCGAGGTGCTAGGCGGTGCGGCCGCCGGCGAGCTCGGCGAACCGGCGGTCGTCCTCCGCCGCCCGGGCGCGGCCGATCAGCATGCCGGCCCCCGCGACCGAGAGCACCGTCGCCGCGATCGTGGCGACCCAGATCCAGCCGCCGTCCCACCGCCAGGACGCCCAGGTCAGCGCGACCCAGACGATCGCCGCCGCCGAGCCGCCGATCGCCGGCAGCAGCAGCGTGCCGAGCAGCGCCCGGTGCGGCAGCACCAGCCGGCCGGCGAGCCCGACGACCACCCCGATCAGGACGATGAAGAGCAGCTCCACGTCAGGCGACGAAGCCGACGCGACGCGTCTTCTCGCTCCCGACCTCGACGTACGCGAGCGAGGCGACCGGGACGATGTACAGCCGGCCGCCCTCGTCGCTCAGGGTGAGGTGCGTCGCGCCCGACTCGATCGCGTCCGCGACCTTCTTCTGCACCGCCGCGGGCGTCTCGGCGCTCTCGAAGCCGAGCTCGCGCGGTGAGTTCTGGATGCCGATGCGGATCTCCATGACGGATCCCCTTCCGAAGCCGTGGGGCCCGGCGGCATCCGCCGTCGAGCCCCACCAGTATCGCCCGTATCCGGTGTCGGCCCCGTCTCCTACCGTGCTGGCGATGCGCGACGACGACCTCGATCCCAGCCAGCGGGCGGTGCTCGACGTGCCCCCCGGGGCGAGCGCCGTCGTGCTCGGCGCGCCCGGCTCGGGCAAGACCCGCACCGCCGTCGAGCTGATCGCGCACCGGGTGCTCGAGCAGGGCTTCGACCCCGGCGAGGTGCTGATGCTCGCGCCCCGCCGCACGCAGGCCGCCCGGCTTCGCGACCGCCTCGTCGTGCGGCTCGGTGTGCCCGTCGACGGGCCGCCGGCGCGCACGCCCGCCTCGCTCGCCTTCGACATCGCCCGTCGTGCGGCGATCGCGGAGGAGCGACCGCAGCCCGTCCTGCTGGCGGGCGGCGAGCAGGACGCCCTGATCTCGCAGCTCCTCGACGCCTCCGACACCCCGTGGCCCGAGCGGCTCGGGCCCGAGGTGCGAGCGCTCACCGCGTTCCGGGGCGAGCTCCGCGACCTCTTCGCCCGCGCCGTCGAGCACGGGCTCGTGCCGGAGGACCTCGAGCAGCTCGGGCGCACCCACGCGCGTCCGGCGTGGGTGGCCGCCGCCCGGTTCTGGTCCGAGTACTACGAGGTGCTCACCGCGGTGCAGCCCGACGCCTTCGACTCGGCGGAGCTGGCGGCGCTGGCCGCCGCCGCGGTGGCGCGGGGCGCGGGCGGTGACACGGCGGACCGGCTGCGGCTCGTGGTCGTGGACGACCTGCAGGACGCCGGCGAGTCGACGGTCCAGCTGCTGTCCGCGCTCGCGACCCGCGGCGTCGCGGTCGTCGCGTTCGGGGATCCGGACGTCGCCGCAGACACGTTCCGTGGCGGCGAACCCGACCTGCTCGGGCGGTTCGAGTCGCGGCTCGGCCTCGCCGGCGCGGTGCGCCTCCGGCTGCAGACGGTCCACCGGCATCCGGAGGCGGTCCGGCGGTTCGTCACGACCGTCACCGCGCGCATCGGCACGGCGCTGGCGGGGCCGCAGCGCGACGCCAGGGCCGCGGCGACAGGTGGCACGACGGTGACCGCCGTCGAGGCGGCCGGTGCCGGGGAGCTCGCGCTCGCGATCGCCCACCGGCTGCGCGACCGGCATCTCGAGCACGGGGTGCCCTTCGCCGACCAGGCCGTCGTCGTGCGGTCGGGGGCCCAGGCGGAGCCCCTCGCCCGCGCCCTCGAAGCGGCGGGGGTGCCCGCGATCACCGCCACGACCGGGGCAGCGGTCTCGTCCGCGCGCGCGGCCCGCGCCCTGCTCGACGTCGTCGCGACGGCGATCGGGGTCGTGCCGCTGACCCCGGAGTCCGCCGTCGATCTGCTCACCGGCCCGTTCGGCGGCCTCGACCGGCTCACCCTCCGGCGGCTGCGGCTCGCCCTCCGCGTCGAGGAGCTCGCCGGCGACGGCACCAGGAACGCGGGCGAGCTGCTCGTGGAGGCGCTCGAGCGCCCCGGTCGGCTCGTGACGATCGAGTCGGCCTTCGCCCGGCGCGCCGCCCGGTTCGCCGAGACGCTGGAGGCGGTGCGCCGGGCCGAGGCGACAGGCGGATCCGCGGAAGAGCTGCTCTGGATCGTCTGGGAGCGCAGCGGCCTGGCCGGGCCGTGGCGGGAGCGCGCGCTCGCCGGCGGCACCGGCGCGGCGGAGGCCAACCGCGACCTCGACGGCGTCGTCGCGCTCTTCACGGCCGCCGCCCGCGCCGCCGAGCGGGCGCCGACCGACCCGGCGTCGGTCTTCCTCGCCGCGCAGCTGTCCGCCGAGGTCCCGGACGACACCCTCGCGCCCCGCGGCCTCCGCGACGGCGTGCTCGTCACGACGCCCGTCGGCGTGGCCGGGCTCGAGTTCGACACGGTGGTGCTCGCGGGGCTGCAGGACGGCGTGTGGCCGAACCTCAAGCCGCGGGGATCGCTGCTGGGCGTGGGGGATCTCGTCAGCGTGCTCACGTCGGGCGCGGCGCCGACCGGGCCCGCCGACGAACGGCGCGCGGCCCTCTCCGACGAGCTGCGACTCGTCGCCCTCGCCGCGTCCCGCACCCGGGACGTGCTCGTGCTCGCGGCGGTGGCGAACGAGGAGGAGGCCCCGAGCGTGCTCCTCACGCTCGCCGACGAGAGGGTCACCGTCCGGCCGGGCGAGGCCGCACCCAACGCGCTGCGCCCCCTGGTCGGCACG
>JAICSU010000189.1 GCA_025936735.1 Amnibacterium sp.
CGGCGCACGTCGTCGCGGAAACGGTCGTTCCACTCGAGCCAGGACGCCGGGAACCGCCCGAGGTTGTAGCCGCCGGGGCCGATGTCCCACGGCTCGGCGATCAGCTTCACCTGGCTGACCACCGGGTCCTGCTGCACGAGCTCGAAGAAGGTCGAGAGCCGGTCCACCTCGTAGAACTCCCGGGCGAGGGTCGCCGCGAGGTCGAAGCGGAACCCGTCGACGTGCATCTCCGTCACCCAGTAGCGGAGCGAGTCCATGATCAGCTGCAGCGCGTGCGGATGACGCACGTTGAACGAGTTCCCCGTTCCCGTGTAGTCCATGTAGAAGCGCTTGTCGTCGTCCACGAGGCGGTAGTAGGCCTCGTTGTCGATGCCGCGGAACGACAGGGTCGGGCCCATGTGGTTGCCCTCGGCCGTGTGGTTGTAGACGACGTCGAGGATCACCTCGATGCCGGCGGCGTGCAGCGAGCGGACCATCGCCTTGAACTCCTGCACCTGCTCGCCGAGCTGGCCGCTGCCGGCGTACTCGTTGTGCGGGGCGAAGAAGCCGATCGTGTTGTAGCCCCAGTAGTTCCGGAGGCCCTTGTCGAGGAGCGTGGAGTCCTGCACGAACTGGTGGACCGGCATGAGCTCGATCGCCGTGACCCCGAGCTTCTGCAGGTGCTCGATGACAGCCGGATGGGCGACGCCGGCGTAGGTGCCGCGGAACTCCTCGGGGATGTCGGGGTGCAGCTCGGTGAGGCCCTTCACGTGCGCCTCGTAGATCACCGTCTCCTTGTACGGCGTGTGCGGTGTGCGGTCGCCGGTCCAGTCGAAGAACGGGTTCACGACCACGGACAGCATCACGTGGCCGGCGGAGTCCTGGTCGTTGGTGGAGTCGGGGTCCCCGAACGTGTAGGAGAACAGCGACTGGTCCCAGTCGAACTGCCCGACGGTCGCCTTCGCATACGGGTCCATCAGGACCTTGTTGCGGTTGCAGCGCAGGCCCTTGGCCGGGTCGTACGGGCCCGTGACCCGGTAGCCGTACCGCTGTCCGGGCTGCACGAGCGGCAGGTAGCAGTGCCAGACGTAGGCGTCCACGTCGAGGAGCTCGACGCAGGTCTCCGTGCCGACCTCGTCGAAGAGGCACAGCTCCACCTTCTCGGCGACCTCCGAGTAGAGCGCGAAGTTGGTACCGCTCCCGTCGAAGGTCGCCCCGAGGGGGTAGGGGGTTCCTGGCCAGGTCTGCACGTTGATCTCTTTCCTTCACGGGGGAGTCGCGTCGTTCTCGACGGGGTGCCGCGTCGTTCTCACGGGGAGTCGCGTCGCTGAGCGACCTCACACGGTACTGGCGG
Organism: Amnibacterium sp.; assembly: GCA_025936735.1. Taxonomy (GTDB): domain Bacteria; phylum Actinomycetota; class Actinomycetes; order Actinomycetales; family Microbacteriaceae; genus Amnibacterium. The sequence continues at coordinate 1,334 of JAICSU010000189.1, forward strand.
CCGGCCGACCGGGTCGGCGCATCCGCCCGACCCGCGACGCTCTGCGGGCGTTCTCCCAGGAAGCGGATCGGCGACGGCGGGGCGGTCGGGCTAGCGTGCTTCCCATGACCAACCTCGCCGTGCAGCTCGCGGACACCGTCAAGTCCTTCGGGGTGAAGGCCGTCTACGGGGATTCCCAGGACATCGAGGGCACCACGTTCGTGCCCGTCGCCCTCGTCGCCTACGGCTTCGGCGCGGGGGAGGGCGAGGGCCCTGGCGGCGAGGGCACCGGCGGCGGCGGAGGGGGCGGCGGCTACACCCTGCCGATCGGCGCCTACGTGGGCGACAGCCTCGGCGTCCGGTTCCAGGCGAACCCGGTCGCTCTCCTCGCGGTCGGCATCCCGTTCGTGTGGGTGGCGGGCAAGTCGCTCGCGCTCGTGATCAAAGCCCTGAAGAAGTAGCCGCGCGGCGCGGGCGCGGCCCGCTCGCGTGCCTATGATCCGGCGTGGTCGAACTCCGAGCGCGCCGGCTGTGGGCCGTGTGCGCGGGCGTCGCGTCCGCCGCGGCCGCGGTGGGCGCCGGTGAGCTCGCCGCCGCCGTGCTGCACCCGTCGGCGAGCCCGCTGCTGTCCGTCGGCTCCCTCGTCATCGACCTGACACCGGGGTTCCTGAAGGCCGCCGTGATCGCCGCCTTCGGCACCGGCGACAAGGGCTTCCTGATCGCGGTCCTGCTCGTGCTGCTCGCCGTGCTCGGCGCCGCCGCCGGGCTCGCCGAGCTCCGCCGGCCGCCCGCGGGCCGCGTCCTCGTCGTCCTGCTCGCGGTGGTGGCCGGCGGCGCGGCGGTCACCCGGCAGGGCGCCGCCGTCGTCGACGTCGCGCCCTCGCTCGTCGATCTCGCCGTCGGGGTGCTGGTGCTCGCTGCGCTGGTGCGGCGGATCCGTCCGGCGGGCGCCGCCGGCGGCGGACCGTCGCGCCGCTCGGTCGTCGTCGGGACGGCGGCGGCCGCCGGCGCCGGCCTGCTCGCGGGTTGGGCCGCGACCGCCGCCTCCGCGGGCAGCCGCCGGGTGGCCGCGGCGATCGCGCGGGTGCGGCTGCCCGCACCGGAGAGGCCCGCTCCGCCGCTGCCGGCGGGGGTGTCCTTCGGCGTGCCCGGCGTCGCGCCGTTCATCACCCCCACATCGGACTTCTACCGCATCGACATCAGCCTGGCCCCGCCGCAGCTCGACCCCGCGGCCTGGGAGCTCGAGGTGACCGGGGAGGTGGAGCGGCCCTTCCGGATCCGCTACCCGGAGCTGCTCGCGATGGGGCTCACCGAGAGCCGCACCACGCTGATGTGCGTCTCGAACGAGGTGGGCGGCGACCTGATCGGCACCGCCACCTGGCTCGGTGCGCCGATCCGCGACCTGCTCGCTCGCGCCCGCCCTCGTGCCGGCGCCGACATGGTGCTGTCGACCGGCGCCGACGGGTTCAGCGCCAGCACGCCGCTCGAGGTGCTCACCGACGGCCGGAACGCCGTGCTCGCGGTCGGGATGAACGGCGGTGTCCTGCCCGACCTGCACGGGTTCCCGGTGCGCATGGTGGTGCCGGGGCTCTACGGGTACGTCTCCGCGACGAAATGGCTGCAGCGCCTCGAGGTCACCCGCTTCTCGGCGGCGACCGCGTACTGGACGACCCGCGGCTACTCGGCTCGCGGGCCGGTCAAGCTGTCGAGCCGGATCGACGTGCCTGGGGGCTCCGTGGCGCCGGGCGTCGTGACCGTGGCGGGCGTCGCCTGGGCGCAGCACACGGGTGTCGAGCGGGTGCAGCTGCGGATCGACGACGGGCCGTGGCGGGACTGCGAGCTGGCCGCCGAGGCGTCGATCGACGTCTGGCGGCAGTGGCGGTACCGCTGGACGGCGACGCGCGGGACGCACGTGCTGCGCGTGCGCGCGACGGACCGCACCGGGCTCGTGCAGACCGCACGGGTCGCGGACGTGGCGCCCGACGGTGCGACGGGGCTGCACACCGTGCAGGTGCGGGTCGGCTGAGTCAGACGGTGCGCCCGTAGAGCGCCACGTCGTGACGCTCGGCGCCCACCCGGAAGGCACCGTGCAGCACGCCCTCGAGCTGGAAGCCGCACCGCTCCGCCACCGCGCGGCTGCGCCGGTTCTGCAGCGCCGTGCGGATCTCGAAGCGGTGGACGCCCCGCTCCGCCGCCAGGTGCTGGACGACCGCGAGCACGGACCGGGTGACGAGCCCGCGGCCCTCGGCGGCGCCGTCGACCCAGTAGCCGAGCTCCGCGGTCTCCCGCTGCACGTCGATGCGGGCGCCGAGGCTGCCGACGACCGCACCGTCCTGCAGGATCACGAGCGGCAGCGTGCGCCCCTCGGCGAACCCGGCGAGCTGGATCCGCGTGTACGCCCGCGACCCCTCCTCCGTCTGCTCGCGGTGGGCCCAGTCCTCCCAGCGGCGCAGCCGGTCGAGGTTCGCCAGCGTCAGGCGATGCGCCTCGGCCACGGTGCCGAGGTCGCGGAGGGCGAGCGCCGCGCCGTCGCCCAGGTCGTGCTCGAGGAACGCCATCAGAGCAGCCCGTCGGCCAGCTCGGCGAGCAGGTCGAGGTCGTGCAGGTCGATGCACTGCAGGTAGACGCGGGACGCGCCGAGCTCCGCGTAGCGGCCGATCCGATCCGCGACCTCGCCGATCGTGCCGCCGAGGCTCACGGCGCGCAGCCGCTCGGGATCCGCCCCGATCCGCTCCGCCCTCGCCCGGAACGACGCCTCCGTGCGGCCCACGGCGACCGGCTGGGCGATCGAGTACTTCGGGTCCGTCCGGCCGCGGCCCGCCGCCTCCGCGGCGTCGCCGACCCGCGCGAAGGCCTCCCGGATCGTGGCCTCGTCGACGAAGCCCGCGTTGTACTCGGTGGCGTAGCGGGCCGCGAGCGCCGGCGTCCTCGTGGGCCCGAGCCCGCCGACGATGACCGGGAGCGGCCGCTGCACCGGTTTCGGCAACGCGGGGGAGTCGGTCAGGCGGTAGTGCTCGCCCTCGAACGAGAAGGTCTCGCCGAGCGGGGTGCTCCAGAGCCCGGTGACGATCGCGAGCTCCTCCTCGAGCAGTCCGAAGCGGCGCTTCGGGAAGGGGATGCCGTAGGCGTGGTGCTCGGCTTCGAACCAGCCCGTGCCGAGGCCGAGCTCGGCGCGGCCGCCGGACATCTCATCGACCTGCGCCACCTGGATGGCGAGGATGCCCGGATGCCGGTAGGTGGCGCTGGAGACGAGGGTGCCGAGCCGCAGCCGCTCCGTCTCCCTGGCCAGCCCGGCGAGGGTGGTCCAGGCGTCGGTGGGGCCCGGCATGCCGTCCGGGTTCGGACCTATGTGCGCCATGTGCAGGTAGTGGTCGCTGCGGAACCAGCCCGTGAAGCCGAGCTGCTCGGCCGTCCTCGCGTGGGCGAGCTGCGTGAGGTAGTCCGCGCCCTGCTGAGGTTCCGTGAAGACGCACAGTTCCATGCCCGCCAGCGTATGCTCGCGCTCACACGGGAGTCCGGTGAGCCGGGCTGAGAGGAAGCTGATCCAAGCTTCGACCGTGGGGCCGCGGGGGACCGCGACCCCGGAACCTGATCCGGATCATGCCGGCGCAGGGAGGCCTCTCCATCTCCGCCCGTGCCTGACGAAGGGCACGACCACCATGACCGTCCTCGAACGGAACCGGACCACCTGGCGCGTGGTCGACATCGTCGTCGCGAGCGTGATCGCGGCGGTCTGCAGC
>JAICSU010000180.1 GCA_025936735.1 Amnibacterium sp.
CCGTAGTCGCAGACGATCTCGGCGTCCGCCGTGCGGGTCGCGGTCAGGGCCGCCTCCGCCACGAGGGCCCGGGCGGCGTCGTGCACCGGGTCGCCCTCGTCGAGCCGGACGAGCACCTGGCCCCCGCCCGCGACACGCGTCTTGACTGTCGTCGCGAGCCCGGGGACGCGGATCAGCCCGGCGGTGTCGACGCCCGCCGAGGTCAGCAGCCGGATGAGGGCCCTGCCTCCTTCGTCGTCGCCGATCGCGCCGACGATCGCGACGTCCGCCCCCAGGGCGGCGAGGTTCACCGCGGTGTTGGCGGCGCCACCGGCGACCTCGACCCGGTCGGCGATGCGCACCACCGGCGCGGGCGCTTCGCGGCTGATCCGCTCGGCGCTGCCCGCCCACCAGCGGTCGAGCAGGGCGTCGCCGATGACCACGATGCGGGGCCGCCGCGCATCGACCGCCGCACCGACCCGCCGGACGAGCGCGGCCGGATCCGTCATGCGGCACCCCCCGGCAGGCCGAGGTGGACCACCGTGGTGGTCGTCATCTCGTCGAGCAGCTCCGGGCCGTAGCCGTATCCGGATCCGCTCGCCCGGCGCGGCTGGGCGCTGCCGCCCGGCGCCCCGCCGAAGACGGCGTTCACCTTGACGGTGCCGACCGGGAGGGTGGCCGCCGCCCGGTGCGCGTGCGCCATGTCGGGCGTCAGCACGGTCGCGGCCAGCCCGTACCGGTCGGCCGCGGCGAGCAGGAGGGCCTCGTCGAAGTCGTCGACGGTGCGCACCGGCACGACCGGCCCGAAGGTCTCCTCGGTGACGGCCAGCGCGTCGTCCGGCACGTCCACGAGCACGGTCGCCGGGTAGAACGTGCCCGGCCCCTCGGGGATCGTCCCGCCCGTGAGGAGGCGTGCGCCGCGGGCCACCGCGTCCTCGACGTGCGCGTGGACGGCCTGCCGCATCCGCTCGTCGACGAGGGGGCCCATCCGCTTCGTCCACGACTCCGCCTCGGCGACGAGGGCCGAGACGAACGCGTCGGCGACGTCCCGGTGCACGAAGACGCGCTCGACCGAGGTGCAGATCTGGCCGGCGTTGGCGAAGGCGCCGAGCGCGGCCTGCGCGGCCGCCCAGACGGGGTCGACGCCCTCGTCGATCACGAGCGCGTCGTTGCCGCCGTTCTCGCGGATCACGTGGACGTCGCGGGCGGCGCCGACGAGCGCGAGGCTGCGGCCCGTGGCCGTGGAGCCGACGTGCGCGAGCACGGAGACCCCGGGCTGCTCGGCGAGCAGGGCACCCGTCGCGCCGTCCCCGGTCACGCCGACCAGCACGCCGTCGGGCAGCGCGCCGGCGAGGATCTCGTTCAGCAGCGCCGCCGTGCCGGGGCAGCGCTCGCTGCCCTTGTGCACCACCGTGTTGCCGGAGACGATCGCGGCGCCGAGGAGGCCGGCGGCGACGGCGGCGGGGTCGTTCCACGGGGTCAGCGCGGCGACCACGCCGCGCGGATGCGGGAGCGCGTAGTCGACCGCGTCCGGTCCGCCCCGCAGCGCCTTCCCCCGGTGCAGCGGGCCGAGCTCGGCGTACTGCAGCAGCGTCCCGATCGCCGCCTGGACGCCGCCCGCCGCGTCCGCGGCCGTCTTGCCGGTCTCCCGCGTGTTCAGCGCCGCGACCTCGTCGGCGCGCTCGGCGAGGGCGTGGGCGGCCGCGCGGACCAGCTCGCCGCGCCGGGCGGGCGGCGTCGCCGCCCAGTCGGGGAACGCGGCGACGGCCCTGCGCACGGCGGCGACGACCTCGGCGGGCTCGGCGACCCGGTGCTCACCGACGGGGTCGCCGGAAGCGGGGTCGACGATGCGGATCGTGCCGGTCGGACTACGCGTGTCGGGCGCCGTGTCGAGGGTCATCGGTGGGTAGGCCTCTCGGATGCGGGTCGGGGAGTTCAGCCTAGGAACGGGCGTCGAGGCCCTCCTGGGCGCCCGCTGGGTGAACGCGGAACGAGGGCCAGGAACAATGCCCCTGTGACCCCGCACTCCATCGGCCGCCCCGCCGGCCGCTTCGAGGACGTCGAGCGCATCGCGGTCCTGCGCGGCGGCGGCCTGGGCGACCTCGTCGGCGCCCTCCCGGCCCTCGCCGCGCTGCGCGCCGCCTACCCGTCGGCGGAGCTCACGCTGCTCGGCATGCCGGCCCACGCCGCGCTGCTGGACGGCCGGCCGGACTCGCCGGTCGACGAGGTGGTGGTGCTGCCTCCGCATCCCGGCGTGCGCGACGGCGAGGCGGACCCCGACGCGGTGGAGGCGTTCTGCGCCGCGATGCGGGAGCGGCGCTTCGACCTGGCCGTGCAGGCGCACGGCGGCGGGCGCAACTCGAACCCGTTCCTGCTGCGCCTCGGCGCCCGGCACACGGTCGGCACGCGCACGGCGGACGCGGTGCCGCTCGAGCGCACCATCCCGTACCGCTACTACCAGCACGAGGTGCACCGGTGGCTCGAGGTGGCGGGTCTCGCCGGCGCGCTGCCCACGGATCTGGAGCCGAGCCTCACCGCGACGGATCAGGAGCGCGCCGCCGGCCGCGCCCTGCTCGGCGAGGGGCCCGCGGTGGTGCTCCATCCGAGCGCGACGGATCCGCGTCGCCGCTGGCCGGCGCAGCGCTTCGGCGTGGTCGCCGCGGCGCTCGCGGAGCACGGCGTCGCGGTGCTCGTGGTCGGGGACGCCTCGGATGCCCCGATCGCCCGGGAGATCGAGCGGGCTGCGCACACCGCGCTGCCCGCAGCGCACCACGACCGGGTGCGCTCGCTGGCGGGCGTCCTCGACCTGAGAGGCCTCGTCGGGGTGCTCGCCGCCGCCGACGTGGTGCTCGCGAACGACTCCGGCCCGCGGCACATCGCCCAGGCGCTCGGCACCGCCACGGTGGGCCTGTTCTGGTTCGGCAACGCCGTCAACGCGGCGCCCTTCGCCCGCGGCTCGCACCGCATCCTGCTCGGCTGGACGACCCGCTGCCCGATCTGCGGCGCGGACGTGACCCAGGTCGGCTGGACGGCGGAGCGGTGTCCGCACGACCCCTCCTTCCTCACCGACATCCGGCCGGAGGCGGTGCTCGGGGAGGTGCGGGCGCTGCTGGCGGGGGAGTAGCGGCCGGATTCAGTCCTCGCCTGCGCCGAGAGCGCGCGCGGCGGCCACGAGAGCGGCGTTGTCGGGCGCGACGCTGCCGTCGGGCAGCAGCAGGGTGTCCTCGAAGCCGATGCGGGTGGCGATCCGGCGACGCACGGCGTCCTCGAGCAGCCGCCAGGTGGCCGCCCCGCCGCCGTGCTGCAGCCGTGGCGCCTCGACCTGCCCGCGGTCGAGCACCTCGTGGATCGCGGCAGCGAGCGCGAGGCGCTCGTTCGCGTCGCCGCCCGCCGGCTCGACGAGCACGCGTTCGATGCGGTCCGCGAGGCCGCTTCCGACCAGGGCCTCCGCGTCCTCGACGCTCCAGACCCCGGCCTCCACGCCGATGCCGGACCCGAGGGCGGCCCTCGCGACCTCGAACGCCCCGTCCTCGCAGAGGTTGACGGACGTGCAGTCGGGCTGGCGCCAGTGCCGCACGTAGGCCACCCGCCGCCGCGTCTCGTTCTCGATCCCGGCGCCGCTCGTCACGCCGACCGGCCATCGGGTGCCGTTGCGCACGGCGGCGACGACCGCGTCGACGACGGCGGGATGCAGCCGCTCCCGGCCCGACTCGTCCCGCGGATGCACGTGGAAGGCCCGCGCACCGGCCCGTTCGCACGCCTCCGCGTCCGCACGCAGCTCGGCCGGCGACACCGGCACGGCCGGGTGGTCGGCCTTCGTCAGCGGCCCGTTCAACGTGGCCTGCAGCAGCATCGTCGAACGGTAGGCCCCCATCCTGACCGTGGGTTCAGGCCGGCCAGGGGTTCAGGCCGGCCGTGGGCTCAGGGCCAGGAGGGCTCCTCCTCGTGCATCACCGAGATCTCCCGGATCTCGGATCCGCGCGGCGACGTGAGCGCGAAGACGACCGCGTTCGCGACGTTCGCCGGGTCGTTGAGGTTCGCGTCCTCGCCGGGCGCGTACTGCGGGGTGCGCCCGTCGAAGAAGCGGGTCTTCATGCCCGCGGGGATGAGGGTCGTGACCCCGATCCGGCCCCGCGTCTCGGCGGCGAGAGCCCGGCTGAAGCCGATCACCCCGAACTTCGACGCGGAGTAGGCGGTCGCGTCGGACACCGCGCGCACACCGAGCGACGACGAGACGGTGACGACGCGGCCGTGGCTCGCGTCGAGGGCGGGGAGCGCGGCGCGCACCACCGCGGCGGTGCCGAGCAGGTTCACGGCGACCACGCGCTCCCACTCGTCCCTCGGGATCTCGTCCAGACGACCGGGCTTGTCGATCCCGGCGGCGGTGACGACCGCTTCGAGGCCGCCGTGCTCCTCGACGATGCGGGCGACGAGGGCCTCGATGTCGCGGGTCGCCGTCACGTCGCCCTGGTAGGCGGCGTACGGGCTGCCCTCGACCTTCAGGTCGATCAGGATCGGGGTGCCGCCGGCGGCGGCGACCGCGTCGGCGACCGCGGCCCCGAGTCCTGAGGCGCCTCCCGTGATGAGGGTCCTGCCGAGCGGGGTGGGGGTGGTGGCGGCGACGGGCATGCGGGTCCTCCTGGACGCTGGTGGTGGAGCGGGAACGGGTGGGTGGGGTCAGCCGACCGCGGCGAGCGCCGCGGCGAGCTTCGTCGTGGACCGGCCGGGATGGAACGGCACGGTGACCGCACGGCCGCCCCACTCGGCGATCACGGCGGCTTCGGGCAGGTCGGCGGCGGTGTAGTCGCCGCCCTTCACCCAGATGTCGGGCCGGATGCGGCGGATCGCCTCGACGGGGGTGTCCTCCGCGAAGACGAGCACCGCGTCGACGACCTCGAGCGCGAGCAGCAGATCCACGCGGTCGGCCTCCGGCATGATCGGCCGCTCCGCGCCCTTCAGTTCCCTGACCGAGTCGTCGGAGTTGAGGCAGACGATGAGGCAGTCGCCGAGCGCCCGGGCGGCGGAGAGGGTGCGGGCGTGGCCGGCGTGGAGCAGGTCGAAGCACCCGCCGGTCGCCACCACCGTGCCGCCCGCCGCACGGACCCGCTCGGCGACGGCGACCGCGTCCCGGTCGGTGCCGCCGAGCACGGTGGTGTTGGCGGGACGGGCGAGCCCGCCGACGCCGCCGGCGGCGAGGAACGCGCCGGTCTCGGCGACAGCGGTCGTGACGGCGTCCGTCGGCGCGGCGCCGCCCGCGATGGCGACGGCCAGGCTGGCGGCGAACCGGTCGCCGGCCCCGCAGGCGTCCGCGCCCTCGACGCGGGGGGCCTGGGCCACGACGGGCAGACCGCCGCGGCTCGCGCGGAGCAGCGCCCCGTGCTCGCCCATCGTGACGACGACGGCCGGCGCTCGCCACGACTCCCGCAGGCGCAG
>JAICSU010000033.1 GCA_025936735.1 Amnibacterium sp.
CAAGGGCCAGGTCCGCAAGGGCGTCGTGTCCTCGATCGTCAACTTCGGTGCGTTCGTGGACCTCGGCGGCGTCGACGGGCTCGTCCACGTCTCCGAGCTCAGCTGGAAGCACATCGAGCACGCCAGCGAGGTCGTCGAGGTGGGCCAGGAGGTCACGGTCGAGGTCCTCGAGGTCGACCTGGACCGCGAGCGCGTCTCCCTGTCGCTCAAGGCGACGCAGGAGGACCCGTGGCAGGTCTTCGCCCGCACCCACGCGATCGGTCAGGTCGCGCCGGGCAAGGTCACGAAGCTCGTGCCGTTCGGTGCCTTCGTCCGCGTCGCGGACGGCATCGAGGGCCTCGTGCACATCTCCGAGCTGTCGAGCCGCCACGTCGAGCTCGCGGAGCAGGTCGTGTCGGTCGGTGAGGACGTCTTCGTCAAGATCATCGACATCGACCTCGAGCGCCGCCGCATCTCCCTGTCGCTGAAGCAGGCGAACGAGGGCGTCGACCCGGAGAGCACCGAGTTCGACCCGGCGCTCTACGGCATGCTCACGGAGTACGACGAGCAGGGCAACTACAAGTACCCCGAGGGCTTCGACCCGGAGACCAACGAGTGGCGCGAGGGCTTCGAGGCCCAGCGCGACAAGTGGGAGCAGGAGTACGCCGCTGCCCAGGCCCGCTGGGAGGCTCACAAGGCGCAGATCCTCAAGCAGCAGACCGAGGACGCCGTCGCCGCGGGCGCCGGCACGTTCGCGAGCGAGCCGACCACGTCGGGCCGCCTCGCGGACGACGAGTCCCTCGCCGCGCTGCGGGAGCGGCTCTCTAGCCGCTGAATCAAGCCTCCCCGGCCGGGAACACCGGCCGGGGGCCCAGCCGCTGAGCTAGCGCGTCCCGTCCCGGAGGGCGGCTCCCCGCAGGGGGAGCCGCCCTCCGGCGTCTCAGGGCCGGCCCGAGGTGGATGCGGGCAGCCGGACGTCCCGGACGAGGAGGCATGCGGCGAGGGCGACCACGCCGATCGCCCCGGCCCAGAGCAGGGCGGGACGCAGCCCGATCAGAGCCGCGACAGGCGCCGCGAGCGCCTGGCCGACCGGGATCGCGAGGAAGGAGCCGAGCATGTCGTACGAGGTGACGCGGGCGAGCAGCTCCGCCGGCACGCGGCGCTGCTGCTCCGTCTGCCACAGCACCTCGAACACCTCGGTCGCGACGCCGATGGCGAGCAGCGTGACGATGAGCACCGCCGGGACGCCGACGAGGGCCACCACCGCGGGCACCGCCCCGAACGGCACGGCGCAGCAGACGGCGACGGCCAGGGGCCGCCGCGGACGCACGCGCAGCGCCACGAGGCCGCCGAGCACGAACCCGCCCGTGATCGCCGCGAGCGCGAGACCCCAGACTGCCCGGCCGAGCACCCGGTCCGCGTAGACCGGGCCGAGCACGTTCACGGCGCCGGCGTAGGCGGCGTTCGCGACCGTGAACGCCAGGACGACCGCCCACAGCCACCGGCGGGTGCGGAAGGCGTGCCAGCCGGCGGCGATGTCGGCGAAGAACGAGGTGCGCTCCCCGCGGGCGAGGGGCGCCACGTGCAGCCCCGACCAGGCGATGGCGGCGGCCACGAAGGTGAGCCCGTCGACGGCGACCACGGGCGCGGATCCGATCACCGCGACCGCCGCGCCCGCCACGGCGGTCCCGAGGAGTGAAGCCGTGTTGGTGCCGATGCGGGACAGGGTGTTGCCCTCGTGCAGCAGGTCCTCGGTGAGCGTCTGCGGCACGAGCGCCGTGGTGAGCGGCTGACCGACGGCCGCCGCCGCCCCGTTCAGGGCGGCGAGTCCCGCCACCAGGGGGACCAGGTCGAGGTGCGCGGCCACCACCGCGGCGACGGCGAGCTGCGCCGCACCGCTGACCAGCGCGGAGCCGACGAGGAGCGGCCGCCGCGGGAGGCGGTCGGCCAGGGCGCCGCCGACGAGCAGCAGGGCGACGTTCGCGACCGAGCGCGCCGCGACGACGAGCCCGAGCGCGGCGACGGAGTGGGTGAGGTCGAGCATCGCGAACGCCAGCGCCACCGTCGCCAGCCCGTTGCCGAAGCGGCTGATGGTGGCACCGAGCACGAGCCGCCGGAACACCGGGAGCCGGAGGGGGGCGAGGGAGCTCCCGCGGACGCGGCCACGGTCCTCGGGCGCGCGCGTCACGTGTTCAACCGTAGAGCCGGGCGCTCGCCGCGCTGTCTAGGCTCGGAGCGTGCCCCTGATCGCGCTCACCGGCGGCATCGCGTCGGGCAAGTCCACCATCGCGGCCCGCCTGGCCGAGCTCGGCGCGGTCGTCGTCGATGCGGATGCGCTCTCCCGGGAGGTCGTCGAGCCCGGCGAGCCCGCGCTGGACGCCATCCGGGACGCCTTCGGCGAGGGGGTGCTCCTCCCGGACGGGCGCCTGGATCGCGCCGCGCTCGGCCGCATCGTCTTCTCCGACGAGACCGCCCGCGCTCGTCTGAACGGGATCGTCCATCCCGCCGTCATCGAGCGGTCCCACGACCTGTTCCGTGCCGCCGTCGAGCGGGATCCGGGCGCCGTCGTCGTCTACGACGTCCCTCTCATCGACGCGCGTGGTGTCGGCGAGTTCGAGCGGGTCGTCGTCGCCGACGCGCCGGTCGCGACCCGGGTGCGGCGCCTCGTCGAGCTGCGAGGCATGACGGAGCACGAGGCGCAGGCGCGCGTCGCCGCCCAGCTCGACGACGCGCGACGCCTCGCGCTCGCGAGCGACGTCATCGACACGGGAGGCACCCTGGAGCACACGATCGAGCAAGCCGACGCGCTCTGGCGCCGGCTCGTGTCGCCGAGCTGACCCGGGTCAGCCCCGCGACGCGACCAGCATCCGGTTCAGGGCGCGTGTCAGGTTGCGGGAACGCCGGAGGGCCCGGCGCGCTGAGATCGTGCTCTCGTGCCGCCCCATGTGGTACGCGAACTGCACGATCGGCGACGAGCGGATGAGGGACATCTCCGGTGACCGCGTGAAGCGGGTGATGGAGTCGCGCCACAGGAGCAGCCGTGCGAGCGACGTGATCGTGAAGGCCGGCGCGTACTCACGCTCCTCGTCTCCGAGCTGCGCCGCGTCCTTCAACGGCGCCAGGTACGTCGCGAAGACCCGGTCCTCCGGGTTCGAGCCGTAGTACGAGAAGGCGAAGCGGAACAGGTCGCGATCGATCACGGCCTGGTCGACGAAGGCGTGTCGACCGTATTCGTGGGCGAACCGCGGCAGCTCTCGCTCGAGCGCCGCGTGCAGGGCCTCGTCGTGCCCGTGGGGGGAGTAGACGGGCTCGACCCGGCCGTCCCGCAGCTCGTAGCCCTCGGTCGTCCCGTACGGCAGGTTGGCGAAGATGGCCTCCGCCGCCAGGAAGTCGTAGCGGGCGGCGGTGAAGTTGTAGCGGACGGAGTGTCCGATCGTCGGGTAGATGCTGCGGGCGTAGTACATCCGGGACCCCGTGCCGGCGCCGAACGCGACGTCCATCAGCCGGGAGAGGCAGTCCTGCGTGTACCCGCGTCCCCAGTACTCGACGAACGCGTAGTCCTCGTCCGGATCGATCTCCTGGCGCAGGTACTGGGTCACGAGAGGGCGCGCCTCCGCAGCCACCGCGAGGAGGTGCTCGTGGAAGCGCTTCGAGGCCTTCATCGCGTGCAGGATCGACCGCACGAGCGCCTGGTCGAACGAGTCGGAGAACAGCACGTCCTCGAACTCCGGGAACAGGTCCGAGAACGTCGCCGCGTCGAGCCGGGCCGCCGCGAGCAGCGCTTCCGGCGTCTTCACCCCGCTGAAGTTGCCGTGGATGCGGAAGATGTCCTCGTCGAGCTCCTCGACCTGGGAGGCGATGCGCCACGCCTGACGCGAGCCGTACAGGTAGCGGGTCTTCAGCGGAAGACCGCGCTCCTCGATGAGAGCGTCCGCGATCCGCTTGAGATGATGTCCGTCCCGCGCGATGAAGTAGAGGGTCTGCGTCCCACGCTGCACGGCGTCGGTGAGCACCCAGCTGATGTAGGGCACGAAGTAGGGCGCCACGTACGAGTACGCGAACCGCTCCACGCCCGAGACCGCGGGGTCGTCGTCATGGGCGCACATCATCGCACCGACGAGGTACCCGTCGAAGGTGTTGCCGTAGGTGGCGAGATCGCCCGGGTATCCCGACAGCTCCGGCTTCACGCAGGCGCGGGTGGTGATGCCGAGGGCCTGGGCCTGCACGATGTCGGCCTGCGGGTTGTCGCCGGTGTGGATCCACTCGCGGAAGTCGTACTTCAGGTCCTCGTAGACCTTCAGGTAGAGGCGCTTCGTGGTCTTCTGCACGCCGTGGTCGTTCGACACGTAGAGGGGCAGCTCGGCGAGCACCGGGTCCGCGGCGGCGAGGATGCGCTTCAGCACGGCGTTCGGGAGGTACATGTCGCTGATGAGCACGACCGTCTCCCCGCGGGCGACGAGCTCCTTCACCTCGGCGACGTTCTTGCGGTCGGGGATCGACGACTCGATCTCACCCTGGATCTCCCAGCCCTTCAGCGCCTCGATCTGCTCCGGGGAGAGGCCGTAGAGGTGGGCGAGGCGGTCGTAGATGTCGTCGAACCCGATCTCGAGGTCGCCGGACAGCGCCCGCGCCTCCTGCCGCCGGTAGTAGTTCCTGGCCGAGATCTCCGCCTCGGAGCGGATGGTCGCGAATCGGCGGACGAGCGCCTCCGGGAAGCCGAGGTCCGACTGCGCCATGCGCTGCGCGACGTAGTGGAACACGCTCACCGGCTCGACGCCCCGGCGGTGGATCACCGTGTCGAACACGTCGAAGCTGTAGAGGGTCTTCAGCGGCACGTCGCGGTGCTCGAACTCGAGCGCCCGGTCGACGAGCCCGTCGAGGGACTCCGGCGTGGAGTAGGCCCAGAACGTGTCGAGCAGCCGGTCGACCGTCGCCTCGTCGGCCGGCTTCGGGTCCCGGAGCGCGGCGAGCAGCTCGTCGAACGAGGTCGCCATCGTGCCGCAGGAGAGGTCTTCGTACGACAACCCGGGTCGGACGTTGTCCTCGAACGCCTCGAGGTCGAAGGCGTACCGGATGAATCGGCGCACGCCGGCAGCGAGCATGTCGTAGTGGATGGAGGAGTAGTCGACGACACCGATGTCGATCGCCGGGAACACCTCGTATATGTCCTCGGCGGCATCCCAGAAGAGCAGGCGGGGCTCTGCTCCGTAGCGCTGCTTCATCTTGAGGAAGACCGGGTCCGTCACGAGCTTCGGGTGCATCTTGATGACGAGCAGGAGGTTCGCCTCCTCGAGCACCTCGAGCAGGCGCGGCATGTCAGGCAGTGCGTGGTGCAGGAACCCCGCTGCGGGGCCGCGACGCCAGGTGGGCGCGTACAGGGCGACGCGCGTGGACGAGGGCAGACCGCGACGACCCCGGAGGTCGTGGTCGAAGCTCCGGAAAGGCCCGTGCACCTGCTGGTAGACGTTCTGGGGGTATCCGCCCCGCACCAGGTCCTCGTCGCCGAGGTCGAGCTGGTTGCGGAAGTGCTCCTCCATGAGCGGCGAGGTGACGAGGAAGAGCTGGTTGTTGCGGAACACCTGGTTGTTGCGGATGTACTTCTCCGCGATCCGCCAGTCCGCCGCGGCGACGCCGGGCGCCCTCTCCACGGCTTTCACGCCGACGCCGTGCCAGAGGTTCAGCAGCGTGGCTTTGCGGAGCGGGTCGGGGAGGTGCGACTTCACCTGGTCGACGACGTAGACTCGCGCCCGTTCCTGCAGCTGGCGCCCGGCGTACGAGTCGAACGTGACGGCCTTGAAGCCCAGTCGCCGCACGAACTCGGTGGTCTCCTTCGAGGTGGAGATCCAGACGGGCTCGATGTCGGGCCGGTGCTTCGCCACGTGGAGGAAGAGCCACTTGGGGTTCCCGGCGAAGACGTCCGCCGAGTTGAAGAGCCAGACCGGCCGGGCGATTGTGTTCATGCTCATGGGGGTCCAGATCCGTAGGTCGAGCGACGTCCGCCGGGCGCCCCGGTGCCGCGCCGGGCGGCCGCAGGGCGAGCCGACGCCAGCCCCGCCGCACCAGTAGGCCGGTCGCCTCAGATTCCCCCGAACAGGGGGCGGAGGGCGGATGACACGCCGGACGCCGTCCAGGTTCGGGTAAGGAACACCCGAGCACCGCGGCGGCCGATCACGACCCCCGTCGCGGCCGGGCGAAGGAGATCCCCTTGGCGACCCAGCGCCTCGGCCCGCGCAGGATGCGCGCGAGCAGGGTGCCGCTGAGGCGCCGGCGGGCTCCGCGCGCCGCGACGGCGGCCAGGCGTCGTGGCAACGGGCCGACGCGGATCTCCTGCGACCGGCCGTCGAGCCGGACGGTGAGCCGGTTGCCCGCGGGCAGCCGCACCCGGCGCTCGCGCAGGACCTCCTGGCCGAAGTAGTCGAGGGGTCTCACCTCCGCGTCCAGCGGCTCGACGGCCCGGCCGTCCAGGGCGAACTCCTCCTGCGGCGGCTCGCCGGTGAAGAGGTAGCTCACCTCCACCCGGCGGACGCCCCTCGCCGTGAGGAGCGCCCGCGGCTTCGCCTGCGGCCGGCCCTTGAGGGCGAGGAGGAGCTGCTGGATCTCCGCCGGGAGGGGGGTCACCCGGTAGCCGAGGATCAGTCCGTCGTCGACGTGCGACAGCACCTGCGTCACCCGGGCGAGGACCGCGCGCTGCTGGTCGGGGGAGAGGATCGCGGCCTTGGTCGACGCCTTCCGCTCGGCGAGGAACAGCCACTTCAGCTCGTACAGGAGCTGGTTCTGGAACCACTCGGGGACGCCGCCCGGCTCGGCGGCGAAGCGGTCGAGCCGGGGGAGGTAGCCCAGGTCGAAACGATCGAAGTACGTGGAGACGCTCGTGTGGTAGCGGTCGACCGTCGAATCCCGGCTCGCGCGCTTGCGGTAGCGGTAGATCGCGCCGGGGACCACGCCGAGCACCGGATCCGGGGAGGACGCGAGGGCCTCGGCGACGAAGAGCGCGTCCTCCGAGGCGTGCAGCCCCTCGATGAAGGCGATCCCGGACCGCTCGAGGTCCTCGCGACGGAAGAAGGTGGAGCTCGCGCTCATCTGCAGGTAGTGCGGCTCGGTCGAGAGCCGGACCGTCCTCGCGCCGTCCTGGAACTTGAATCGGAGCGAGTGGTTGTCGAGGAGGCGGTCCTCCGCCTCGATGTACTTGATGAGATTGGTCGCGACGATCGTCGCGGTCTCGCCCTTCGTGAGCAGGAACTCGGCGACCTCCGCGCAGTAGCGGGGGTCGAGGGCGTCGTCCGGGTCGGGGAAGGCGATCCACTCGTTCGTCGCCGCCGCCATGCCCCGGTTCCGCGCCCCGCTCACCCCGGCGTTCGCCTGGCGCACGAGCAGGGCGT
The DNA here is from genome assembly GCA_025936735.1 of Amnibacterium sp. Classification (GTDB taxonomy): domain Bacteria; phylum Actinomycetota; class Actinomycetes; order Actinomycetales; family Microbacteriaceae; genus Amnibacterium. The sequence goes on from JAICSU010000033.1 coordinate 7,359, forward strand.
CGACGGCGGCCGGCTTCCTCCGCGCGATCCACTCCTCGACGACGTCGGCGCTGCGGTCGGGGGAGCCGTCGTCCACGAAGACGCACTGCAGGGAGTACGGCCCGGGGACCTGCGCGTCGATCGAGTCGAGCAGCTCCGGAAGGTACCGCTGCACGTCGTACATCGCGATCACGAGGGTCAGGCCCACCGTCCGGGGAGGCCCGGCCTCCGTCGCCGGCCGGACCCCCGGCTCGACGGGCGTGCTCGTGGTGCTCATCGCGTCATCCCGCGGCGTCGGCGGCCTCGACCTCGCTGCGGCGCCGTTCCGGGGTCTCGGAGCGCGAGACCTCCGGCGCGCCGTCGGCGGGGGACGGCCACGCGTCCGGGGCCGCCGCACGGATCGCCTCGGCGAACGGGATGCGCCGGCTCATCGCCGTGATCGCCTCGAAGACCCGCTCGCTGTTCCTGCCGTCGCGGACCGGGAACGTGCGCTCCGCCACGGCCGCATAGCGTGCGCGGTAGTCGGGATCCTCCATCAGGCGCTCGAGCGCGTCGGCGACCCCCTCGGCCGAGGGGACCACCGGGCCGAACCCGTCGGTGCCGTAGTCGTAGTAGCCCGGACCTTCGGTGTGCGCGGCGATGTACTCCTCCGCGTCGAACTGGAAGTAGATCACCGGCCGACCGAGGTACGCGGCGTTGAACGCCGTGGACGAGTAGTCGGTGACGAGGCAGGCCGCCCGCGCGACGGCCTCCTGGGCGTCGACCTCCCCGTAGCGCGCGACGACGACCTCGCGGGGGAGCCGGAACTCGTCGAGGTAGGGCTGGATGTTGGGATGCGGCATGAAGACGAGCCGGAGGCCGTGTCGCCGGACCACGTCCCGGAGCTTCTCGGAACGGAGGACCTGGGACCACTCCTGGGCGTACCGGCTCGACATGAACTCGAGGTTCCGGTCGCGGTCCGTCGCCCACGTCCTCGGCTTCCCGGCGAGGTACTCCCGCCAGGTCGGGGCGATGACCACGTCGACGACCTCCCGCGCGGGCAGGGCGCTGCTCTTGCGCAGCAGCGCGTCGTGCCGGGGCAGGCCCGTCAGCCGCACCTCCTTCGAGGTGACCGAGTAGGGGCCGTCGCCGGCGAGGTAGGCGTACTCCGGTTCGGTGGACGTGACCACCATGGCGGTGGACTTCCGGTTCAGCCAGGGCGACAGGTCTCCCTTGATGATGCCGTGCTGGAGGAAGACGAACGAGTACTGGGGGGCGCCGAACCGCTTGCGCGGCAACGGGTTCGTCACGTACGCGTCGGCATGGCTCGAGACGACCATGGAGGAGGACAGCAGGAGCACCCGCCAGCGGAACGACCCGTACGCGACGAGCCGGAAGCCGTCCTTCTGCAGCCGCCGGTAGTCCGGGGTTCCGGCGTTCACGGTGAACCAGATGTTCTGCGCCGGCCGGTTGGCCCGGATCCAGCGGTACAGCTCCTCGGCGCTGTCGTTCGCTTCGGTGTTCTTGTCCATCAGGAGCCACGCGTCGCCGTAGGCACGACGGGCGAACGGTGACCGGAGCGCCAGCCACGTCGCGAGATCGAGGAGCCCGGCGCGGGTCAGGGTCGAGCGCCCTCCCCGGATGATCCAGCGCGCGATGTCCCGCCCCCAGCGTGCCGCGTTGCGGAGCGCGCCCCCGCGCTGCCGACGGAAGCGGGCGGGGACCTCGGCGGTGATCAGCTCGGCGAACTCGCGGATCTCCCTGGCGCGCAGCTTGTAGTCGCTGGCGTTCGGATGCTCGGTGAGGCTGAACCGCGCGACTCGTCCGTCGAGCTCCGCCCGCACCGGCCCTGCTCCGGCGATCCACACGATCCGCTCGGTGAGCAGCGTGCGGCCGAGCAGCCGGATCGGCCGGGTGGTCGCGTGGCGGGGCACCGCGACCGAGCCGGCGGCCCAGAACCGCTCCTCGGGGAGCGGCCCGGTGAAGCGGTAGGTCAGCCGCACGAGTCCCGACGCGAGGTCCACCTGGGTCACCGTGATCCGGTCGACGAACCGCTCGGTGCCGTAGCCGTACGCGAGCGCCTGCTTCATCCAGTACGGCACGTGCATGATGTCGAAGCCGAGCACGACCTCGGGCTCCAGCTGGGCCGCGACCTCCGTCATCAGCTCGGAGAACGTCGCCAGCACGGCGGGATCGACGGCGCGGGTGACGCGGTGCTGCGGGTCGTTGACCTTGAGCAGCCAGAACACGTTGTAGCAGATGAGGTACTGCACCCAGTGGGGTGCCCGGGGGGACTCCTGGGCCGCGAGCGCGAGCAGCTCCAGGTAGCCGAAGCGGGGGACGTCCGTGTAGGTGCGGGGGTCGTACCGGTGGAGCTGGTTCGTCGAGGTGCCGTCGGCGCGACGCCGGTACTGGTAGATCGCGCGGTCGGCCAGCCCGAGGATCGGCTCGTCGGCCCGGAGCAGGTACTCGGCGACGAACTTCCCGTCCTCGAAGGAGGAGTGCAGCCGCATGTCGAACCGGATTCCCTGCTCCCGGACCAGTTCGGTGCGGAAGAGGCTCGCGCCGAGGAGGCCGTGCACGAAGTTGGGCCTGTTGCGGAGATCGACCACGATGTTGCCGTCCCGATACCGGAACCCGTGGGGATGGTTGTCGATGATCCTTCCGTCCGCCTCGTGCCACAGCACGACGTGGCCGGAGTAGAGGGCGACGCCCTGGTGCTCCGTCTCCGCCATGAAGGCGAACAGCTCCTCGAAGAAGACGGGGACGACGACGTCGTCCGGATCGATGAAGCACAGCCAGGACCCCCGCGCGCGCTCGATCCCCAGGTTCCGGGCGGACCCCTGCCCTCCGTTCGACTTGCGGATCACCTGCACGTGCCCCGGGTGGCGCTGCGCGAACTCGTCCGCCAGCCGCCCGGAGCCGTCCGGCGACCCGTCGTCGACGAGCACGACCTCGAGGCGCTCCATCCCGGACGTCTGCGCCTCGATGGAGGCGAAGAACTCCGGGAGGTAGCGCTCGACGTTGTACATCGGCGCGATGATGCTGACGAAGGGTCCTGTCACGAGCGGTCGCTCCTCCAGTGTCCTGAGGCGAGGGGGCCGGGTAGCCGACGCCGCCGGGTGAAGGACGGTCGCCTCCTCGGGTGCACCGAGGCCTGCGCCAGTAGGATAAGCAGGCCGTGATGACCCCTTCCCCGGCGCGGCGGCGTGTCGGGTTCACACAGCCCCTGGGCACCCGCTACGGCCGGCCGGGCCCTCCGCTCAACCGGAGCCCGCGCCGCTGCGAGAAGCGACGAGCGCGAGCACGTTCGCGGAGCAGACGGCGGCGATGCCCAGGATCTGCGCTGCGCCGAGGTGCTGACCGAGCACGATCAGCCCGAACACCGCGGCGGCGACGGGATGCACGCTCTGCAGCAGGCCGAAGAGGGAGCGCGGGAGCCTGCGCAGGATGACGAGGTCCAGGGAGTAGGGCAGCGCGGAGGACAGCACCCCCGTGACGGCGCCGATGAGGAGCACGTGGGGGAGCTGCCCGGGTGGCAGACGGGCGAGGAGCACGACCAGCGCCGGCAGGGTGAGCACGGTTCCGGTGAGTCCGGCGACGGCCGTCCCCGTCACGCCGGGCAGGGCCCCTGCTCGCTGGTTGAGCAGGATGTACGCCGCCCAGAGGGCCGCCGCTCCGGCACCGAGCAGGAGGCCGAGGGCGTCCATCGCGTGGCCTCCGAGCGGTGCGGTGAGCGCGACCACGCCGCCGAGGGCCAGCGCTGCGCACCCCACGTCCTGCCGGCGCGGTCCCCGGCGGGCGCCGTCGGCCGCGAGCGCGACCGTGAGGGGGCCGAGGAACTCGATGGTGACCGCGAGACCGAGACCGATCCGTTCGACGGCCGCGTACAGCGCGGTGTTCATCCCGACGAGCACGAGGCCGAGCAGGAGGGCGGGCGTCAGCCGCTTCAGCCCGATGCGCCGTAACGGCGGGCGGGCGATCGCGAGCAGGGCGATCGCGGAGACCAGCTGCCGCATCGCCGCGACGCCGAAGGGGCCCACCAGCGGGAAGACGGTCGCCCCGAACGCGGCGCCCGCCTGCACCGACGAGGCGCTGACCACCACGCCCGCGATCCGCCGCCGCCCGGCCGGCGACGCTGCGGGCTCCGGCACGGTGGGGAGCGTAGCGGTGCCGCCCCCCGGGGTCCGCGTTCGCCGGTCGCGGATGCGGCAGGCGGTGTCGGAGGAGCGACCTAGCCTTGTGGTATGCAGACGACCCGCGCCGTCCGCCCCTTCCGGGTGGTCAGCGACTACACCCCCAGCGGAGACCAGCCGCAGGCGATCGCGGAGCTCACGCGCCGGGTGAAGGCGGGCGAGCCGGACATCGTGCTGCTCGGCGCGACCGGCACCGGCAAGTCGGCGACCACGGCCTGGCTCATCGAGCAGGTGCAGAGGCCCACCCTGGTCCTCGCCCACAACAAGACCCTGGCGGCGCAGCTCGCCAACGAGTTCCGCGAGCTGATGCCCGACAACGCGGTCGAGTACTTCGTCTCGTACTACGACTACTACCAGCCGGAGGCCTACGTCCCGCAGACGGACACCTTCATCGAGAAGGACTCGTCCATCAACGCCGAGGTCGAGCGTCTCCGGCACTCGACCACGAACTCGCTGCTCAGCCGGCGCGACGTCGTGGTCGTCTCCACGGTCTCCTGCATCTACGGCCTCGGTGCCGCGGAGGAGTACCTGGAGGCGATGGTCGCGCTGCAGGTCGGCCAGCGCATCAGCCGCGACGCGCTCGTCCGGGGCTTCATCGCGATGCAGTACCAGCGCAACGACATCGACTTCTCGCGCGGGCGCTTCCGGGTGCGGGGCGACACGATCGAGATCATCCCGATGTACGAGGAGCACGCGGTCCGCATCGAGATGTTCGGTGACGAGGTCGAGGCGCTGTACTCGCTGCATCCGCTCACCGGTGACGTCATCTCGAGCCTCGACGCGGTCTCGATCTTCCCGGCCACGCACTACGCGGCGAGCCCCGACACCATGCAGCGGGCGATCGGCACGATCCGCGAGGAGCTGCACGACCGGCTCGGCGAGCTGAAGCGGGAGAGCAAGCTGCTCGAGGAGCAGCGGCTGCGCATGCGCACGTCGTTCGACCTCGAGATGATGGAGCAGATCGGGTTCTGCAACGGCATCGAGAACTACTCACGGCACATCGACGGCCGGATGCCGGGGGAGCCGCCCCACTGCCTGCTCGACTACTTCCCGGACGACTTCCTCACGGTCATCGACGAGTCGCACGTGACCGTGCCTCAGATCGGCGCGATGTACGAGGGCGACGCGTCCCGCAAGCGGGTGCTCGTCGAGCACGGCTTCCGGCTGCCGTCGGCGCTCGACAACCGGCCTCTGACCTGGGACGAGTTCTCCCAGCGCGTCGGGCAGACGGTCTACCTGTCGGCGACGCCCGGCAAGTACGAGCTGGGCATGGCCGACGGGGTCGTCGAGCAGATCATCCGCCCGACGGGCCTCATCGATCCCGAGATCGTCATCAAGCCGTCGAAGGGGCGCGTCGACGACCTGCTCGAGGAGATCCGCGTCCGGGCGGAGCGCAACGAGCGCGTCCTCGTCACCACGCTCACGAAGAAGAGCGCGGAGGACCTCACCGACTTCCTCGGCGAGGCCGGCGTGCGGGTCCGCTACCTGCACGCGGACGTCGACACGCTGCGCCGCGTCGAGCTGCTCACCGAGCTGCGGCAGGGCGTGTACGACGTGCTGGTCGGCATCAACCTGCTGCGGGAAGGGCTGGACCTCCCCGAGGTCTCCCTCGTCGCGATCCTCGACGCCGACAAGGAGGGCTTCCTCCGCTCGTCCACCTCCCTGATCCAGACGATCGGTCGCGCGGCACGCAACGTGTCCGGTCAGGTGCACATGTACGCCGACGTCATCACGCCCTCGATGCACCAGGCGATCGAGGAGACGAACCGGCGGCGCGAGAAGCAGGTCGAGTACAACCGGGTGCACGGCATCGACCCCACGCCGCTGCGCAAGCGGATCGCCGACATCACGGACGTGCTCGCCCGCGAGGCCGCCGACACCGACCGCATGCTGGGCCAGCGGGACGGCGGGAAGCGTGCGCCGGTGCCGAACCTGCGGCGCGAGGGGCTCGCGGCGGCCGGAGCCAACGAGCTCGAGAGCGTGATCGCCGACCTGAACCAGCAGATGCTGCAGGCCGCGAACGAGCTGAAGTTCGAGCTCGCCGCGCGCCTCCGCGACGAGCTCTCGGAGCTGAAGGGCGAGCTGCGGCAGATGGTGAAGGCCGGCCACCTGGTCTGAGCGGCGGCCAGGGGGCCGCCGGATACAGTGTGCGGCGTGCGCCGCCTGCTGCTGAAGTTCCGTCGACGTGCGCAATCCGCCGTGCTGCGCCGCCTCCGCCGGTCCCGGTTCTTCCCGCGCACCGTCGCCGACCGCCGCGGCGAGGACCTCGCCCTGGCGTCCGCCCGCTTCGACGCCTCCGTCATGGTCTACTTCCCCGGCGCGCTCGACACGACGTACCAGATCACGCCGTGGCTGCCGACGTTCGAGGCGGTGCACCGCGCCCACCGGCTGGTCGTCGTCTGCCAGGACTCCCGCGTCGCGGCGATGCTGCGTCGCTCGAGCTCCTTCCCGGTCGTCACCATCGCGCGGTACGGGACGCTCGACGGGATCCTCAGCCGCAGCGAGGTGAAGCTCGCGCTCTACGTGAGCCACCTGCCGCGCAACTTCGAGTCGTTGCGCTTCAGCTCGCTGCTCCACGCGTACATCGGCCACGGCGACAGCGACAAGGGGGTGTCGGCGTCGAACCAGCTGAAGGCCTACGACTTCGTGTTCGCGCCCGGTCAGGCGGCCGTCGAGCGCATCGAGCGCCGGCTCATGCGGTTCGACGTGGCGGAGCACTGCCGGATCGTCGGCCAGCCGCTCACGCTGTCGGCCCCGCTGCCGGCCGAGGGCGAGGCGGCCACGAGCGGAGCGGTCCTGTACGCGCCGACCTGGGAGGGTGCGCAGCCCTCCGTGGCGTACAGCTCGGTCCTGTCGCACGGGGAGGAGCTCGTGCGGGGTCTTCTCGCCGACGGCCGGTTCCCCGTCCTCTACCGACCTCATCCGCTGATCGGGGTCACCTCGCCCGCCTACGCGATGGCCGACCGTGCCGTTCGGGAGGCGATCGTCGCGGCCGGTGCGCCGCACCGCGTGATCACCGCGGAGGAGGAGTCCCTCGAGGCGAGCTTCGCCCGGGCGAACGCGCTGATCTGCGACGTGTCCGCCGTCGCCACGGGGTGGCTGCCGTCGCTGAAGCCGATCATCGTCACGCTCTCGTCCGGGCCCGACGCGGTCTCGGCCGACTCCGGCATGCTCGGCGTCGTACCCCGCCTGGCGGGGCCGGACGCGGGACGGGCGGCGGACCTCGTCGCCGCGGAGCTCGCCGATGAGGAGGGCAGGGCGCGCCGCCAGGCGCTCGTGGCCCACTACCTCTCGCCCTACTGGCCGGACGGGGTGATGGACCGCTTCGTGGCGGTCTGCGGCGACGTGATCGCCGAGCGGGACGCGCTGCGCGCGCGGCTGGTCGAGCTCGGGGCCACCGGCGTCTGATCAGCCGATCCCGATCACGTCGCGGGCGGCCGTGACGAACACGTCCGCGTAGCCCTCCGGCCCGAACTCGCCGAGGAAGTACGACTTCGCCGTCCTGCGCGCCTCGGCGACCGGGTCCCCCTTCGTCATGCTGTCGAGGACCTGGTCGATGTTGGTTCCCGCGCGGTCGAGGACGTAGGCGGCCTTCGCGACGGGGAAGGTGCGGGCGAAGTCGGAGACGGTGCCGTGCATGGCGACCACGGCGAACGGCTTCTCGGAGTAGAGGAAGTCGGCGACGACGCTGGAGACGTCGGAGACCAGGAGGTCGGCGGCGTTGAAGCAGTCGACGAGGCTCCGATCCATCGCGTCCCCTCCGAACACGTGCGGCGTCCCCGTCGCTCTCGCGTCTGCGGCGAGGATCGCCGCGATCCGGTCGGCTTCCTGCGCGTGTACGGGATAGTGGCGCGTGTACGGATGCGGCCGGAAGACGACCCGGAAGCCGCGCCGGATCAGCGCCTCGACGATGAGATGGCCGATGGGCAGGGAGCAGTAGTCGGAGTCGGCGTACGAGCCGCCCCAGGTCGGTGCGTACAGGGCGGTGGGCACGTCCGACGTCGATCGGCCGACGAGGATGTCCTCGACCTGCGGGCGCCCCACGATTCGGAAGAGGGCGCGCGGCATGGCCACCCCGTTCGCGGAGAAGCGGTCGATCGCGGCCTGTCCCGCGACGAAGTCGTAGTCGTAGAGGCGGAAGACGGGGCTGTAGCTCGGGGCCTTGTCGCTCTCGCCGTGGTTGAGCTGGATGTGCTTCAAACCGGTGAACCGGATGAAGTGGGTGTTCCTCGCCGCGTTGTTGACGTAGAAGACGGCGCGCATGCTCGGCACGACCACCGCGTCGAGGTCCCCGTGCTCCTGGCGGAGGATGACCGGCACCTCGGTGAGGCGGGCGATCCCCTCGAACGAGTCGGGGTTGCGCACGATCACCACGAACGGCACCCCGATGCGCTTCAGGTAGGGCAGCCACATCGTCACCTGGTACTCCGTGCCCGCGGTGGCGTCCCAGTGCAGGGCGAACACCGGAGCGTAGGCGTCGAGCAGGCGGGGGAGCGCTCGCTGGGCCCTGCGTCGCCGCAGCAGCCGGAGGACCGCGTCGCCGGTCACGACGACGGTCGCGGCGAGGGCGGCGCTCGCCACGGCGAGCAGAGGCCAGGGCGGCACGCCGCAGATCACCGCCACGACCACGACGACCGCGACCGTCGCGTTGGCCAGGACCATCCACCGCGGGGATACGGGGGCAGGGCGGAGCGCGAGCCCCGGCAGGTGCGCGGCGAGGGGAGGCGTGGCGATCCGGACGTTGGCGAGCACCGGCTCCAGGAGCGCGGCGGTGGCGAGCAGCCCCGACAGCGCCGCGGCCGTCCCGGATCCGCTCCGTTCCAGGACGACGACGAGGGCGAGCAGGGTGCGGGGGAGGGCGGTCGTTCCCGGGGCGCCGATCACCCCCGTCGTCACCCGGAACGCCGCCGACAGCGCGATCGGGACGGCGACGGCGACGGCGCCGGTCACGACTGCGACGACAGGCAGGTCGAGGGTGAGCGCGATCAGGAAGCCCGCGACCGCGAGCAGGCCCGCCGCCTGATGCACGAGCCCGGAGCGCACGAGGTCCGCCGGACGGACGATCCGGCGCCGGCCGGGCTTGCGCGGCTGCGCCGTGCCGTCGCGGATGGCAGGGACCGCGGCTGCTCGGACCTCGTCGAGCTCGGGGCCGTCGCGCCCGTCGTCGTCCCGGACGGCGGCACGGCGTGTCCGCTCAGGGCGCGCGTCCGGGTCCGCGAACATCTCGTCGCGGGGGACGTCCGCGGTCGAGGCGTCGTCTCGATCGCCGACGACTGGCAACGGGAGGTCTCCTTCTGTCGTCCGCCCCCGTCAGGGGGCACGTGTGCCTGCAGTCAACACCGTAGGAAGCCCCGGCTCCACCTGGCGGGGGACGCGCCGGGTAAGCCCCCAGCGCCCGCCCCCACCCGGCCCCGAGTGCGCCGTCGGCGAACCGCCACGTCGTGTCGGAGGGGCTCCGTACACTCGTCTGGTGCCGATTTCGAGGGTGGGGAGCAGCGCCAAGCTCAGCGTCAAGGGCGCCAGGGTCCACAACCTGCAGGACATCTCGGTCGAGATCCCGCGGGACGCGCTCGTCGTCTTCACGGGGCTCTCCGGCAGCGGCAAGTCGTCGCTCGCGTTCGACACCATCTTCGCCGAAGGCCAGCGTCGGTACGTCGAATCGCTGTCCGCCTACGCCCGCCAGTTCCTCGGGCAGGTCGACCGCCCCGACGTCGACTTCATCGAGGGCCTCTCGCCGGCGGTGTCGATCGACCAGAAGTCGACGAACCGCAACCCGCGCTCGACGGTGGGCACGATCACCGAGATCTGGGACTACATGCGGCTCCTGTGGGCCCGCATCGGCGTGCCCCACTGCCCCATCTGCGGCGAGGTCATCGCCAGCCAGACGGTGCAGCAGATCGCCGACCAGCTGATGGAGCTGCCGGACGGCACCCGCTTCCAGGTCGTCTCGCCCGTGGTCTCGCAGAAGAAGGGCGAGTTCGTCGACCTCTTCAAGGAGCTGACCGCGAAGGGCTACTCCCGGGCCGTCGTGGACGGCGAGACGATCCAGCTCGCGTCCCCGCCGACCCTGAAGAAGCAGTTCAAGCACGACATCGCCGTCGTCGTGGACCGCCTCGTCGCCGGACCCGAGCTGCTGACGCGGCTCACCGACTCCCTCGAGACGGCCCTGTCGCTCACCGAGGGCGTCGTGCAGGTGAACTTCGTCGACCGGGACGGCCAGGACGCGTGGCGCAGCTTCTCCGAGCGGCTGTCCTGCCCCAACAACCACCCGATCCAGCTCGCCGAGATCGAGCCCCGCACCTTCTCCTTCAACGCGCCGTTCGGCGCGTGCCCGGAGTGCTCGGGGCTCGGCACCCGCATGGCGGTCGATCCCGACCTGCTGCTGGGTGACCAGAGCCTGTCGATCCGCGACGGCGTGATCGTGCCGTGGACGAACCAGGGCAAGCAGCTCTTCAACTACTACGAGCGGATGCTGAACGGGCTCGCGCGCGATCTCGGCTTCTCGCTGGACAGCCCGTGGGAGGCGCTCCCGCAGGACGTGAAGGACGCCGTGCTGCACGGCAACAACTTCGAGGTCCGGGTGCGCTGGAAGAACCGGTACGGCAGGGAGATGTCGTACAGCCAGGGCTTCGAGGGCGTCATCCCGTACCTCGAGCGCAACTGGCTGCAAGCGGAGACGGACGCGCAGCGGGCCCGGTGGGCCGAGTACCTCCGCGAGGTGCCGTGCGCGGTCTGCGGAGGCAAGCGGCTGAAGCCCGAGGTGCTCGCCGTGCTCGTCGACGGGCACAGCATCGCCGACGTCGCCGACCTCAGCATCGCGGACGCGCAGCGGTTCATGCAGACCGTCGACCTGTCCGCGCGCGACGCGAAGGTCGCCGCGCAGGTGCTCCGCGAGATCCGCGCCCGCCTCGAGTTCCTCACCGAGGTCGGGCTCACGTATCTCTCGCTGTCCCGGTCCGCCGGCACCCTCTCCGGCGGGGAGGCGCAGCGGATCCGGCTCGCCACCCAGATCGGCTCCGGCCTCACCGGGGTGCTGTACGTGCTCGACGAGCCGAGCATCGGGCTGCACCAGCGCGACAACCGGCGCCTCATCGACACGCTCGTCAAGCTGCGCGACCTGGGCAACACCCTCATCGTCGTCGAGCACGACGAGGACACCATCCGCACGGCGGACTGGATCGTCGACATCGGCCCCGGCGCCGGCGTCAACGGCGGCCGCGTCGTGCACTCCGGCGGCTACGACTCGCTCCTGGCCGAGGAGCAGTCGATCACGGGCGACTACCTCGCCGGTCGGCGGGTGATCGAGGTGCCGCCCGAGCGCAGGCCGATCGACCGGAAGCGGCGCATCGAGGTCGTCGGAGCCGCGGCGAACAACCTGAGGAACGTGACGGCGTCGTTCCCGCTCGGGGTGTTCACGGCGGTGACGGGCGTCTCCGGTTCCGGCAAGAGCTCCCTGGTGAACGACATCCTGTACCGGGTGCTCGCCAACCGG
>JAICSU010000074.1 GCA_025936735.1 Amnibacterium sp.
GCCGGCGCGGCCCCCCCCCCCTGTCTGCGGGGCGGCCCGCCGGCGGCCCCCGCGCCCCCCAACCTCCCCCCCCCCCCGCCCACCCCCACCCCCCGCCCCCCGCCGGGCGCCCCCGACCCCCTGCGATACACCGAGAGCGTGGTGAAGCTCTCCCCCGAGCTCGCGCCGCTCGCCTCGTTCAAGGACCGCATCGCGGGGGGCGACGAGGACCTGTCCACGGGGCCGCCCGTGCTGCTCCCCGGCGGCCGTGTCGTCGCGGTCGGCAAGACCGATGTCGCGTACGTGCTCTCCACCGCCGACCTGCACCCGCTGACCGCGATCCCCCACGTCTGCGGCAGCGATCCGGACGGCACCCCGGCCTACGACCCGGCCACCGCCCGGTTGCTCGTGCCCTGCCGGGCGGGTGGTCTGCGGGAGGTGGACCTGCGGACGAAGCGGCTCGGCCGCCTGCTGCCCGGTCCGAACGGATCACCGGTGATCGACGGGAGCATCGCCCGCGCCGCCTCCTACCCGGACGGCGTGCTCACCGCGTTCGACCTCCGCCGCGGCGCGGTGCTGTCGTCCGAACGGCTCGGCGTCGACCTGCCGCACTTCGCGACGCCGGTCCTCGTCGACGGCCGCGTGATCATCGGGACCGAGCGCGGGGTGACGGCCGTCCCCCGCGCGTCCCGCTGACATCGACGCATGCCGCGCGGAGAATGGATCCGCACCGAAGGGGGGTCGGATGGCCGGCGCGCGCGTGAAGCTGGGCGAGGTGATCGCCGGCCGGTACCGGCTGGACGCGGTCGCCGGACGCGGCGGCGTCGGCGTCGTCCACCGGGCGACCGACACGACCACGGGCGCCGGGGTGCACGTCACCGTGCTCTACGCCCGGATCCGGGCCGTGCTGGATCCGTCGCGCATCGAGCCGGTCAGGGATGCGCTGGCCTCGCTCGACGCCCCCGGGCTCGCGGTCCCCGTCGACGTGACCCCGGATCCCCCGGCGGTCGTCACCGCCCCCGTCGGCGGCCGGTCGCTCGCGGGCCTGCTCGCCGACGGGCCGCTGCCGGAACCGGACGTCGCCGCGCTCGGTGCCGACCTCGCGGACGCGCTCGTCCCGCTGCACGCCGGCGGCCTCACCCACCGCTGGATCCGGCCGTCGGCCATCGCCGTGGACAAGGGCGGCCGGCCCCTGCTGCTCGACGTCGGCGTCACCGCGCTGCTGAGGACGCAGTACTACACCGCCTTCGAGCGGCTCGTCGGGACGACCGCCTACGTCAGCCCGGAGCAGGTCCGGAACGAGCCGGTCGGCCCCGCCACGGACGTCTACGCCCTCGGCCTCGTGCTGCTCGAGGCCCTCACCGGCACGCCGGCGTACCCGGGCACGAGCGCCCCCGACGCGGTCGCCCGCACCCTCGTCGCTCCGGTCGTGCCTCCGACCACGGATCCCCGCCTCGCACCGCTGCTCACGGCCGCGACCGCCTTCCGCCCCGAGGACCGCCCGACGGCCGGCGAGCTCGCCGCCGGTCTCCGGGCTCTCCTGGCGGGGCCCGAGCCGGTCCCGGTCCCGGTCCCGGTCCCGGGAACGGTGCGGGCCGTGCCGGTCGCGACGGCGGCGGTCCCCGCCCCGGTCGTCCCACTCCGGCGGCGGCGCGGGCTCCTCGTCAGCCTCGGCCTCGCGCTGCTCGCCGCGGTCGTGCTCGCGGGCGGTTCCGCGGCCCCCGGCCCGGCACCGGCGTCCGTCCTGGCGGCCCGGCCGGGCTCGGGCGCCTCAGCGGCGCTCGGCGCCGAGCACGCCGCCTCGCCGGTCGTCAGCCCCTCCCCGGCGGCCCGCCCTCGCCCCACCGGCGTCACGCCGACGACCCGCCCGGCCCGCCGCCCGACGTCGATCCGCCCGTCGGCCGCACCCGCGGCCCCGCCGCCCGCTGGGGTGGCGCCGGAGCCCGCGGCGCCCTCGAGCACGGCGGAGCATCGGCCGTCCGTCCCGCACCGCACGGCGACGCCCACGCCCAGGCCGACCCCCACGACCACACCCCGGCCGACAGCGACGCCCCGGCCGACCTCGACGCCGACTCCCACGCCCACGCCCACGCCGACCCCGACGGCCACGCCGACGCCGACCGCGACGCCCTGACGGCTCAGGCCGCCAGCGACTCCGCGTGCGCCACGAAGCGCGGGAGAAGCAGGCGCGGCGCCGTCACCGCCGCGCCGCGCACGGCGGCGGCGATCGCCTCCAGCTCCTCCGGCGGGAAGTAGCCGTAGGCCTGGTAGGCGGTCGCCCGCGCGACGAACTCCTCCGTCGTCGGCTCCGGATGGAACTGGCTCGCGAGCACCTCGCCCACCCGGTACAGCTGCACCGGTGACACGTCGTTCGTCGCCAGCAGCTCCGCCCCCGGCGGCGGCTCCGGCGCCGACTCCTTGTGCCCGGTGAGCGCGAGGAACGTCTCGGGCAGCACCTCGGCGACCGGGTCGACCGCGGCGGCCGCGGTGGACCGGGTGACCTGAGCCGTCGGCCGCTCCGGATGCGCCCGGTCGATGGTGCCACCGAGCAGCCGCGTGACGAGGCCGATGCCGTAGCAGGTGAAGAACGCCGGCTTCCCGGCCTCGAGCGCCGCGGCGGCCAGCCCGGTGAGGGTCGACTCCGCCCTCCGCTGGCCCTCCGACTTGCCGCCCTCCGGATCGGAGACGTTGAACGGGCTGCCGCCGACGAGGAATCCGGCCCACCGCTCGAGGGCGTCGGGCGGCAGGGGCTCCACGTCGACGCGCAGCACGTCGAGCCGCGCGCCGAGGCCCGTCGCGGTGCGGAACGACGCCGCCTCCTGCGCCCGCGGCACCGCCTCGGGGCGGGCCTGCAGCAGCAGGAGACGGGCGTCCGAGGGCACGTCTCGGAGGCTAGCCGACGGGCCGTTGACCCGGACCCCGCGCGGGGTTAGCGTGACGACGACGTCGACGAGGTGGACGCGTCAGGAGGAACGGTGGGTACGGCCACGGACCTGTCGCCCGATCAGCTGCCTTCGGGCTGGACGGACGGGGCCGCCGAGTACGACACCTGGTTCGCGCCCGTCACCCGCCGGTTCGCCGCCGACGCCGTGCGGCTGCTCGGCCTGGACGAGCGCAGCCGGTTCCTCGACGTCGCCGCCGGTACGGGCGCCCTCGCGCTCGCCGCCGCCGCCGTGGGAGCCACGGTCGTGGCCACGGACTTCGCGCCCGGCATGGTCGCCATGCTCGCCGAGCGGTTCGCGGCCGCGGGTGTCGCGGGATCCGTCGCCCGGATGGACGGCCAGTCCCTCGACCTGCCCGACGCCTCGTTCGACGCGGCCGCGTCGCTGTTCGGCCTCATCTTCTTCCCCGACATGGCCGCCGGGGTGCGGGAGCTCCTGCGGGTGGTCCGGCCGGGCGGCCGGGTGCTCGTCGGTGCGTGGCACCGCTCGGGCTTCTCGCTGCCGTTCGCCATCATGCGCGCCCTGCGGACGGTGGTGCCCGGGATGAGGCCGCCGCAGGAGGAGCCGGTGCCGTTGCGGCTCGGGGATCGCGCGGGGTTGGAGGCCCTCCTCACCGGGGCCGGCGTCAGGGATGTGCGCATCGAGGTGGCCACCCACGTCGCCGAGGTGCGGGATCCCGCCGCCATGTTCCGCGCGGTGCCGCTGTGGGCGGCCCCGCTGAAGCCGGTGTTCGAGGCGCTGTCCCCCGAGCAGCTGGACCGAGCGGCGTTCGCGTTCGCGGAGCAGATCACGGCGGGCGGCGATCCGGTCGGCCGCCTGCCGGGGACCGCCCTGCTCGGCGTCGGGATCCGCTGATCACCCGGCGACGGTGACGACCGCGTCGACCGGCATGCCGCGATGCCGACCGAACGCCGCCGCGGAGTCCTCGATGCCGTCGCGCATCCGCCTGGTCGGTTCCTGGAAGAGCGTGAGCACGATCTCGAGCCGGGTCGCCCGGGCGGTGACGCGCCAGGTGCCGGCGACGACGCCGTCCGCGACGACGACGTGCTGCATGATCGGCTCCCCGCGGGCGTCGAGCAGCCGGCGGTGCCCGTCGTCGAACACGTCCGAGCGGTGGGCGTAGGCCACGAGGTACTCGTCGTAGTTCGGCAGCAGCAGCACGGGAGGCGGATCCCGCGGCTCGACCTCCGCGTTCCACAGCAGCTCCCGGCCGTCGGTCCTGTCGACCGCGAGCTCGTCCCGGACCGCATCGACGGCTGTCCGGGCGTCGCTCGCGGGCAGCCCCGCCCACCACCGGAAGTCGCCGGGCATCGCCGGTCCCCGGGTCGCGAAGTACCGCCGCGCCAGACCGGCCCGCACCTCGGCGGGCTCGGCCTTCGGCGCCGGGGCGCGATCGGCGAGCAGGGCGTACGCCGTGTCCCGTCCGGTGACGGGCCCGCTGCAGATCAGTCCGGTCGTCTCCGCGTGCATCAGCGCGGTCGCCAGCCGCACGCCGTCGGTCATGTCGTGACCGGCGGCCGTCAGCAGCCGCTGCAGCTCGCCTCGGGACGCGGGGCCGGCGGCCAACCGGTCGCGCAGCACCCCGTGGACGGCGCTCATGGTCCCGTCGGTCAGCTGCAGCCGGCGGAGCATCGCGGCCGCCGCTCGCTTCACGTTCGCGCCGGTGGCGGCCTGCAGAGCCGCGAGGTCCTCCGGCGCGACGAGGTGCCATGTCGGCCGCAGCACGTGGGTGCGGAGGAGGGCGCCCGCCGAGAGCTCGGCCGTGATCTGCTCGGCGGTGCGGCCGGTGCGGATCCCCAGGGCCCAGACGGACCCCGGCAGGTCCTGGCTCTGCATCGCGCCGAGCGCCGCGACCACGGCGGCCGGGGGCCGGTCGAGTGCAGGGGCGAGGAGCTGGCCGGCGACGCGTCGCGCCCGCAGCTCCTCGGGGGTCACCGGACCGACCGCGGGTCGGACCGGATCCGCAGCGCCGCCTCCTCGATCGCGGCCGCGGCGGCCCGGATGCCGTCGACGTGCTCGCCGGGCGGGAGCACCTCGACGAGGTGCCGCACGAGGGCGCCGGCGGCGAGCACCTGGGCGCGGCGCTCCTCCGGCTGCGCCGGACGCCAGCGCTCGTCGGTGAGGTAGCGCGGCAGCACGTCGATGAGGAGCGCCGGTCTCGCGACCCGGGCCGCCGCGCCGTCGGGCGCGAACTGACGCTCGGCGGCGAGCAGGGTGCGCTCGTCGGGCCCGAGCAGCTCGTCGGCGACCGCCTCCACGCAGTCGCGGAGCAGCTGCTCCACCAGTCGCACGGACGCGAGGCGGCGCCCCGCGCAGCCCCGCCGCCTCCCCGCGAAGAACTCGGTGAGCGTCGTCTCGATGTCGTCCCGGAACCATCGCACGCACGCATCGTGGACCGCCGCACCGACAGCGGCTGGGATCCGGGACGGCGCGGAACACAGCGCCGCCCCGGACCGCCTCAGCGGCGCTCGGTGATGCAGAGGATGTTGCCTTCGCTGTCGCGGAACCAGGCGCTCCGCATGTCCTCGGTCTCGACCACGCCGTTCTCGGTGCGCATGCCGGGGATCTCGAACTCCTCGAACACGACACCCGCCGAACGGAGCCGGGCCATCTCGCCGTCGAGGTCGTCGGTCATCCAGACCATCTGGGTGTTCTTCGCCGAGCCGACGTTCTCGGTCTCGTAGACCTCGAACGCCGACCGGCCGTTGTCGTACACGAGCATGCCGTCGTGCTCCTCGCTCGGGTCCAGGCCGAGCGTGTCGTGGTAGAAGCCGCGGAACCGGCCGAGGTCCGCCGCGGGCAGGATGGTGTGCGCTTCGGTGAGCATGGGAATCGTCCTCGTCGCAAGAGGGGTCGGGGCCCCGCCGATGGGCGGGGTGGCGGAGGCGCGTCCCGATCGCGCGCTCCCGTCCGCACGGCAGGGGTGCGGGGAGACGGATCCGGCGCAGAAGATACTCCCGTCGGGGCGGCTCGGACAGGGGGGACGCACGCGGAGAATGACCCCGTGGACTCCGTCACGCGGCACGACGACTACGCGCAGGGCGCCCTGACCGAGGACGACCTCGATCCCGACCCGTTCG
The DNA here is from genome assembly GCA_025936735.1 of Amnibacterium sp. Taxonomy (GTDB): domain Bacteria; phylum Actinomycetota; class Actinomycetes; order Actinomycetales; family Microbacteriaceae; genus Amnibacterium. Next base: position 6,002 of record JAICSU010000074.1, read on the forward strand.
TGCAGTTCGCCCGCTGGCTGGGCGACGCGGAGGCCGCGCAGCTGCCGAGCCCGAACGCGATGGTCCTCACGACGACCGGCGAGACGGGTCCCACGTCCCGCACCGTCCTGCTCAAGGACCTGGTCGACGGCCGCTTCGAGTTCGTGACGAACGGACGTTCCCGGAAGGGGCGGGCGCTCGCCGCCGACGCCCGCGTCTCCCTGCTGTTCCCCTGGTACGGACTCGAGCGGCAGGTGCTCGTCGACGGCATCGCGACGGCGGCGCCCGCGGAGCTGAGTGACCGCTACTGGGCGGGCCGGCCGCGCGGGTCGCAGCTCGCCGCGTGGGCGAGCGACCAGTCGCAGCCGATCCCCTCCCGCGGCGCCCTCGAGGAGCGCATGCGGGAGGTCGAGGAACGGTTCCTCGGCACGGCCGCCGTGCCGCGGCCGCCGCACTGGGGCGCGTGGCTGGTCCAGCCCTCCCGCGTCGAGTTCTGGCAGGGCCGGCCGTCGCGCCTGCACGACCGCCTCGTGTTCAGCCGGCGGGACGCGGGGTGGCGGATCGAACGCCTCCAGCCCTGACGCCCCGGCCGGCGGGCGGCCGTCAGGCCGGGTCGGCGAGCCGCTCCCGCACGAGCCGGGCGACGATCTCGGGCTTCTCGACCGGCGGCAGGTGCGCCGTGCCCGGGATCGGCCGGGCCAGCGCCCCGGGGATGCGCTCGGCGATCTTGACGTAGAACGGCAGGTCCGCCGGCACGTCGAGCTCGCCCCACGCGACGGTCACGGGGACCTGGATGCGGTCGAGCGCGTGCCACACGTCGAGGCCTGCATCCCCCGCGTCGTCGGGTGCCGCCCAGGCGATGATCCGCCGGTTCATGTCCGCCACGAGCTCCCGGGCGACGCCGCCGACCCGGCCCTCCTGCTGCGCCGGCCCGTCGAGCCAGAGGTGGAGCAGCAGGCGCACCTGCTCGTCGCGGTCCTGGGCGGCCTCGGCGCGCTGCAGCGCCCCGTAGACGACCTCGGTGGCGGGGTCGAGCTCGTAGGGGGTGTCCTCGCCCTCGTCCGTCATGCCGCTCGCGCCGCCGCAGAGGTGCAGCACCCCGGTCACGCGCTCCGGGCGGGTGGCCGCGAGGTCGAGCGCGAGCGAACCCCCGTACGAGTTGCCGACGACGAGGGCCCGCTCGACGCCGGCGGCGTCGAGCACCGCCACGAGGTCGTCTAGGTGGGTGAAGGCCGCCCCGGGCTCGCCGGGCGGCGTCTCGCCGAAGCCGCGCCGGTCGTAGGCGATCAGGTCGAGGTCATCGGACTCGAGCAGATCGAGCACGCCGCCCCACGCGCGCCGGTCGGCGACGTTCGCATGCAGGAGGACCACGGCGGGCGCACCGGGCCGGCCGCGCCGCTCCCCCGCGAGCACCACACCATCCGGTCGCCGGACGGAGAACTCTTCACCGGGCATGGCGACACGCTCCCACGCCTCTCCGACGGTTGCCACTTCGTGCGGTCTTCGGGGCTCCGAGGTCGCGAAAAGTGGCAACGGTCGGCGCCGGGAGGCAACGCTCGCGCGTCCCGGACACGGAATGTGTCCGTCGGCAGGGATTCAATGAGGGGATGAGCGCACCGCAGCAGCCCGTCCCCGTCGACGTCGGGCCGCTCTCGATCGACGACGTCGTCGCCGTCGCCCGCCACGACGCCCCCGTGCGGCTGACCGAGGAGGCGCTCGCCGCCATGGCCGGCACGCGCGCCGTGATCGACGCTCTCGCCGAGGATCCGCTCCCCCACTACGGCGTCTCCACGGGCTTCGGCGCGCTCGCGACCGCGCACATCCCGCGGCTCCGCCGCGCCGAGCTGCAGCGCTCGCTGGTGCGCAGCCACGCGGCCGGCAGCGGCGACCCCGTCGAGCGCGAGGTCGTCCGGGCCCTGATGCTGCTGCGCCTCTCGACCCTCGCGACGGGCCGCACCGGCGTCCGCCCCCTCGTCGCGGAGACCTACGCCGCGATGTTGAACGCGGGCATCACCCCGATCGTCCGCGAGTACGGGAGCCTCGGCTGCTCCGGGGACCTCGCGCCGCTCGCCCACTGCGCCCTCGCCGCGATGGGCGAGGGCCCGGTCGTCGACGCGGACGGCACGACCCGCCCGGCGGCGGAGGCGCTGGCGGCGGCCGGCATCGCGCCGCTCGTGCTCGCCGAGAAGGAGGGTCTCGCCCTCATCAACGGCACGGACGGCATGCTCGGCATGCTCGCCCTCGCGATCGCGGACCTCGACGCGCTGCTCCCCGTCGCCGACCTGGCCGCCGCGATGAGCATCGAGGGGCTCTCGGGCACCGACGACGTGTTCGCTGCCGACCTGCAGGCGCTCCGTCCCCATCCGGGCCAGGCCGCATCGGCCGCGAACCTCCGGGCCGCGCTGGCCGGATCGCCGCTCGTCGAGTCGCACAGGACCGGCGGGTTCACGCGGGTGCAGGACGCCTACTCCCTGCGCTGCGCGCCGCAGGTGCACGGAGCGGTGCGCGACACGGTGGCCCACGCGAGGGCGGTCGCGGACCGCGAGCTGGCGAGCGCGGTCGACAACCCCGTCGTGACGCCCGACGGCCGCGTCGAGTCGAACGGCAACTTCCACGGCGCCCCCGTCGGCTACGTGCTCGACTTCCTCGCCATCGCGGTGGCCGACCTCGCGAGCATCTCCGAGCGCCGCACGGACCGCTTCCTCGACAAGCACCGCAACGCGGGCCTGCACCCGTTCCTCGCCGACGACCCGGGCGTCGACTCCGGGCTGATGATCGCCCAGTACACGCAGGCGGCGATCGTCTCGGAGCTGAAGCGGCTCGCGGTGCCCGCGTCCGTGGACTCGATCCCGTCGTCCGCGATGCAGGAGGACCACGTGTCGATGGGCTGGAGCGCCGCCCGCAAGCTGCGCCGCTCGATCGACGGCGGCCGCCGGGTGGTCGCGATCGAGCTGATGACCGCGGCCCGCGCGATCGACCTCCGCGGGCCGGTGCCGCCCGCCGCCGTGACCGGCGCGGTCCTCGCGCGGCTCCGTGAGACGGTCCCCGGCCCGGGCCCCGACCGGTTCCTCGCCCCCGACATCGAGGAGGCGGTGGCGCTCGTCGCGTCCGGCGCCCTCCTCGACGCGGCCAGGGCCGGCGGCGCCGCCCTCGTCTGACCGCGGACGCAGAATGACTTCTAGGAGGATGCGATGACGCTCACCCCGACCACCATCCGCGCCCCGCGCGGCACGACCCTCACCGCGCAGGGCTGGCCGCAGGAGGCGGCCCTGCGGATGCTGCAGAACAACCTCGATCCGGAGGTCGCCGAGCATCCGGAGGACCTCGTCGTCTACGGCGGCACCGGCAAGGCCGCCCGCGACTGGCCCAGCTACCACGCCCTCGTCCGCACCCTGACGACGCTGAAGGGCGACGAGACGATGCTCGTGCAGTCGGGCCGCCCCGTCGGCGTGCTGCGCACCCACGAGTGGGCACCGCGCGTGTTGATCGCGAACTCGAACCTCGTGCCCGACTGGGCGAACTGGACCGAGTTCCGCCGCCTCGAGCACCTCGGCCTCACGATGTACGGCCAGATGACCGCCGGATCCTGGATCTACATCGGCACGCAGGGCATCCTGCAGGGCACCTACGAGACCTTCGCCGCCGTCGCCGCCAAGAAGTACGGGGGCACCCTCGCCGGCACGATCACCCTCACCGCCGGGCTCGGCGGGATGGGGGGCGCCCAGCCGCTCGCCGTGACGATGAACGGCGGCGTCGCGATCGTCGTGGAGGTGGACCCCTCCCGCATCGCCCGGCGGATCGAGCACGGCTACCTCGACGTCGAGGCGAAGGACGTCAACGACGCGCTCCGCCTCGCGGTCGAGGCCCGGGACGCGCGGAAGGCGCTCTCGATCGGCCTGCTCGGCAACGCGGCGGTCGTCGTCCCCGAGCTGCTCGCGAAGGGCGCGCCGATCGACGTCGTGACCGACCAGACGAGCGCGCACGACCCGCTCGCCTACCTGCCGGTCGGTGTCGACTTCGAGGACTGGCACGACGCCCGCACCCGCGACCCCGAGGGCTTCGCCACCCGCGCCCGCGACTCGATGGCGCGGCACGTCGCGGCCATGGTCGGCTTCCAGCGGGCCGGCGCCGAGGTGTTCGACTACGGCAACAACCTGCGCACCGAGGCGAGGACGGCCGGATACGAGGACGCGTTCGCGTATCCGGGGTTCGTCCCCGCGTACATCCGCCCGCTGTTCGCCGAGGGCAAGGGCCCGTTCCGGTGGGCCGCCCTCTCCGGCGACCCGGCCGACATCGCGAAGACCGACCGCGCCGTGCTCGACCTCTTCCCCGAGAACGAGTCGCTCGCGCGCTGGATCCGGCTCGCCGAGGAGCGCGTGCACTTTCAGGGCCTGCCCGCCCGCATCTGCTGGCTCGGCTACGGCGAGCGCGACCGCGCCGGGCTGCGTTTCAACGAGCTGGTGGCCGGCGGCGAGATCAGCGCGCCGATCGTCATCGGCCGCGACCACCTGGACGCGGGTTCGGTGGCCTCGCCCTACCGGGAGACCGAGGCGATGCTGGACGGCTCCGACGCGATCGCGGACTGGCCGCTGCTCAACGCGATGGTGAACGTGGCCTCGGGTGCCTCCTGGGTCTCGATCCACCACGGTGGCGGGGTCGGCATCGGCCGCTCCATCCACGCGGGGCAGGTCTCGCTGGCCGACGGCACCGACCTCGCGGCGCAGAAGCTCGCGCGGGTGCTCACCAACGACCCGGGCATGGGCATCATCCGCCACGTCGACGCCGGGTACGACCTGGCCGAGCACGTCGCCGAGGAGAAGGGCGTGCGCATCCCGATGCGGGAGGGCTGAGGGCGGCCGGCCGGCTGGCAACCTTCGCCCAAGGTTTCCCCCCGGGGGTGAACCTTCGGCGCGGGGCCGAACCTTGGGCGAAGGTTGCCCCCGTGCCCGTCCCCGGCAGGATGGGGGCGTGCGTCTCTGGTCGCTGCACCCCCGCTACCTGGACCGGCAGGGCCTCACCGCGTGCTGGCGGGAGGCCCTGCTGGCCCAGGCGGTGCTCGCCGGGCGGACGCGCGGCTACACCAGGCACCCGCAGCTGGCGCGCTTCCGGGCGGCCGCGGACCCGGTCGAGGCGGTCGGCGCCTACCTCGCGGCCGTCGCCGACGAGGCGCAGGACCGCGGCTACCGCTTCGACCGGGGTCGGATCGACAGGGCGGGGATGCCGGCGCCGCTGCCCGTCACCACGGGTCAGCTCGCGCACGAGTGGGCGCACCTCATGGGGAAGCTGCGGGGGCGCAGCCCGGAGAGGGCGGTGGCGCTCCAGACGGTCACGACGCCGGAGC
>JAICSU010000060.1 GCA_025936735.1 Amnibacterium sp.
ACGGCGGTCGAGTACGAAACAGTTGGGGGACTGTTGATGAGCTCTGCATTCGCGATCGACCCTGTCCGCAGGCCGACGGCGCCACTCGCGCCGGAACGGCCGGCCGCTGACCCGGTCGCCGTACCGCGCCGGGCGATCCGGCCACGGGTCCTCGGCGCCTCGCTGATCGTCGCCGGGGTGGGTTGCGTGCTCGCCACCCAGCTCGTCCTGTCGATCGGCACCGCGGACGGCGCCTTCCGGCTGCAGGCCCTGCAGGACCGCTCGGTCGAGCTGAGCCGCGAGCAGGTCGTGCGCACCGAGCAGCTGCAGACCCTCGCGGCGCCGCAGCACCTCGCCGCTCGGGCAGCCGCGCTCGGCATGGTGCCGCAGGACGTGCCCGCCTACCTCACGCGGTCGGGGAGGGTGCTCGGCACCCAGTCCGTCGCGGGCGCCGCCGACACCGCGTCGGCCGGCGACGTGCCGGACGCGCTCCTGTCGCGCTGACGGCACGCCGCCCCCGGCTCCCGGGGGCGGCGTGCCCGTCGCGTAGCGTGCGGGACGAGCCGGCGCCCATGCCGGGTCGCGAGGGGGGCGGATGCGACGTACGCGCCGCGCCGCACGCCTCCGACCCGTCCTCGTGCTGCTGCTCGTCGTCGCCTCGGCCGGGCTGTTCCTCACGCGCCTCGTCGACGTGCAGGTCGTGCACGCGAGCGCCCTGCGGGCCGAGTCGAAGGACCGCCGCAGCCAGCAGGTCGACGTCGCGGGCACCCGCGGGGACATCCTCGACGCCTCGGGCGTGAAGCTCGCCACCACCGTGCCGCGCTACACCGTCACCGCGTCGCCGCGGCTCGCCGCCGCGGGCGGCGCCGTGCCGACGGCCGCCGCCCGGATCGCGCGGGCGCTCGGCGCGTCATCCGCGGCCGTGCTCGGGGAGCTCACCGCCGATCCGGCCTCCGACTACGCGCTCGTCGCGCGGTCGGTGACGCTCGCGACGCTCACCCGGGTCAAGGCCCTCGACATCCCGTGGCTGTACTTCCAGGAGACGGGCAAGCGGGTGTACCCGAGCGGCGCGGTCGCCGGCAACCTCGTCGGCTTCGTCGGTTCGGACGGGCGGCCCCAGGCGGGGCTCGAGTACAGCGACCAGTCGTGCCTCGCCGGCACCGACGGCGTCACCGAGTACGAGAGCGCCCTCGACGGGACGGCGATCCCCGGCACCGCGGTGGTCGAGAAGGCCGCGAAGCCCGGCGGCACCCTGCGCCTGACGATCGACCGCGACCTGCAGTGGTACGCGCAGCAGGTGCTCGCCGCGCGGGCGAAGCAGACGGGAGCGAAGTGGGGCTCCGTCGTCGTCGAGGAGGTCGCGACGGGCAGGCTGCTCGCCGTCGCCGACTGGCCGACCGTCGACCCGAACGACGTGAACGCGACCGCGTCGACCGACACCGCGGCCCTCGGCTCCCGGGCGTTCACCGCGCCGTTCGAGCCCGGCTCGACGATGAAGACCGTCACGGCCGCCGCCCTGCTCGACGCCGGCCTCGCCACGCCCCGCACCGGGGTCGTGGCGCCGTACCGGCTGATCACGGGCGGCGCGAACGTGAACGACGACGAGTACCACGCCGACGAGCGCCTCACCACGACAGGGGTGCTCGTCCAGTCGAGCAACACCGGCATGTCCCTGCTCGGCTCCCGGATGGCGGACGCCATGCGGTACCGGTACCTGCAGCGGTTCGGGTTCGGCAGCCCGACGGCGGTGCGCTTCGGCGCGGAGGCGTCCGGGGACCTCGGGGTGGACGCCCCGCACTGGGATCCGCAGTCCCGCCTCGCGACCATGTTCGGCCAAGGCCTCACCGCGACGCCCGTCCAGATGGCGAGCGCCTACGCGACGATCGCGAACGGCGGCGTGAAGGAGCCGGTGCGCCTCGTCGACAGCTGCACGGCGGCGGACGGCGCGGTCACGAAGCCGGCCACGCCGCCCGCCACCCGGGTGATCGGCGCCGCGGCCGCGCGCTCCACCGTCGCGATGCTCGAGAACGTCGCGACCAAGGGATGGCTCGCCGCCGACGTGAGGATCCCCGGCTACCGGGTCGGGATCAAGACCGGCACGGCCCAGGAGTCCGACGGCAACGGCGCCTACGCGAAGGGCTTCCTCGTCTCCATGGCGGGCGTCGCTCCGGCCGACCACCCGAAGTACGTCGTCTACGTCGATCTGGATGCGCCTTCTAGGATGAACACGTCGCAGGCGACGGCACCCGTCTTCCGTCAGGTGATGGAGCGGGTGCTGCAGCAGCACGGCGTGCTCCCGTCCGGCTCGAAGTCCCCGGACCTGCCGACCGAATGGTGACGGGACGGAACGGAAGGGATGGCGTGAGCGAAGGTTCGCTCCGGCCCGAGCATCCGGTTCCCCGGTCGCTCGCGCGGCTGGCCGAGGAGTTCGGGTTCGAGATCGCCACCGGCGATCCCGGCGAGACCGAGGTGACGGGCGTCGCGATCTCCTCGAAGGCGGTCGAGGACGGCGACCTGTACGTCGCCATGCCCGGTGCGAGGGCACACGGCGCGGACCACGCGCTCGAGGCGGTCGCCGGGGGCGCCGTCGCGGTGCTGACCGACCCCGCGGGCCTCGCCGCCGCCCGCGCCGCCGACGTGCCGGTGCTGGTGACCGGCGAGCCGCGGGCCGCGCTCGGGGCGGTGTCGTCGTTCGTCTACCGCACCGACAGCGGCCTGCCGACGCTCTACGCCGTCACCGGGACCAACGGCAAGACGAGCGTCGTCCACCTGCTCGACGGGCTCCTCGCCCAGCTCGGCGTGCTCGCCGCGCTGACCTCCACGGCGGAGCGCCGGCTCGGCGACGTCCGGCTCGACTCGACGCTCACGACGCCGGAGGCGAACGACCTGCACGCGATGCTCGCCCGGATGAAGGAGCTCGGCGTCCGGGCGGCGTCGGTCGAGGTCTCCGCGCAGGCCCTCACCCGGCACCGTGTCGACGGCGTCGTCTTCGACGTCGCCGGCTTCACGAACCTGTCGCACGACCACCTCGACGACTACGCGGACCTCGAGACGTACTTCGCCGCGAAGCTGCAGCTGTTCGACCCCGACCGGGCCTCCCGGGGGGTCGTGCTCGTGGACGGCGAGTGGGGCCGCCGCATCGCGGACGAGTCCCGGATCCCGATCGCGACGATCGCGCTCGGGGACGTGCCGGCCGACTGGCACGTGACGATCCTCGAGGAGCGGGCCGACCGCACCACGTTCACCCTCACCGCGCCGGACGGCCGGTCGCTCACCACCTCCGTGCCCTTCTTCGGCGCGTACATGGCGGCGAACGCGTCGCTCGCGATCGTGATGCTCGTCGAGGGGGGCACCGACCTCGGCGAGATCGAGCACGCGACCTCCCGCGACGGCGGGATCGACGCGTTCATCCCCGGCCGGATCGAACGCCTGTCCGGCGAGCGCGGCCCCGCCTTCTACCTCGACTACGGGCACACCCCCGACGCGTTCCTCACGACGCTGAAGGCGCTGAAGGCGGTCACGCCGGGCCGCGTGATCATGGTGTTCGGCGCCGACGGCGATCGCGACCGCACGAAGCGCCACGACATGGGGGCGATCGCCGCCCGGGAGTCCGACGCCGTGATCATCACCGACTTCCACCCCCGCAGCGAGGACCCGGCGAGCATCCGGGCCGCCCTCCTCGCGGGCGCCCGCGACGGCCGCCCGGACGGCGAGCTGCACGAGGTGCCGGACCCCCGGGAGGCGGTCCGCCTCGCGGTCCGGCTCGCAGGTGACGGCGACTCGATCCTCTACGCTGGGCCGGGCCACGAGAACTACCGGGAGGTCGCGGGGGTGAAGCTGCCGTACTCGGCGAGGACCGACGCGCGCATCGCGCTCTCCGAGGCGGGCTGGGAGCCCGCCTTCGCCGGGATCGACGAGCGGTAGCGGCCGGCCTGTGATCGCACTTCCCCTCACCGAGATCGCCCGCGCCGTCGACGGCACCCTCGAGCTCGGCGACTCCGCCGCGACGGCCGGCACGGTGGTGGACGGACCCGTCGAGACCGACCACCGCGGCCTCGTCCCCGGCGGCGTGTTCGTCGCCCGCCGTGGCGAGACCACCGACGGCCACCGCTTCGCGCCCGACGCCGTGGAGGCCGGCGCGGCGCTGCTGATCGTCGAGCGGGCGCTGCCGCTGCCCGTCCCGCAGATCGTCGTCGCCGACTCCACCGACGCTCTCGCCGCGCTCGCCGCCTCCGTGGTGGCGACGGTCCGCGCGCGGGGCCGCCTCCGGATCGTCGGCGTCACCGGCTCGAACGGCAAGACGACCACCAAGAACCTCCTCAAGGAGATCTGCGGCCGCGCCGGCAGCACGGTCGCCTCCCGCGCCTCCTTCAACAACGAGGTCGGCGGCCCGCTCACCATGCTCGAGGTGACCCTCGACACCGACTTCCTCGTCGCGGAGATGGGCGCGAGCCACGTCGGCGACATCGCGCGGCTCGTCCGCCTCGCGCATCCGGACGTCGGCATCGTGCTCAAGGTCGGCCTCGCGCACGCGGGGGAGTTCGGCGGCATCGAGAAGACCGTGCTCGCGAAGTCCGAGATGGTCCGGGACCTCACGCCGGAGGACGTCGCCGTGCTGAACCGCGACGACCCGCGGGTGCTCGGCATGGCGGAGGTCACCAGGGCCCGCGTGCTCACCTTCGGGATCGCGCCGGGCGCCGACGTCACGGCGCAGCAGATCGAGGCGAGCGCCACCGGCACCCGGTTCGAGCTCGTGCTGCCCGGCGGCGAGCGCCGCCCGGTCGCCTTCGCGGTCCTGGGGGAGCACCACGTCGCGAACGCCCTCGCCGCCGCCGCGGCCGCGCACGTGCTCGGCATCGACGCCGACACGATCGTCGCCGGCCTGCAGGCCGTCACCCGGGCCGAGCGCTGGCGGATGGAGGTGCTCGCGACCGACCCCGTCACGGTCATCAACGACGCCTACAACGCCTCGCCCGACTCGATGGCCGCCGCGCTGAAGACCCTCGTGCAGATCGCCCCGGGACGCACCGTCGCGGTGCTCGGCGAGATGAGCGAGCTCGGCGACCTGGCCGGGGAGGAGCACGACCGGATCGGCCTCCTCGCCGTCCGGCTCGACGTCCGGCAGCTGATCGTGGTCGGCGAGGGCGCGAGGCGCATCCACCTCTCCGCCATCGCGCAGGGCTCGTGGGACGGCGAGAGCCTCTACGCCCCGACGATCGAGGAGGCCGAGGCGCTGCTCGCCGCCCTGATCGAGCCCGGGGACACGGTGCTCGTCAAGTCGTCGAACTCCGCGGGGCTCCGCCACCTCGGCGACCGCATCGGTGGGCGCTGGGCGCAGGCCGACGGCGGTGCCCACTGATGCTCGCCCTCCTCACGGGTGCGGTGGTGTCGCTCGCCTTCACCCTCTTCCTCACGCCGCTGTTCATCCGGCTCTTCCGGCGGCTGCAGTGGGGCCAGTTCATCCGGGACGACGGACCGGTCACCCACCACGCGAAGCGCGGCACCCCGACGATGGGCGGGGTGGTCATCATCTTCGCGTCGGTGCTCGGCTACTTCGTGGGGCACTTCACGGGCGGCCTCACGCTGACGCCGTCCGGGCTCCTCGTGCTGTTCCTCATGGTCGGGCTCGGGCTCGTCGGGTTCACCGACGACTTCCTGAAGACCCGTAACCAGCGCAGCCTCGGGCTCGGCGGCTGGGCGAAGATCGCCGGCCAGGTGCTCGTCGCGACCGTGTTCGCGCTGATGTCGCTGCAGTTCCCGAAGCGGCTGGAGGCGGACCGGCCGTCCGTGACGCCCGCCTCGACCGCCGTGTCGCTGCTGCGCGACGTGCTGCCGAACGGCAGCACCATGAACTTCGTGCTGCTGTTCGGCACCGCGGCGGGGACGCTCGTGTTCATCGTCTGGATCTGGGCGATCGTCACCTCGACCTCGAACGGGGTGAACGTGGCCGACGGGCTCGACGGGCTCGCCACCGGCGCGTCGATCTTCGCGATCGGGTCCTACGTGGTGATGGGCTTCTGGCAGTCCAACCAGTCGTGCGGCAACGCCGACATCCTGCCCATCAACCAGTTCAAGTGCTACGACGTGCGCGACCCGCTCGACCTCGCGATCGTCGCGGCGTGCATCACGGGGGCGCTGATCGGGTTCCTCTGGTGGAACACGTCGCCCGCGCAGCTGTTCATGGGCGACACCGGTTCCCTCGCCCTCGGCGGCGCGCTCGCCGCCCTCGCCGTGTTCAGCCGGACGGAGCTGCTGCTCGTCTTCACCGGCGGGCTCTTCGTGATCGTCACCGGCTCCGTCATCCTGCAACGGGCCTACTTCAAGGTCACGCACGGCAAGCGGATCTTCCTGATGAGCCCTCTGCACCACCACTTCGAGCTGAAGGGCTGGGCGGAGGTGACGGTCGTCGTGCGGTTCTGGATCATCGCCGGGCTGTGCGCGGCCGCCGGCGTGGGGCTGTTCTACCTCGAGTGGATCACCCGCACATCGTGAACGCGGAGCGCATCGCCGGCCTCACCAGCTGGCACGCCGACTGGCGGGGGCTGAAGGTCGTCGTCCTCGGCGCGGGGGTCACCGGGTTCGCCGCGGCGGACACGCTCGTCGAGCTCGGCTGCGACGTCCTCGTGGCCGGCACGACCGCGACGGACGAGCGCCGCGAGCTGCTCGACGTGATCGGCGCACGGCTCGTGACCGCGGATCCGGCCGGCCAGGCCGCCGCCCTCACCGGGTTCGGCCCCGACCTCGTCGTCGTGAGCCCCGGCTACCACCCCGACGACCCCGCTCTGCAGGCCGCCGCCGGTGTGCCGGTGCTCGGCGACGTCGAGCTCGCCTGGCGGCTCCGCGACAAGACCGGCACCCCGGCCAGGTGGATCACGATCACGGGCACGAACGGCAAGACCACGACGACGCGGCTGACCGCCGCGATGCTCGCCGCCGACGGTCGCCGCGTCGCCGCGGTCGGCAACATCGGCACCCCGGTGCTCGACGCCGTCCGGGATCCCGACGGCTTCGACGTGCTCGTCGTGGAGCTGTCGAGCTACCAGCTGCACTGGATGGAGCAGGTCACCCCCGTCGCGAGCGCCTGCCTGAACGTCGCCGACGACCACCTCGACTGGCACGGCTCCTTCGAGGCCTATGCGGCGGCGAAGGGGCGCGTGTACGAGCGGACCGAGGTCGCCTGCGTCTACAACCTCGCGGACCCGACCACGGAGCGGCTCGTGCGCGAGGCCGACGTCGCCGAGGGCTGCCGCGCGATCGGCTTCACGCTCGGCGTGCCTGCCGTCTCCGACCTCGGCGTGGTCGACGGCGTGCTGGTCGACCGCGCCTTCCTCGACGCCCGCCGCACCTCCGCCCTCGAGCTCACGACGGTGGCGGAGCTGGCCGAGCAGGGCCTCGGTGCGCCGCACGTCGTGGAGGACGTGCTCGCCGCCGCCGCGCTCGCCCGCGCGGTCGGCGTGCCGCCCCGCACGATCCGCGACGCCCTGCGCGCCTTCCGGCTCGACCCCCACCGCATCGAGCCGGTCGGCGAGATCGACGGGATCGTGTTCGTGGACGACTCCAAGGCCACGAACCCGCACGCCGCCGCCGCGTCGCTCGGCGCGTTCGAGCACGTCGTCTGGGTGGCGGGCGGCCTCACCAAGGGGGTCGACGTCGCGCCGCTCGTGCGGGCCGCCGCCGACCGCCTCTCCGGCGTGGTGCTGGTCGGCGTCGACCGGTCCGCCTTCGTCGCGGCGCTGGCGCGACACGCGCCGGGCGTCCCGGTGACCGAGGTGACGGCGGGGGAGACTGGCGACGTGATGGCCGAGGCCGTCCGTGCGGCGCTGGACCTCGCCTCGCCCGGCGACGTCGTGCTGCTCGCGCCGGCCGCCGCGTCGATGGACCAGTTCACCGACTACGCCGACCGCGGCAGGCGGTTCGCCGAGGCGGTGCGCGCGGCCGCCGGCTGAGCGACGAGGGGAAGCGGATGGACACCGAGACCGCCACCGGCCGACCCACCGCACCCGTGGTGCCGCTGTTCGGGCCGCGCCGGGCGACCACGTTCCGCCTCGCGCTCCCGCCGCTGCCGAAGGTGGGCACGGGCAACTACTACGCGCTCGGCGCGATCACACTGTTCCTCGCGGTCTTCGGCCTCGTCATGGTGCTCTCGGCGTCGTCCGTCGAGCAGGGCCAGGACCTCGGCAACCCGTACGCCGACTTCGGCAAGCAGGCGATGGCGGAGGGCCTCGGCGTCGCCGCGATGCTGCTCCTCTCCCGGGTGAGGCCCCGCCTGCTCGTCGTCGCCGCGCCGTGGGCCTTCACCGCCGCGATCGTCCTGCAGCTGCTCACCGTGCTCACCCCCCTCGGCACCACGGTCAACGGCAACCGCAACTGGATCCGGGTCGCCGGCACGAGCGTTCAGCCGTCCGAGTTCGTGAAGCTCGGCCTCGTGCTGGTGCTCGGCGCGTTCTTCGCCCGCAAGAAGGCGGAGCGGCTCGGGGTCACGGGGCTCGCACCGGTGCTGATCCCCGCCGGGCTCGCCATCGGCTCCGTGCTGCTCGGCAAGGACCTCGGCACGTCGCTGATCATCGGCGGCATCGTCTTCGCCGGGCTCTTCTTCGCCGGGGTGCGCACACCCGTGCTGCTGCTGTTCGGCGGAGGCGCCGGCGTCCTGTTCGTGATCATGGCGCTGACCCGCGGGTCGCGCGTCGACCGCCTCGCCGCGTGGTCGGGCGGCGGCTGCGCGGGCGACGTGCTCGGCACCTGCTGGCAGTCCCAGCAGGCCACCTGGGCGCTCGCGAACGGCGGCCTGTTCGGCGTCGGCATCGGCAACTCGGTGTCGAAGTGGTTCTGGCTGCCGGAGGCCGACAACGACTTCATCCTGGCGATCATCGGGGAGGAGACCGGCCTCGTCGGCCTCGTCGTCCTGCTCGCGCTGTTCGTGGCGCTCACCGTCGTGTTCCTGCGCATCAGCAGCGGAACGCCCGACCGCTTCACCCGCGCGGTCACCGGCATGGCCCTCGCCTGGCTCGTCGGCCAGGCGTTCGCGAACATCGCCGTCGTGCTCGGCATCGCGCCCGTGTTCGGGGTACCGCTGCCCTTCATCTCGTCGGGCGGCTCCTCGATGATCGCGAACCTCCTCGCCGTGGGCTGCGTCATGGCCCTGGCCAACCAGGCCCCGCCCCCGGCGCTCGACCACCCGTCGACGGGCCTGCGCCCGTGACCCGCTGGCTGCTCGCCGGAGGGGGGACCGCCGGCCACGTCAACCCGCTGCTCGCCGTCGCCGACGAGCTGACGGCCACCGGCGAGGAGGTGCTCGTGCTCGGCACGGCGGAGGGCCTCGAGGCACGGCTCGTGCCCCAGCGGGGCTACGAGCTGCTCGTCGTCCCCCGGCTCCCGTTCCCGCGCCGGCCCGACCGCGCGGCGCTCCGCTTCCCCGCGGCGATGGCCGGCGCCCTGCGCACGACCCGCGGCCACCTCGCGTCCCGCGGCGTCGAGGGGGTGATCGGGTTCGGCGGGTACGCGGCCGCGCCCGCCTACCTCTCCGCGCGCCGGCTGCGCCTGCCGTACGCGATCCACGAGCAGAACGCGAAGCCCGGCCTCGCGAACCGGCTCGGCGCGCGGTTCACCACGGCCGTCGGGGTCACCTTCGCCGGCACCCCTCTGCCGCACGCCGAGCTCGTCGGCATGCCGCTGCGCCGGGAGATCGCCGAGCTCGACCGGACCCGGCGCCGGCCGGAGGCGCTGGCCGCGCTCGGGCTCGCCCCGGAACGCCCCGTGCTGCTCGTGACGGGCGGCTCCCTCGGCGCCGAGCGGCTGAACCGCACGGTCGTGGCGAGCGCCGAGGCGGTGCTCGCCACGGGCTGGCAGGTGCTGCATCTGGCGGGGGAGCGCACGGAGGTGCCGGATCCGGGGCTGCCCGGCTACCGCATGCTGCCGTACGCCGACCGGATGGACCTCGTGCTGTCGGCCGCGGACCTCGCCGTCTCGCGCGCCGGTGCCTCCACCGTCAGCGAGCTGTCCGCGCTGGGGCTGCCCGCCGTCTACGTGCCGTACGCGGTCGGCAACGGCGAGCAGCGGTTCAACGCGGCGGGCGTCGTCGCCGCGGGCGGCGCCCTGCTCGTGCCCGACGGCGAGTTCACGCCCGAGACCTTCGAGCGGGTGGTGCTGCCCCTCCTGAGGGACCCCGACCGCGTCGCGGCGATGGCCGCGGCGGCCGGCGGCGACGGGGTGCGGGACGGGGCGCAGCGGATGGCGCGCCTGGCCCGGAGCGTGCTCACGGGGGCCCGCCGCGTAGGGTTCCGCGCATGACGATCAAGCCGGACCTCTCGGTGCCGATCCCGGATCGGCTCGACCGAGTGCACTTCGTCGGCGTCGGCGGCGCCGGCATGAGCGGCATCGCGCGGCTGTTCCTGGCGCGCGGCGCGACGGTCTCCGGATCCGACCGCAGCCGCAACGCGAACACCGACGTGCTCGGCGACCTCGGCGCCACCATCGCGATCGGCCACGACGCCGCCCACGTCGGCGACGTCGACGCGGTCGTCGTGACGAGCGCCCTCTGGCCCGACAACCCGGAGCTCGCCGAGGCGGGCAGGCGGGGCATCCCGGTGCTGCACCGCTCGCAGGCCCTGAAGGCGCTGATCGGGGACGACCGGCTCGTCTCGGTCGCGGGCGCGCACGGCAAGACCACCTCGACCGGCATGATCGCGACCGCGCTCGAGGAGCTCGGCGCCGATCCCAGCTTCGTCAACGGCGGCGTGATCGCCGACCTCGGCGTCTCCTCGCGCATCGGGCGCGGCTCGCTGTTCGTCGTCGAGGCGGACGAGTCCGACGGCTCCTTCCTGCTCTACGACACCGCCGTCGCCCTGATCACCAACGTCGACGCCGACCACCTCGACCACTACGGCAGCGCGGAGGCGTTCGACGCGGCGTTCGTCGCGTTCGCGGACGGCGCGCGCGAGCGCGCCGTGATCAGCGCGGACGATCCCGGCGCCCGGCGCGTCGCCGCCCGCGTCACCCGCACGCCGATCACCACCTTCGGCGAGGCCGACGGCGCCGACGTTCGCGTCACCGACATCACCACCGACGGCGGCGCCGCGTGCACGGTCACCGCCGGCGGCGAGTCCGCGCGGATGCGGCTGCGGCTCCCGGGCCGGCACAACGCGGTGAACGCGACCGGCGCCGTCGCCGTGCTGCTCGCCCTCGGTTTCGGCCTCGCCGAGTCCGCCGGCGCCGTCGCCCGCTTCGGGGGATCCGGCAGGCGCTTCGAGCTGAAGGGCATCGTGGACGGCGTCAGCGTCTACGACGACTACGCGCACCATCCCACCGAGGTCGCCGCCGCGCTCGACGCCGCCCGCACGGTCGTGGGGGAGGGGCGGATCCTGGCCGTCCACCAGCCCCACCTCTACTCCCGCACGAAGGCGTTCGCGGCCGAGTTCGCGGCGGTGCTGGAGTCGCGCGCCGACCACACCGTCGTCCTCGACGTCGACGGCGCCCGGGAGGATCCCGTGCCGGGCGTCACCGGCGAGATCGTCGCGGGTCGCTTCGCCGACCCGTCCTCGGTCGACTACGTGCCCGACTGGCAGGCGGCCGCCGACCGCATCGCCGCCATCGCGCGGCCCGGCGACTTCGTGATCACCCTGGGCTGCGGATCCGTCTACCGGATCGTGCCGCAGATCCTCACGGCGCTCGGCGCTCGCGAGGGCGCGCGCCCACCCGCCCGGTGAAGCGCCCCGCTCCGCCCGCGCCGCCCCCGGCGGCCTCGGTCCTGCCGACCCCCCGCGCCGACCGGGCCCGGGTCCGAAGCACGGGACGCGCCCGTCGACGTGCCGAGGCGGCGGAGGTCCGCCGGTTCACCCGGGGCGCGCGACGCCGGCGCATCGTCGCGGCGGTGGCGGCCGGCTTCCTCGTCGTCGCCGTGGCGACCCCGGTGCTGCTGGCGGTCTCGCCCGCGTTCGCGGTGCGCACGATCACCGTCACCGGCACCGACGCCTCGCTCGCCGGCCGGGTGCGCGCGGCGCTCGCTCCCGAGGTCGGCGTGCCGATCGCGCTCGTCGACGCCGGCGACGTGACGGCCCGGATCGCGGCCGTCGCCGGGGTGCGCAGCTTCAGCCTCGAGCGGCTCCCGCCCGGCACCCTCGCCGTGCGCGTGGTGCCGCGGACCCCGATCGCCCAGGTGGAGGCGGGGGGCGCGTTCGCGCTCGTCGATGCCGCCGGCGTGACGCTCCGCACGGCCCCGTCCCGGATCCCCGGCACCCCGCTCGTGACCGCGGCCGCCGGCAGCCGCTCGTTCGTCGCGGCGGCGGACGTGCTCGCGTCCCTTCCCGCCGCGCTCACCGCCCGGGTGCGCACCGTGGCGGCGCCGACGCCCGACGCCGTTCGGCTGACCCTCGTCGACGGGCGGGTCGTCGTCTGGGGGAGCGCCGACGACGGCGCAGCGAAGGCTGCCGCCCTCTCCGCGGCGCTCGTGCACGTCGCGAGGTCCGCTCACCGCATCGACGTGTCCGTCCCCGGATCCGTCTCGGTGGGGTGACGCGCCGCCATCCGGCACGCCCCCGGCGCGTCGAGGACGCATCCGGCGCGATCGCCGCCTACCGTCGATGCGTGCGGAATCGCGCACTGAACAGGAGTTTCACCCTCAACTAGAGGTTGAAGCCCCGGACGGAAGGCCCTTCGTGACGACGAACCAGAACTACCTCGCCGTGATCAAGGTCGTCGGTGTCGGCGGCGGCGGCGTGAACGCCGTCAACCGGATGATCGAGCTCGGCCTTCGCGGCGTGGAGTTCGTGGCGATCAACACCGACGCGCAGGCCCTGCTGCTGTCCGACGCCGACGTGAAGCTCGACGTCGGCCGCGAGCTCACCCGCGGCCTCGGCGCCGGCGCGGATCCGGAGGTCGGGCGTCGCGCCGCCGAGGACCACGCCGAGGAGATCGAGGAGGCCCTCGCCGGAGCCGACATGGTCTTCGTCACGGCGGGCGAGGGCGGCGGAACCGGTACCGGAGGTG
>JAICSU010000181.1 GCA_025936735.1 Amnibacterium sp.
CTCGGGCATCCCCGGGTAGCCGCGCGGCCCGCAGCCACGCAGGATCAGTACCGAGTCGGGCGTGACCGGCAGCTCCGGGTCGTCGACCCGGGCGTGGAAGTCCTCGATCGAGTCGAAGACGATCGCCTTCCCCCGGTGGGTGAGCAGGTGCGGCGACGCGGCGGCCGGCTTGATGATCGCGCCACGGGGGGCGAGGTTCCCGTGCAGCACGGCGATGCCGGCACCCGACCCGTCCTCGCCGGCGGCCGGGATGAGCGGCTCGGCCCGGGGGGTGATGACCTCCCGGTTCCAGATCGGCTTGTCGTCCAGGTAGTCCACGAGGGGCCTGCCGGTCACCGTGATCGGCGTGGGATCGAGGAGGTCGCGCACCTCGGCCAGCACCGCGAGCAGGCCGCCGGCGTTGTAGAGGTCCTCCATCAGGTACTCGCCCGCCGGCTGCAGGTTGACGAGCAGCGGCACGTCCGCGCCGATCCGGTCGAAGTCGTCGAGGGTGAGCTCGATGCCGAGCCGCCCGGCGATCGCGAGCAGGTGGACCACGGCGTTCGTGGATCCACCGCACGCGGCCAGCGCGACGATCGCGTTCGTGAACGACTCCCGCGTGATCACGTCCGCGATCGTCCTGCCCTCGCGCACGAGGTCGACCGCGAGCCGCCCGGTCGCGTGGGACGCCTCGAGCAGCCGGGCGTCCGGCGCGGGCGTCCCCGCCAGCCCCGGGATCGTCATGCCGAGCGCCTCCGCCATGATCGCCATGGTCGAGGCCGTGCCCATCGTGTTGCAGTGGCCCTTGCTGCGGATCATCGCCTTGTCGCTCGACAGGAACGCCTCCCGCGAGAGCGTGCCGGCGCGCACCTCCTCCGACAGCTGCCAGACGCCGGTGCCGCAGCCCATCCGCTTGCCGCGGAACATGCCGTTGAGCATCGGGCCGCCCGGGACCACGACGGCGGGGATGCCGACGGACGCGGCGGCCATCAGCAGGGACGGGATGGTCTTGTCGCAGCCGCCGAGGAGCACGAGGCCGTCGATGGGGTTCGCGCGGAACATCTCCTCCATCGCCATCGCGGCCATGTTGCGCCACAGCATCGCCGTCGGGCGCACCAGCGTCTCGCCGAGCGAGACGACGGGGAGGTTCAGCGGCACGCCGCCCGCCTCGTGCACGCCGTCCTTGACGGCCTGGGCGACCTCGTCGAGGTGCATGTTGCAGGGGGTGAGGTCCGAGGCGGTGTTCGCGATCGCGATCTGCGGGCGCTGGAAGCCCTCGTCCGCCACGCCCCGGCGCATCCACGCCCGGTGGATGTAGCCGTCGCGGCCGTCACCGCCGTACCACTCGCTGCTCCGGAGATCCGTCATCGGTGTCCGCTCCTTCCCGGCCGTCGCCGGCCGTGCGTGCTGGTGGTGGTCATGGCACGAGGACGCCCCGGCCGGGCGCCCCGGCCCTCAGGTCGGCGTACGCCTCGTTCACCTCGGCGAGCGGCCGCCGCGTGCCGAGGAGGAGGTCGAGAGGGAGGCGCCCCGCGAGGTACAGCGCGAAGATCCGGGCGAGGTCGAGGCGGGGGTTGGCGAGGCCGTAGAGGGCCCCGATGATCCGCTTCTGCCGCTGCACGAGCTCCGTGATCGGCACCTCGACCACCGCGTCCGTCGCGGACAGCCCGACGGCGACGAGGGTCCCCTCGGGAGCGAGGCAGGCGAACGCCTCGCGCATCGTCTCCGGCCGGCCGACGGCCTCGATCAGCCAGGGCACGCCGCCGCCGGTCAGCGCCGCGACGCGGCCCGCCACGCCGCCCGCGCGGGCGTCGATCGTGTGCGTGGCGCCGAGCCGGCTGGCGAGGTCGAGCTTCTGGGGATCGACGTCGATCGCGATCACGGGCCACGCGCCGCCGACGACCGCGCCCATCACCGCGGCGAGTCCCACGCCGCCCGCGCCGTACACGGCGAGGGGACGGCCGGCGGCGGAGGTGGCGGCGTTCAGCACCGCGCCGACGCCCGTCACCACGGCGCAGGCCGCGATCGCGGCGATCTCGGGCGGCACGCCGTCCGGCACCGGCGCGGTGCTCGTCGCCGACACGACGACCCGTTCGGCGAAGCACGAGACGCCCATCAGGTGGTGGATCCGCTCGTCCCCGCGGTGCAGCCGGGTGGTGCCGTCGAACAGCCCGTTCGTGGTGGCGAAGACGCGGCCGAAGCGGCAGAGCACGGGGTTGCCGGCCACGCACGCGTCGCACTCGCCGCAGCGCGGCCGCCAGGTCAGCGCCACCCGCTGCCCGATCACGAGCTCGACCCCCGGGCCGACTGCCTCCACGATGCCTGCGCCCTCGTGCCCGACGACGATCGGGAGGGTCGCGCGCAGGTCGCCGGTCATGTAGTGGAGGTCGCTGTGGCAGACGCCTGCGGCCTCGATCCGCACCTGCACCTCGCCGGGACCCGGTCCGTCCAGCTCGAGGTCCTCGATGGTGAGCGGTTCGCCGACCGCGCGCAGCACGGCCGCCCTCACCGGGTCGCCGTCCTGCTCGTCATCGAAGCCTCTCCGGAATTTGTCGTCGGTCGCAACGAATCCGACGGCGTCGACGGTACGGAGGCGGAGGCGGGGCCGTCAAGCCGTCCGGTGCGTCGCACCCGGGCGGGGCCGGCGTAGACGTTGAAGGCGGCGCCGCGGCTGAACCCGATGAGGGTGATGCCGGCCTCCTCGGCGAGCTCGGCGGCCAGCGACGACGGCGCGCTCACGGCGGCGAGCGCCGGGATGCCCGCCATCCGGGCCTTCTGCACGAGTTCGAACGACGCCCGCCCGGAGACCTGCAGCACCGTCTCGGAGAGCGGCAGGCGCCCCTCCCGCAGCGCCCAGCCGACCACCTTGTCCACGGCGTTGTGGCGGCCGACGTCCTCGCGCAGCACGAGCAGGTCCCCGTCGCGGTCGAAGAGTCCGGCTGCGTGCACGCCGCCGGTCGAGTCGAAGAGCCCCTGCTGCTCCCGCAGCCGGTCGGGCAGGGCGGCGATCACCGTGTCGTCGACGACGAATCCGACCGGCAGGATCGGCCACGCCGATGCGGTGGTGACGGCGTCGATCGACGCGAGGCCGCACACGCCGCACGAGCTCGACGTGTAGACGTTCCTCGCCCGCGCCGCCGCGACGGCGAGGCCGCCGCCGGTCACGGTCGCGTCGACGACGTTGAAGGTCGGGTCCCCGGAGCGCGCGATGCCGGTCACGACCCGCATGGCACCGAGGTCGTCCGCCGACCTGACCACGCCCTCGGAGACGAGGAACCCGGCGACCAGGTCGAAGTCGTCGCCCGGCGTGCGCATCGTCACGCTGAACGGCACGCCGCCGACGCGGATCTCGAGCGGCTCCTCGATCGCGAGCGCGTCCTCGCGGGTCCGCCCGGGCTCGCCCGGCCGGACGACGACGACGCGCCGCCGCGCTGCGCGCTTCATGCTTCCAGACTGCCACCGTCGGCGCCGGGCGGAGGTCGCGGACGTACCATGCGAGGGCAGGGCGGCCGAGGGCGGCCGCACGGGACGGAGCCGCTCATGGCCGACGCGACCGAACGCGCGGAAGCGAACATCGACGAGTCGGCGCTCACGGTCGGCAGGCCGAAGACGCGCGCCGTCGGGGCTCCCGCCGTCCTCCGCGCGATGGAGATGTCCCTCGACCAGATGGGGCCGACCCGCACCGCCAGGACGCTGCTCAAGGTCAACCAGTTCTCGGGCTTCGACTGCATGGGTTGCGCGTGGCCGGATCCCGCGCACCGCCGCCACACCGCCGAGTTCTGCGAGAACGGCGCGAAGGCCGTCGCCGAGGAGGCGACGACCCGGCGGGTGCCGCCGGCGTTCTTCGCGGCCCATCCGCTCGCGGAGCTCGAGTCCTGGGACGACTTCGCGCTCGGCAAGCAGGGCCGCCTGACGCATCCGATGCTGCTCGAGGCCGGCGACACCCACTACCGCCCGGTGACCTGGGAGCGCGCCTTCGACGTGATCGCGGAGGAGCTCGACGCCGTCGACAGCCCGGACGAGGCCGTCTTCTACACCTCGGGCCGGACCTCCAACGAGGCCGCGTTCCTCTACCAGCTGTTCGCGCGCGCGCTCGGCACGAACAACCTCCCCGACTGCTCCAACATGTGCCACGAGTCGAGCGGCGCCGCCCTCGGCGAGACGATCGGGATCGGCAAGGGCTCCGTCACGCTGGTCGACATCGAGACCGCCGGGCTCATCCTCATCGCCGGGCAGAACCCGGGCACGAACCACCCCCGGATGCTCACCTCGCTCGAGAAGGCGAAGAAGCAGGGCGCCGTCATCGTCGCGGTCAACCCGCTCCGTGAGGCGGGCCTGCTGCACTACGACAACCCGCAGACCGTGCACGGGATGGTGTTCCGCGGCACCGACCTCGCGGACACGTTCCTGCAGATCAAGCTCGGCGGCGACCAGGCGCTGTTCCAGGCGCTCGGGAAGGTGCTGATCGAGCTCGACGGGGCGAGCGGTGGAACGGTGCTCGACCACGACTTCATCGACCGCTACACCCAGGGCTTCGAGGCGTACCGCGACGCGGTGGCGGCCCTCTCCTGGTCCGAGGTGGAGACCGCGACGGGGCTGACCGAGAAGCAGATCCGCAAGGTCGCCGAGCAGATGGCCGCCTCCAAGGGGAACATCGTCTGCTGGGCGATGGGCCTCACCCAGCACAAGCACTCCGTCGCGATGCTGCGCGACGTCGTGAACCTGCTGCTGCTGCGCGGCGACATCGGCAAGCCCGGCGCGGGCCTCTGCCCCGTGCGCGGGCACTCGAACGTGCAGGGCGACCGCACGATGGGCATCTGGGAGCAGATGCCCGCCGCCTTCCACGACAGGCTCGACGCCGAGTTCTCGTTCTCGTCGCCGCGCGAGCACGGGGTCGACACCGTCGGGGCGATCCGGGGGATGCGCGACGGCACGATCAAGGTCTTCATGGGGATGGGCGGCAACTTCGCGAAGGCGACCCCCGACACCGCGGCCACCGAGGCGGCGATGCGCTCGCTGCGGCTCACCGTGCAGGTCTCGACCAAGCTGAACCGGTCGCACGTCGTGACCGGCCGGCGCGCCCTCATCCTGCCGACGCTCGGCCGCACCGAGCGGGACGTGCAGGCGACAGGGCCGCAGAAGGTCACGGTCGAGGACTCGATGAGCATGGTGCACGAGTCGCAGGGCAGCCTGGAGCCCGCCAGCCCGCACCTGCGCAGCGAGGTCGCGATCATCGCCGGGCTCGCCGAGCGCGTGCTCCGCGGGCGCACCGACACGGCGCACGTGGACTGGCGGGGGCTCGCGGGCGACTACCGGCGCATCCGCACGCACATCGAGCACGTGGTCCCGGGCTTC
>JAICSU010000245.1 GCA_025936735.1 Amnibacterium sp.
CCGCAGGCAGGCCGTACTCCCTTGCGACGATGGCCGCATGGGACATCATCCCGCCGATGTCGGAGACCGCGGCGGCGATCTTCGGGAAGACGGGCCCCCAGCTCGGCGCCGTCACCGGGCAGACGAGCACCTCGCCGGGCTGGACGAGCCCGATCTCGTCGACGTTGCGCACGACGCGCGCCACGCCCTCCGCCACCCCGGGCGACGCGGCGTACCCGCTGACACCCTCGGTGTCGGCGGCCTGCTCGGCCCATGAGCGCAGGCGGTCGGCGGTCACGCCCCAGAGCAGCTGCACCGTCGGGTCGTTCACCACCTCCGGCACCGTGCCGAGCGCCGGGGGCGGCGTCCAGTGCGAGAGCACCTCGAGGACGCGCTTGCGCTCGGCGACGATCGGCGGCCAGTAGACCGTCCCGCGACCGGGCGCGCCGCCGGCCCAGGCGAGACCCAGGTCGGAGAGCGCCTCGTGCACCTCGTGGGTGTTGAGGTAGAAGAGATCCTCGGCGTCGGCGAGGAAGCCCTCGTCGACGAACACCTGGCCGATCTCGCGGATCTTGTTGAAGAACAGCGAGGTGCCCCAGTGCTCGATGAAGAACTTGTGGCCCTCGGCGTGCGGGAACACGTGACGGCAGAGGCCGAGCATCTCGTCGAACGAGCTGCGCTGCTCGTCGCCGAGCAGCTCGCGGTACTCGGACGCGATGCGGTCGCGCTCGGCCAGCAGCCGCTTGGTCGGGCGGCTCAGGTCGTCGCCCTCGCGCAGGCGCGCGACGTAGCCGGTGATCGCCGAGAAGGGCAGTCGCAGGTCGTCGATCCACGCGCGATGGTGGTGGTAGAAGCCGTCGCCCGTCGACATGAAGAACCAGGGATGACGGCGCTGCTCGAGCTCGGCGAGCCAGGCGCGGCCGCCGTCGGAGCCCCCGAGCTCGGCGAGCACGTCCTCGACCGGGCGGCCCTCCGCGAATGCGGCGTCGACGCCGTGCTCGAGCGCCGCGGCAGCGAGCGCCTTGAGCTCGTCGTCGGGCCGGAACATCGTCGTGTCGTAGCCCGAGATCATCTGCGTGATGGTCTGCGTGCCGAGGTCGGGGAACGCCGCCTGGCAGAACTGGAAGAAGGTCAGGTAGGCGCCGTAGGCGAGCAGCAGCAGCTCGAAGTGCAGCTGGTTCAGCTCGTTGTAGAGGCCGAGCGCACGGTCGTAGGCGGTGAGCAGCCGGTAGTTCGAGCCGAGGCGGTGGTCGTGGATCAGCTCCTGCTCGTCCTCCAGCCGCGGCAGGCGCGGCACCTCGAGCGCAGTGAGACGGGCGATCGCGTCGTCGACCGCCGCCTGCCAGCGCGCCACGAGGTCGTCCCAGTTCTCGTAGTAGTGGCCGATCCGCGGCAGGAACGTCTCGAGCCGCCGCTCGATCTCCGCCGGGTCGGTCACCTCGTTCGAGGTGATGTAGACGTAGCCGTTGACGACGCGGTGCTCGATGCCGAGCACGGTCGGGATGCTGAAGACCCGGCCCTGGTAGAGCCCGATCGACAGGTAGCACGACTCGGCCGTGATCATGTCGAAGGCCGGCATCGGCTCCGGGAAGTGCATGCCGTTGTAGAACCAGAAGCGGCTCTCCTCCTGCTCGCGCCGCGCCGGGTCGAAGAGCAGGTAGTAGGGGTACATCGCCTCCCAGCCCTCGGCGCCTTCCGGTGTTCCGACCTCGAACGGGCTCGGGAACCCGCCGCCCTGCGACGTCTGGGGGGACTGCAGCTCCGTCATCGCTCCTCCTCGGGTGCATCGAGGCGCACGAGCGCCGTCTTCATCTGGGACCTCGGAATCGAGCCCGGCGGCACGAGCTCGACGCGCACGGGCACCGTCAGCCGCCCGCGGACGAGCTCCTCGAGGCGCGCCGCGAGCGCCGCCTCGTCGGCGACATCGTCCGCCCGCTCCACCTCGACGTGCAACGGCGGCGCCACCCCCGGGCCGGGCTCGCGGAGCACGACCTGCATCGCGCCGGTCGTCTGCGGGTGCAGCTCCGAGACGAGGTCGCGGATCGCCGAGGGGAAGACGTTGACGCCGAGCACGATCAGCATGTCGTCCGTGCGGCCGACGCAGCGGATGCGCGGCCCCGGCCTCCCGCAGGCGCACCCGAGGCCGAGCACGCGCACGCGGTCGCGCGTCCGGAAGCGCAGCAGGCCGCAGCACTCGCGCTCGAGCGCGGTGTAGACGAGCTCTGCCTCGGCGCCCTCTTCCCACGGCACGGCCTCGCCGGTCTCGGGATCCACGAGCTCGGCATGGACCCATTCGGCGCCGGTGAGGTGCATACCCTGCTGGTGCTCGCACTCGCCCCAGATGATCGGGGCGACGTCGGCGTTGCCGAGCCCCTCGGTCACCGGCGCGCCCCAGTCCGCCTCGATGCGCGCCCGCGTCGACGGCTCGCCGCCGCCGGGCTCGCCGCCGACGGTGAGCTTCCGCACGCCGAGCGTGCGCGGATCGAGCCCGCGCTCGCGCGCCACCTCGGCGAGGTAGACGGCGTAGGACGGGGTGGCGTGCAGCACGGTGCGGCCGAGGGTCTGCATCGCGGCCAGCACCTTCTCGGAGGCGCCCGTCCCGATGGGGACGAACGTCGCGCCGATCCGCTCGATGGCGTCCCGCGCCGGCAGCCCGCCGACGAACAGCGTCAGCCCGGCGGCGTGCACGACCACGTCGTCGCGGCGGATCCCCTGGACGCGGAACGACGACGCCGTGAGCTCCGTCCAGACCTCGGCATCGCGGGCGGTGACGCCGACCCAGCTCGGCGCGCCCGTCGTGCCGGTCGAGGCGTGCAGGCGAACGACGTCCTCGAGGCCGACGCAGGCGTGCCGCCCCAGCGGCGGCGCGGCGACCTGCGCGTCGCGGATCTCCTGCTTGGTCGTGAACGGGAACCGCGCGAGGGCCTCGAGCGAGTCGAGATCGCCGGAGCCGACGCCGGCGGACGCCAGCTTCTCGCGGTAGAAGGGCGACCGCTCCTCGAGATAGACGACCTGGCGCCGCAGCTTCGCCAGCTGGAGCTCGGCCAGGTCGCGTGCAGCGGCGGGGACGGTGACCGTCCCCGCCGCTGTCACGCTGCGCGTAGGCCCGGACAGGGCCTAGCTGTAGGGCCGCAGCTTGGTCTGGATCGGGACGTGCGGGTCGTCGGCGTGCTCGACGAGCAGGAAGTCGAGCGGGAACTTGCCCGCGACCTTCCGCCACTGGCCGCCGATGATCGGCGTCCGCACCACGTTCGGCACCGGGTTCCGGGCGCCACCGGCGCCCCAGTGCAGCGGGCCGAGCGGCGTCGTCACCTTGAGGTGGAACATCGCGTTCGCGACCTTGCTCTTGTCCTTCGGATCGCCGCTCGCCTTCATCACCGCGTCCGCGACGTCGAAGAGCGACAGCGACGC
>JAICSU010000058.1 GCA_025936735.1 Amnibacterium sp.
CGCTCCCGAGGACGAGGGCGCCCCGGAGGACGAGGGTGCCCCGGAGGACGAGCCCGGGCCGGACGACGAGGCCGCCCCCGAGGACGAGGCCCCGCCGGACGAAGAGGGCGCCCCGGCGGACGAGGCGGCCCCCGAGGACGAGCGGGTTCCGGAGACACCGCCCGCCCGCCGCCGTCCCGATCCGGAGCGCCGCCAACCCACGACCCGGCAGCAGCCGCCGAGCGGCGGTGCCGCCACGACGGGGCGTCAGCAGGGTACGGCGCGGCCGCGGACGGATCAGACCGCCGGGGGCCGCTCGGGGCAGCGCGCCTCGACGGGCCGTCCCGAGCGGACGGCATCATCCGGGACGGCGGGGCGCCCCGACCGGCCCCGGACCCAGCAGGGAGCACCGAACCGGCGTCCGCGGACCGACGGCGACGGCCGGCCGGTGCGGGGCTCGAACCGAGAGAGGGACTGAGCGATGACGGACACGACGACCGACACGACGACGGAGGAGGAGGCGCCGGCGGCCCCGGGCCCGAACGACGCGTTGAAGGAGGCGCTCCGGGGCCTCGGCCGCTCCGCCCTGCAGCTCGGGATCAGCCGCGCCGGCGGATCGGTGGAGAAGCTGACGAATCGGCTGACCGACTACGCCGAGGGCAGGCAGCAGGACGGCGGCGGCGATTCCGACGACGCTCCCGGCCCCGTGAGCGAAGCGGTGTCGGGTGGCGTGGATGCCGCGGCGTCCGGCGAGACCCCCGCGGGCGGCGCCCTGACGGGCGCCTTCAGCGGCGTGAAGGACAAGGTCAAGGCGACGCTGCCGGGCGGCGGCGGCCGGAAGAGCGCGGCCAAGAAGTTCTCCAACATCATCGACTCGTTCGACGTGGGCGTCCCCGTCCACGTCGCCTACAACCAGTGGACGCAGTTCAACCAGTGGTCCGAGTTCATGAAGAAGGTCGAGTTCGCGGAGGCGAAGGACGACGAGGGCAAGGTGCAGTTCCGGGCCAAGGTCTTCGTGCTCCACCGCAGCTGGGAGTCCACGATCATCGACATGGTCCCCGACGACCACATCGTCTGGCAGTCGACGGGGCAGAAGGGCTACCTGAACGGGGCCGTCACCTTCAGCGAGCTCGCGCCCAACCTCACCCGCCTCACCCTGGCGGTCGAGTACCACCCGGCCGGGTTCTGGGAGAACCTGATCAACATCTGGCGCTCGGTCGGCAGCCGGGTGCGGCTGGAGACGAAGCTCTACATCCATCACGTGATGACGTCGACCCAGCTCGATCCGGACGCGGTGCAGGGCTGGCGGGCCGAGATCCACGACAAGGAGATCGTGCGGACGCACGACGAGGTCGTGGAGCAGGAACGGCAGGAGCAGGAGGAGCGCGAGCGCCAGGAGCAGGAGGACCAGGACGAGCGCGACCGCCAGGACCAGAGCGGCGAGGACGAGGCGCCTCTCGACGAGGACGAGGACCGGACCGACTCCGAGGACGACGACCTCGACGAGTCCGACGACGACTACTACGACGAGGACGAGGACGAGGATCTCGACGACGACGACCTGGACGAGGAGCGGGACGACTCCTACGACGAGGAGCCGTACGACGAGGACGAGTCGGACCAGGACGAGTCGGACCAGGACGAGTCGGACCAGGACGAGTCGGACCAGGACGGGTCCGGCGAGCGGGAGCGCACCCCGGCCGGTGCGGGACGGAACGGAAGGCGATAGGCGATGAGCAGCGGATACCTCGACCGGCCCCGGTCGAGCTCGCTGGCGGACGTGATCGAGATCATCCTCGACAAGGGGATCGTGATCGATGCCTACGTCCGGGTCTCCCTTGTGGGCATCGAGGTGCTCACGATCGACGCGCGCGTCGTGATCGCGAGCGTCGACACCTACCTGCGGTTCGCCGAGGCCACCAACCGCCTCGACCTGACCCAGCAGGGTGGGAAGGACCTCGGCGAGCTGATGGGTGACATGTCGCAGAAGGGCGCGAAGGGGAAGACCAGCGGTGCGCTCGAGGGCGTCAAGGAGGCGATCACCGGAGGCGGCGACGACCGGCATGACCGCGGCCACGACCGCGACCGCGACCGCGATCGCGACGAGCAGCCCGAGCGGCGCAGGAGGGTCAGCAGCACGTCCTCATGAGCGCGGTCCGCACGGGGGAGGCGCGGGCGACGCAGGCCGACACGTACGTGTACGGCCTGCTCGCCGCGCGCGGTCCGGCGCTGCCCGGATCGCTGACGGGGGTCGGGGGGCGCGACGTGGAGGTGACCACGCTCGACGGGTGCCACGCCCTCGTGAGCGAGGGCGTGGACCGGGACGCGTTCGGCCTCCCGGCCGACCTGCTCGCCCACAGCCACGTGCTCGACGAGGTCGCGCGGACCCGCACGGTGGTGCCCGTGGCGTTCGGCACCTTCGTCGCCAGGGACGCGGGCCCGGGGTCGCTCGACCGGCTCCGGGAGGCGTTCGACGCCGCCGTGGGCCGTGTCGACGGGGCGGTCCAGCTCACCCTGACCGTCCGGTACCGCGAGGACGTCGCGCTGACGGAGCTCGTGCACGAGGATCCGCGGATCGCGCGCCTGCGGCAGGAGACGGCCGGCACGCCGGACCCGGCGTTCCGCGCAGCGAAGCTGCGTCTCGGCGAGCTCGTCGTGCAGGGCCTCGACCGGAAGGCGGAGGCCGATGCGGCGCGCATCCTCGACGACCTCCGGCCGCTGACCCGGGAGACCGTCGTCCGGGATCGCCGTCAGGCCGACGAGGTCGTGGAGCTCGCGGCCCTCGTCGACCGGGACGGGGCGGAGGCGTTCGAGGCCGCGTGCGACCGCCTCGCGGGAGCCTTCGGAGGGCGGGCCACGTTCCGCCTGCTCGGCCCGCAGGCCCCCTACGACTTCGTCGGGGGGCCCTGACATGGGCCTCATCACCGGGCTGCTCGGCCTGCCCCTCGCCCCCCTGAGAGCGACCGTCTGGGTCGCCGAGCAGGTCGCCGAGGAGGCCGAGCGTCGGCTGTCCGACCCGGGTGTCATCCGACGGGAGCTCGAGCAGGTCGCCGAGGCCCGGCGCGCCGGCCGGATCTCGGCGGAGGACGCCGAGCGGGCCGAGCGGGAGCTGGTCGCGCGGCTGGCCCGACCACGTCCGAGGAACCCGAGGAGCTGAGCCGTGTCCGACGAGCGATCGAACGACCCCCCGCGTCCCGCCCGCCCCCGGCAGGACGGGGACTCCCCACGCCCCCGTCGAGACGGGGACTCCCCACCCCCCGCGGCGCGGGACGACGGAGACCGGCGCCGCCCGGAGGAGGGCGAGCAGCCGCGCAGGCGGCCCGCGCCGCGGCAGGACCGCCCGCTGGACGCCGTCGCCGCCTCCCGGATCGCGCTCGACGCCCTCAAGACGATGACGGGCCGCACCCCGGAGGGGGTGATCGGGGTCGAGCGGGCGGACGACGGGGGCTGGCTGGTGGTCGTCGAGCTGCTCGAGACGTCTCGCATCCCCGCGACGTCCGACGTGCTCGGCGAGTACGAGGTCGAGATCGGCCCGGACCGCGCCCTCCGCTCCTACACCCGCCGATCGCGCTACACGCGCGCCTCGACGATGAGCGAGTGACGCGCCGGATGAGGGTCCGGGGGCCGCATGAGTGATCTCGCCCGGGGCGGCGCCCTGCAGCCGCAGCACGACCGCGAGGGGACGCTGACGCATCTGATCGAGACGCTCCTCGATCGAGGGCTCGTCATCAACGCGGACATCACCGTCGCCGTCGGCGGCGTGGAGCTGCTCGGGATCCGGATCCGCGCGGCGCTCGCCTCCTTCGACACGGCCGCCCGGTACGGCCTCGACTTCCCGTCGGGCACGAACCGCGAGGCCGTCGGCTGGCGGAACGCGATCGAGCAGAAGGACAGCTGCCCGCAGTGCGGGAAGGTGTCGCCGCGCCGGCAGCTCCTCGAGGAGGCCTGCCCCTGGTGCGGCTGGCGCAGCGCGCAGGCCCTCAGCGCGGACGGCGACCACGGGGAGGAGCGGCCCGACCGGGACGCATGATCGACAGCCAGCCGGTCCGGCCCCAGGCCGGGCTCCAGCCCGAGCGGGACACCCGGGGCGCTCTGTCGCGCCTCGTCGAGGTCCTGCTCGACAAGGGCGTCTACCTGGACCTCGACCTGATCGTCACCGTCGCCGAGGTGCCGCTCATCGCGGTCGACATCCGCGCGGCGATCGCCGGGGTCGAGACGATGATCGAGTACGGCTTCCGCGGTCCCTGGGAGGCGGCGAGCGCCGGGAACCGGGTCGCCTCGTCACCCGTCGACGAGGTCGTGCTGCGGAGCGACGCGCGGTACCGCGAGCCCCGAGCCACCGACGCGGTCTGGCGGGAGGGCACGCTGACGGTCGACCGGTCCGGCGCCGTGCGGTGGCAGGGGCGCGGGGATCGGCGCGCATCCCTGCGGATGAGCGCGTCCGAGGTCGGCGCCGGCCGGCTCCGGAGGTCCGCGGGCCCGGACGGCCTCGACGTGCTGGAGCTGCGGTCGCCGGCGGGCGCGGTCGAGCTCGCCGGACCGGAGGCGGCTCGGTGGCTGGCACTGCTCCGCGACCCGGTCGGGCATCCTGGAAGCGGGGCGGAGGGAGGTCGGGCATGACGCTGCGGGTGAACGAGGACAACCTGAAGCAGGGCCTGCTCACGCTCGTCGTCGCGCTGGTCGAGGTGATCCAGGACGCGTTGGAGACCCAGGCGCTCCGGCGCATCGAGGGCGGCTCGCTCACCGCGGAGGAGCAGGAGCGCCTCGGCGCGGCCCTGCTCGACCTCGACGAGGCGATGCGGCAGATCAAGCAGGAGCACGGCATCGGCGGCTCGGTGGCGGACCTCCGGCGCGGGCTCGACGAGGTCGTCGAGGACCTCCTCGACGGCTTCCTCGCCGGGGAACCGCTCTCGCCGCCGGAGCCCGGTGCCTGAGCCCGCCGGCCTCTACGTCTACGCCCTCATCCGGTCGGGCGTCGACCCGGCCTCGCTCGGGACCGGGATCGACGACGTCGCGCTGCTGCCCGTCCCGGTGGGGGCCGTCACCGCCGTCGTCCACGAGCATCCCGGACCCCCGTACGGCGACGACGAGTCGCTGGCGCGCCGGGTGCTCCAGCACAACGACGTCGTCGACCGGCTGTGGACCCGCGATTCGGCGGTCCTGCCGATGACCTTCGACGTCATCGTGACCGGCAGCGGCGCCGAGACGGCCCGGGACCGGCTCGAGGCGTGGCTGCGGTCCATCGAGGAGGCGGCCGTCGCGGGCCTCGGCCGGGTCGGCGGCCGGGTCGAGCTCCGCGTCGACCTGGCGCTCGACCGCCGCGAGGCCGCCGCGAGCGACCCCGAGGTGCAGGCGCTGCGCCAGCGCATCGGGCGCGAGCAGCCGGGGATCGCTCGCCTCCTGCAGAAGCGGCTCGCCGGGCTCGAACGGGACGCCGCCGACGCGCGCGCCGACCGCGCCTATCCGGAGCTCCGGGCCCGGCTCGCCCGCTGCAGCACCGATCTCGTCGAGAACCCGCGAGCCACCGCGGAGGACGGCGAGGTCCTCGTGCTCAGCGCGGCCCTGCTCGTGGACGACGGATCCGTGGACGAGGTCGGCCGTGAGCTCGCGGTGCTGCAGGACGAGGAGCCCGCGCTGCGGGTGCGCTTCCTCGGGCCGTGGCCGCCGTACTCCTTCGCGTCGCTGCGGCCCGCCGGCGGCCCCCCCGCCGGCTAGAAGCCGGGGCGCTTCGGCTGCACGTGGTCGCCGGAGGACACCCGGCGGATGCGCCGCACGACCCAGGGCACGAAGTACTCGCGCGTCCACACGAGGTCGTCGCGCCGCGCCTGCCGCCACGTCTGGGCTCGGTGCGGTTCCGGCCGTCCGGGCTCGAGCCCGTGCTCGACGCCGAGGGTGTCGAGCACCATCCGGGCGACCTCGTGGTGGCCGAGCGTGTTCAGGTGCAGCCGGTCGGAGCACCAGAACCGGGCGTCCTGGATGGCGGTCAGTCCCCACTGGTCCGCGACGAGGGCGCCGTGCTTCGCCGCGAGCACGCGGAGATGCTCGTTGTAGACGGCGGTCTTGCCGCGGATGCGCCGGAACACGGGGGAGAAGCCGACGTCGACCCCCGTGAAGAGCACGATCGTCGCGCCCGTCGCGGCGAGCCGCTCGAGGGCCGGGTCCAGGCGCGCGGCGAGCTCGTCGGGGTCCGTGCCGGGGCGGATGACGTCGTTGCCGCCCGCCGAGATCGTGATCAGGTCGGGCTGCAGGGCCACCGCGGGCTCGATCTGCTCCGCGACGATCTGCCGCAGCACCTTGCCGCGCACCGCGAGGTTCGCATAGGCGAAGTCGGGCGTCCGGGCGCCGAGCACCTCCGCGACGCGGTCCGCCCAGCCGCGCAGGCCGCCGGGGCTCTCAGGATCCGGGTCGCCGACACCCTCCGTGAACGAGTCGCCGATCGCGACGTACCGTCGCCACAGGGGCGCGCCGTTCGTGGCGATGGTCTCGATGGTCTCGGCCGTGTCCGTCATCCGTTCCTCCGACCGACGATTATCGGCCCGCCCGCGATGAGCACCGTGCAGGGGACGCGCCCGGGCACCGGCCGTCGTCGGCGTGTCGACGAGGGGTCGATTAGCCTCGACAGCCGGATGAGCACCCACCTGTTCGACGCCGCTCCCGGCGCGCACCAGGCGGCGAGCCTCCCACCCGCCTTCCCGGACCGGGCGCCCCGCGGCACCGCCGGATCCCTCCGCCGCTGGCAGGAGGAGGCGCTCGCGGCCTACTTCGAGCGGGAGCCGCGCGACTTCCTCGCCGCTGCCACGCCCGGCGCCGGCAAGACCACCTTCGCGCTCCGCCTGGCGAAGGAGCTGCTCGCCCGCGGCACGGTCGACCGCGTCACCGTCGTGGCCCCGACCGACCACCTGAAGCGGCAGTGGGCCGAGGCTGCGGAGCGCGTCGCGATCCACCTGAACCCGGTGTTCAAGAACTCCGACGGCTGGCTCGGCCGCCACTGGCACGGCGCGGCGGTCACCTACGCCCAGGTGGGGGTCGACGCGGCGCTGCACAAGCGGATCACCGAGTCGGCGAAGACGCTCGTGATCCTCGACGAGGTGCACCACGGCGGCGACGCCCTGTCGTGGGGCGACGCGATGCGGGAGTCGTTCGGCAACGCCACCCGCCGCCTGCTGCTCACCGGGACGCCGTTCCGCAGCGACACGGCCCCCATCCCGTTCGTGAGCTACGCGCCGGACGCCGCCGGCATCCGCACCTCGGTCTCCGACTACACCTACGGCTACCGGCGGGCGCTCGAGGACGGCGTCGTGCGGCCGGTGCTCTTCATGGTCTACGGCGGGGGGATGCGCTGGCGCACCTCGGCCGGCGAGGAGATGAGCGCGAGCCTCGGCGAGGCGACGACGAAGGACGTCACGGCGCAGGCGTGGCGCACCGCGCTGTCGCCCGAGGGCGACTGGATCCCCGCCGTGCTGCAGGCCGCCGACCAGCGGCTCACCGAGGTGCGCCGGCACGTGCCGGATGCGGGCGGGCTCGTGATCGCGTCCGACAAGACGGCCGCCCGGGCCTACGCGAAGCGCCTGCAGGCGATCACGGGGGAGCCGGCGACGGTCGTGCTCTCCGACGAGAAGGAGGCGAGCGACCGGATCGCCGACTTCTCGGCCGGCACGTCCCGGTGGCTCGTCGCGGTGCGGATGGTGTCGGAAGGCGTCGACGTGCCCCGGCTCTGCGTCGGGGTCTACGCGACCAACGCGTCGACACCCCTGTTCTTCGCCCAGGCGATCGGGCGCTTCGTGCGGGCGCGGAAGCGGGGCGAGAGCGCATCCGTCTTCCTGCCGAACGTGCCCGTGCTGCTGAAGCTGGCCGAGCAGCTCGAGCTCGAGCGGGACCACGCCCTCGACCGCCCGTCGTCCGACGAGGCAGGGACCCTCGACGAGGACGCCCTCACGGCGGCCAACCGGCAGGACAAGGCCTCGGAGACGCTGACCCTCGACGGGGCGTTCGAAGCGCTCGGCAGCGACGCGAAGTTCGACCGGGTGCTCTACGACGGCGGCGAGTTCGGCTTCGAGGCGGAGGTGGGCAGCGAGGAGGAGCTCGACTTCCTGGGCCTGCCCGGCCTGCTCGAGCCCGACCAGGTGCGTGACCTGCTGCGGCACCGGCAGGCGAAGCAGCAGCGGCGCGGCAAGGGGCGGGTCGCACCGCCCACCGCCCCGCCCTCGGCGCAGCAGCCGGTGCACGACCTGCCGCTCCACAAGCGGATCAAGGAGCAGCGGAGCCTGCTCAACGACCTCGTCGGCCTCTGGGCGCACCGGACCAACGCCCCGCACGGCGCGGTGCACGCCGAGCTGCGCCGGATCTGCGGCGGCCCCGCCGTCGCGCAGGCCTCGCCGGAGCAGCTGCAGGCGCGGATCGACCTGCTGCGCAAGCGCATCAACGGCTGACGCCCACCCCGAGGGTTGCCACTTTTTGCGACCTTGAGGCGGTCAAGCCCGCAAGAAGTGGCAACCCTCCGTGGGGAGGGCGGGCACTCGGCCGGGGCGCCTAGGGTTCGGAGACGATGCAGACGTTCCTGCCGTACCCGTCGTTCGCGGAGAGCGCGCGCGTGCTCGACACCGGGCGGCTCGGCAAGCAGCGGATCGAGACGATGCAGATCCTCCGCGCCCTCAGCTTCCCGACCTACGGCTGGCAGCGGCATCCGGTGGTCGGCATGTGGCGCGGATACGTGCCCGCCCTCACGGCGTACGGGCTGGCCGTCACCGACGCATGGCTCGAGCGCGGCCACGCGGACACGGTGCGGCCGCAAATCCGGGAGTTCGCCCCCGAGGTCGACGGGCGCAGCCAGGAGTCGCTGGCAGCCGACGGGCTGCTGCCCCCGTGGGTCGGGGATCCGGCCGTGCACGAGAGCCACCGGTCGCGGCTCATCGCGAAGGACCCCGCCTTCTACGGATCCGCGTTCCCGGGCACCCGGGAAGGCCTCGAGTACGTCTGGCCCGCGCCGGCTGCCGTCGCGCCGGAGGCGGCGGGCGACCGCCTGTGGGTGCTGCGGGTGGACGACCTCGACTCCTGGCGGGAGGCGGGACTCGTCGGCATCCCGCTGGCGAACGCGAAGGGCCGGCTCACTCGGGCCTGGCGGGAGCAGCTGGACCACTTCACGGACGAGCTGCGGCCAGGGGTTCGCATCGCCGTGCTCGGACCGGACCCTGCCCTGCTGCATCTCGCCCGGATCACGGGGCCGGCGGCGACGGCCACCCTCGACGGCGAGGACTTCCTGGCCCGGTCGGCGCGCTTCGAGGGCAACCTCGACCGCGCGTCGTTGCCCGTGCCGTCCAGCCTGCAGAACCCCCGTCGGGTGTTCCCCGTCGCCCCGCCGACCGCGGTGGCGGTGATCGAGGGCGATCTGCACCCCTAGGAAGGCGCCCGCCGGCATCACCGGAAGTCGCGAGAGATGTGGCGGGCCCCGATCGGCAGGCGCTCGAACCGGTCCGCGACGATGTTCACCACCCCCTCGGGCGACCGCTCCAGGATGCCGCGCACGATCATCGCCGGCGCCTCCCTCGCCACCCGGCGGTACCGCTGCCACACGCCGACGCTCGCGATGACGTTGACCATCCCGGTCTCGTCCTCGAGGTTGAGGAACGTGATGCCGCTCGCCGTGGCGGGCCGCTGCCGGTGCGTCACCACGCCGCCGACCTCGATGCGGCGCCCGCTCTCCGCCGAGCGCAGCGCGCTGGAGGTGAGCACGCCGCGGCGGGCGAGATCGTTCCTGACGTAGGCGACCGGGTGGTCGTCGGGGGAGATGCCGGTGGCCCAGAGGTCCGCCGCGACCCGGTCCATGCCGGACGGCTCCGGCAGCAGCGGCGGCTGCACGCTGATCGACGTGTGCGGCAGGTACTCGGGCCGCTCCTCGGCCGCGGGGCCCGCCGCCCAGAGCGCCTCGCGGGTGTTCATGCCGAAGCACTCGAACGCGCCGGCGGTGGCGAGCGCCTCGAGCTGCGGTGCGCTGAGGCCGACCCGGCGGGCGAGGTCGCGGATGCCGATGTAGGGCCCGCTCGCCGTGCGCTCCCGCACGATCCGCTCTGCGAGCGCCGTCCCGATACCGGTGACACCCGTGAGCCCGAGCCGCACCGCGAGGTTTCCGTCGCGGCGATGCTCCGCGTCGCGGATCGGGGCCGCCGGGTCGAAGCGCGGCGCGATCGGCGGCTGGTCGGCGTCGAGGCAGCCCGCCATCCCCGTCGGCCCTGCTGCACTGCCGACGGGCTCGAGGGTCGGGTCGGCGAGGGACGCATTGATGTCGGGGCGGCGGACGGCGACCCCGTGCCGGCGCGCATCCGCGGTGAGCGAGGCGGGGGAGTAGAAGCCCATCGGCTGGGCCCGGAGCAGCGCCGCGAGGAAGACGGCCGGGTAGTGCAGCCGCATCCACGCGCTCGCGTAGACGAGCAGCCCGAAGCTCAGCGAGTGGCTCTCCGCGAAGCCGAAGTTCGCGAACGCCTGGATCTTCAGGTAGATCTCGTCGGCCGTCTGCGGATCGATGCCGTTGGCCGCCATGCCGGCGTAGAGCTTCTCCTTCAGCGACTCGATCCGCTCGACACCGCGCTTCGAGCCCATCGCCCGGCGGAGCAGGTCCGCGTCCTCGCCGGAGCAGCCGCCGACCGCCATCGCGACCTGCATGAGCTGCTCCTGGAAGATCGGCACCCCGAGCGTGCGGGCGAGCACCGGCTCGAGCAGCGGATGCAGGTAGGTCACCGGCTCGTCGCCGAGCCGCCGCCGCACGTACGGGTGCACGGCACCGCCCTGGATGGGCCCCGGCCGGATCAGCGCCACCTCGATCACGAGGTCGTAGAACCGCCGCGGCCGCAGCCGCGGGAGCGTACCCATCTGGGCGCGGGACTCCACCTGGAACACCCCGACCGTGTCGGCGCGGCAGAGCTGGTCGTAGACGCCCTCCTCCTCCTTCGGGATCGTCTCGAGCGTCCACCGCTCACCGACGTGCTCCGCCGCGAGGTCGAACGCGTACTGCAGCGCGGCGAGCATGCCGAGCCCGAGCAGGTCGAACTTGACGAGCCCCATCCAGGCGCAGTCGTCCTTGTCCCACTGCAGCACCGTGCGGCCCGGCATCCGCGCGTGCTCGACCGGCACGACCTCGCCCACCGGCCGGTCGGTGAGCACCATGCCGCCGGAGTGGATGCCGAGGTGCCGGGGGAACCGCAGCACCTGCTCCGCGAGCTCCACGACGGACGCCGGGATGTCGTGGTCGTCGCTCGAGGTGACCGCGCCCCAGCGCTCCACCTGCCGGCTCCAGGCGTCCTGCTGCCCGGTCGAGGCGCCGAGCGCCTTCGCCATGTCGCGCACCGCGTTCTTCGGCCGGTAGGTGATCACGTTCGCGACCTGCGCCGCGTTGCGCCGTCCGTAGGTCGCGTAGACGTACTGGATGACCTCCTCGCGGCGGTCGGAGTCGAAGTCGACGTCGATGTCCGGCTCCTCGTCGCGCATGCTCGACAGGAACCGCTCGAACGGCAGGTCGAAGAAGATCGAGTCGACCGCGGTGATGCCGAGCAGGTAGCAGACGGCGGAGTTCGCCGCGCTGCCGCGGCCCTGGCAGAGGATGCCGCGCGACTTCGCGTACCGCACGATGTCGTGCACGATCAGGAAGTAGCCGGGGAAGTCCTTCTCCTCGATGACCGCGAGCTCCCGCTCGATCCGGGCGAGATCCGCCGGCGACGCCCGCGGGTACTTCTGCGGGATCGCGTCGTGCACCAGCTGCTTCAGCCACGTCATCGGGGTGTGCCCCTCGGGCACCGGCAGCTTCGGCAGCCCCGGCTTCAGGCTCTTCAGGGCGAACCGGGTCGCCTCCGCGATCTCCACGGTGCGCTCGACGGCGCCCGGGTAGCGGGCGAAGCGGATGCGCTGCTCCGCACCGCTGTAGAGAGGCGCGGCCGTGGCGGGCAGCCAGCCGTCCATCTCGTCGAGGCTGCGGCGGGCCCGGACGGCGGCGAGCGCCGTGGCGAGCCGCCGCCCCGCGGGGGTGGCGACGTGGGCGTTCGCGGTCGCGATGACCGGGAGCCGCCGGGCGCCCGCGAGCTCGAACAGGGCGTCGTTCGCCGCGGAGTCGAGGGGACCGCCCGCGTCGAACAGCTCCACGACCACGCCGTCTCGGCCGAACGCCTCGACGAGCCGGTCGAGCTCGCGGCCCGCCGACGCCGGGTCGAGGCCGGCGTCGGTGACGAGCGCCTGCCGCACCCGCCCCTTGCGGCAGCCGGTGAGCGCGATCACCCGCCCCGCGAGCCGGTCCGCGAGCGCCGCCTCGTCGTAGACCGGCTTGCCCTTCTCCGCGCCGCCGGTGGCCGACCCCTCCGCCCCCGCGAGCTGCGCCTCCGTGATCGCCGCCGCCATCGCGTGGTACCCCTCGGCGCCGCGGGCGAGGAGCAGCAGGTGCGAGCCCTCCGGATCCGGCACGCCGTTCTGGGGAGCGCCGAGGCCCAGGGAGAGCTCGGCCCCGAACACGGTCTGCACCGGGTGCTGCTCGGCCGCCTCGGCGAGGCGGACGGCGCCGTAGAAGCCGTCGTGATCGGTGAGGGCGAGCGCCGTCAGCCCCAGCCGGCTCGCCTCCTCGAGCAGCTCCTCCGGGCTGGAGGCGCCGTCGAGGAAGCTGAAGTTCGAGTGGGCGTGCAGCTCCGCGTACGGCACGACGTCGCCGTCGGGGAGCGGGGGCGGCGGGTCCGCTCGGTAGGGATGCCGCTTCAGCGACCACGCGGGGCTGTCGCCGCCGTCCGCCGCCAGAGGCGGGCCGCCCGGACGGCGCGAGTCGGAGAGCCGGCGCTCGAACTCGGACCAGGGGATCGGCGGGTTGCTGTAGCCCATGGGTCCAGTATCGAAGACACCTTCGACATCGGCAAGGGAACCGCTGGTCAGAAGCCGAATCACAGCAGTGTAGTTCGTGCTTCGCATCGTGATTCGTGCCGCAACTGCTCCAAGGAAGCGGCCGAATCGCGACGCGAACCCACGGCGGCCGTCGCTA
>JAICSU010000166.1 GCA_025936735.1 Amnibacterium sp.
TCCCGGCGAGCTCGGGCGGAACGCCGCCCTGCACCGCCCGCACCGCCCGCCGGGTCGACGGTCCCAGCAGGTCGAGGGAGCCCCGCTCGCGCATCCGGTCCTCCCAGTCGGCGAGGCGGCCGGCGAACCGGCCCGGATCGACGCGTCCACGGTCCTCGATGAGCAGGTCGGCGAGCAGGAGCGCCTGCTCGGTGTCGTCGGTGACGGATCCGGCTGGCAGCCCGGCGGCGATCGGATGGTCGGGCGGTGCCGGCAGCAGGCCGGTCACCCGCCCGACGGTCGAGCGGATGCGATCGGGCGACAGCCCCTGCGTCGGCATGCCGAGGGCGTCGCCCACCGCGAGGCCGATGAGCGCACCGAGCGCCCGCTCGCGCCGCGTCGTCATCGGCGGGCCAGGACCTCGTCGACCGTGGAGACGGTGATCAGCGGCGCGTAGAGCGCCATCGCGGCGAGGGCACGCTCGTGGTCGTCCTCGCTGAGGCCCGCGCAGGCGTCCGCGGCGACCACGACGGCACGGCCGGCATCGGCCGCGGCGAGGGCGGTGGAGAGCACGCAGCAGTCGGTGGAGACGCCGGCGACCACCAGCTCCTCGGCGGTCCCCGCCGCGGTCGCGAGCGCGTCGCCCCACTTGCCGAAGGTCGGGGCGCTGACGACGGGGTCGTTCCCCGGCCCGAGCGCCGGGTCGATGTCCCAGAGCGGATCCGTCTCCGGCACGAGGGCGAACTGCCACTGCTCGTAGTAGGCGCGCCAGGCGCCGGCCGGCCGCGCGGGCGCCACGAAGCGGGTCCAGACCGTGGCCGCGGGAAACGCGGGCAGCAGGCGGCGCACGCCCGCGGCCGCTCCGGCGTACCCGGGAGTGCTCCAGGGGCTCGCCGGGTCGGCGAACACGTGCTGCATGTCGACGACGACGAGCGCGCTGCCCGTCATGCGCGGATCCGCTCCGCCTCCGGGATCGACTCCTGCCGCCGGACCGCGGCCCGCCCGAGCAACAGCGTGCCGAGGAAGCCGACGAGGAGCGCGACGATCACGCCGAGGTTCGCGTACGCCCACGCGCCGTCGCGGCCGCCGAGCCCGAACGGGCCGAGCAGGTAGCCCTGCCAGTCGAGCCAGGCGGGCACGCCGTAGGTGTTGATGACGAGGCCCCAGCCGAGCACGGTGCCGATCACGATGAGGGCGATGGGCAGCACGCGGACGTCGCCGTAGCGGCCGCGGGGGTCGTGCAGCTCGGCGTCGGCGTAGTCGCGCCTGCGGAGGGCGAAGTCGGCGAGGAAGATCCCGCACCAGGCCGCGATCGGCACGCCGAGGGTCACGAGGAACGCCTCGAACGGGGCCACGAAGTCGGGCGCGAAGAACGCGACGTAGATCGCGCCGATGATCATGACCACGCCGTCGACACCCGCCGCGACGTAGCGGGGGATCGGGATGCCGGCCGACAGCAGCGACAGGCCGGACGAGTAGATGTCGAGGACCGCGCCGCCGACGAGGCCGAGGATCGCGACCACGGCGAAGGGGATGAGGAACCAGACGGGCAGGATCGTCGTCAGGGCCCCGATGGGGTCCGCGCCGATCGCCTTGCTCAGCTTCGGCGAGGAGCCGGCGAGCAGCAGCCCGATGACCACGAGCACGACCGGGGCGAGGGCGCCGCCGAGCGTCGTCCAGCCGAAGACGCCGCGGCTGCCCGTGGAGCGCGGCAGGTAGCGCGAGTAGTCCGCGGCCGCGTTGACCCAGCCGAGCCCGAACCCCGTCATGACGAAGACGAGGGCGCCGATCACGGCCTGCGGGGAGCCGGCGGCGATCGACCCCACGGCGGCGAGGTCGATCTTCGGTGCGGTCAGGATCACGTAGACGACGGTGAGCACCGCGGTGATCCAGGTGATCCATACCTGCAGCCGCATGATCAGGTCGAAGCCCGCGATGCCCGCGCCGACGATGAGCGCGGCGACGACGATGAGGGCCACGATCTTGGTCGCCGCGCCGTTCCCGAGGCCGAGCTCACCGAACACCGTCGCGGTGGCGAGCACGGCGAGGGCCGTGAGCGCGGTCTCCCAGCCGACGGTGAGCACCCACGAGATCACGGCGGGCACCCGGTTGCCGCGCACGCCGAACGCGGCCCGGCTGAGGACCATGGTCGGGGCGGAGCCCCGCTTGCCCGACAGCGCGACGAAGCCGCAGAGGGCGAACGAGACGACGATGCCGATGATCCCCACGAGGGTCGCCTGCCAGAACGAGACGCCGAAGCCGAGGATGAAGCTGCCGTAGCCGAGCCCCAGCACGGACACGTTGGCCGCGAACCAGGGCCAGAACAGGTCGCGGGCCCGCCCGCGACGCTCCGCCTCCGCGATCGTGTTCAGGCCGTTCAGCTCGATGCCGGCGCGCGGGGCGTCGCCGGGGGCTGCGGGACGTGAGGTCTGGGCGGACACGGCGCTCCTTCGGGCTGGATGGCCACCAATGTATTGGTGCGGAGGCCCGACGGGGCGGCGGATCGGCCGCCCTAGACTTCGTGGGGTGACGGACGCCAGGAAGGCCAGCGCGGATCCGACCGACGGGGAGCCGTCGATCGCGGAGCGCGCGGAGGCCCATCCGGTCCTCGTCGTCGACTTCGGCGCCCAGTACGCGCAGCTCATCGCGCGGCGGGTCCGCGAGGCGGGCGTGTACTCCGAGATCGTGCCGCACGCGGTGACCGCCGAGGAGGTCGCGAGGCGTCGCCCTGCCGGCATCGTGCTCTCCGGCGGCCCCTCCAGCGTCTACGAGCCCGGAGCGCCGGCGCTCGACCCGGGCATCCTCGAGCTCGGGGTGCCCGTGCTCGGCATCTGCTACGGCTTCCAGGTGATGGCGCAGCAGCTCGGCGGCACCGTCGCGCACACGGGCGCGAGGGAGTACGGATCCACCCCGGTGCACGTCGCCGACGGCGGCGGGGACGGGCTGCTCGACGGCGTGCCCGCCGACCAGACCGTGTGGATGAGCCACGGCGACTCGGTGGCCGAAGCGCCCGACGGGTTCCGGGTGCTCGCCAGCAGCCCGTCCACCCCCGTCGCCGCGTTCGGGAGCGACGAGAGGCGGCTCTACGGCGTCCAGTGGCATCCCGAGGTGAAGCACTCGGTGCACGGGCAGCAGGTCCTCGAGAACTTCCTGCACGGGCGGGCGGGCATCGAGCCCACCTGGAACCCGGGCAACGTCATCGCCGACCAGGTCGAGCGGATCCGCGCCCAGGTCGGCGACGCCCGCGTGATCTGCGGGCTGTCCGGCGGCGTCGACTCCGCCGTCGCGGCGGCGCTCGTGCAGCGGGCGGTCGGCGACCGGCTGACCTGCGTCTTCGTCGACCACGGGCTGCTGCGGGAAGGCGAGGCGGAGCAGGTCGAGCGCGACTTCGTCGACGCCACCGGCGTGCGGCTCGTCACCGTGGACGCGAGCGACCGGTTCCTCGCGGCGCTCGACGGCGTCTCCGACCCGGAGACCAAGCGGAAGGCGATCGGCCGGGAGTTCATCCGTGCCTTCGAGCGAGCCGCCGCCGAGGTGGTGCGGGAGGCCGCGGAGGCGGGCGAGGCCGTGCGCTTCCTCGTGCAGGGCACGCTCTACCCGGACGTGGTCGAGTCGGGCGGCGGAAGCGGCACGGCGAACATCAAGAGCCACCACAACGTCGGCGGCCTGCCGGAAGACCTCGCCTTCGAGCTCGTCGAGCCCCTGCGGACCCTGTTCAAGGACGAGGTCAGGGCGATCGGTCGGCGGCTCGGGCTGCCGGAGCCGATCGTGGCACGCCAGCCGTTCCCCGGTCCGGGCCTCGCGATCCGCATCGTCGGCGCGGTGACGCCGGACCGCCTGGCGACGCTGCGCCGCGCGGATGCGATCGCCCGGGAGGAGCTCACCGCCGCGGGCCTCGACGACGAGATCTGGCAGTGCCCGGTGGTGCTGCTCGCGGACGTGCGCAGCGTCGGCGTGCAGGGCGACGGGCGCACGTACGGGCATCCGATCGTGCTGCGGCCGGTGTCGAGCGAGGACGCGATGACCGCCGACTGGACCCGCCTGCCGTACGACCTCCTCGCCCGGGTGTCGAACCGGATCACGAACGAGGTCGACGGGGTGAACCGCGTGGTCCTCGACGTGACGAGCAAGCCCCCCGGCACCATCGAGTGGGAGTGACCGCGCTCAACGGGAAGGCCCTTTCGGGCCTTCACTGCGCGGTCACTGCGCGGGTCGGTCTCCGACCCGCTGCGATGTGGGAGTAGTACCCGAGCGGCTGGGACGTGACGTACCGAGGGTGCAAACCTACGGGGTCGGGATGCCACCGTTCACGTTGAGGGTCTCCCCGGAGACGTAGCTCGACTCGGCGGAGGCGAGGAACACGTAGGCGGGCGCGAGCTCGGCGGGCTGACCGGGGCGCCCCATGGGGACGGAGCCCCCGAAGTGCGGGATCTTCTCGGCCGGCTGCCCGCCCGCGGCCTGCAGGACGGTCCACGTCGGTCCGGGGGCGACCGCGTTCACCCGGATGCCACGGGGCCCGACCTGCTCCGCCAGGGCCTTGGTGAAGACGTTGATGGCGCCCTTGGTCGTCGCGTAGTCGACGAGGAGCGGGGAGGGGCTGTAGGCCTCCTTCGAGGTGGTGTTGATGATCACCGAGCCGGGCCGCAGGTGGGGGAGCGCGGCTCGGGTGATGCGGAACATCGCGTACACGTTCGTGCGCATCGTCCTGTCGAACTGCTCGTCGCTGATGTCCTCGAGCCGCTCGGCCCACTGCTGATGGCCGGCGTTGTTCACGAGGATGTCGATCCCGCCGAGGCCGGCGACCGTGCGCTCCACGACGTCGATGCAGAAGTCCGCGTCCGTCACGTC
Source organism: Amnibacterium sp. (assembly GCA_025936735.1). Taxonomy (GTDB): domain Bacteria; phylum Actinomycetota; class Actinomycetes; order Actinomycetales; family Microbacteriaceae; genus Amnibacterium. The sequence continues at coordinate 4,828 of JAICSU010000166.1, forward strand.
GCCCGGCAGCGCCAGGGCGGTGCGACCGGCGTCCTGCACGAGCCCGACGATCCGTGAGGCATCCTGCTCCTCCTCCGGCAGGTGCACGAGAGCCACGTCGGCGCCCTCCCGTGCGAACGCGATCGCCACGGCGCCGCCGATCCCGGAATCCGCTCCCGTGATCAGGGCCCGTCGGCCGGCCAGCCGCCCGGTGCCCCGGTACGTGTCCTCCCCCAGGTCGGGCCGGGGCTCGAGGTCCGCCTGCTCGCCGGGCGGGCGCTGCTGCTGCTCGGGCGGCCTCGGGTTCGGGTACCGCTTCGCGGGGTCGTCGAACGTGTACTGATCGGGCATGCGTCCACGCTGCCCTGCCGCCCTGGGGACTCCGTCGACGTTCGCCCGAGGTTCCGGGAACGGCGCGGTCAGCGCGGGAGGGACTCTCGGACGGAGCCGTCGGCCCGGATCCACATCTCCCGCTGCACCCGCAGCGCGAGCTCCCGCAGCAGCGCCGTGTCGACGTCGTGCTCGGCCCGCGGCTCCGTGTCGAGCACGCAGAGCGCGCCGATGCGGTAGCCGTCCGGCGACTCGATCGGATAGCCGGCGTAGAAGCGCCAGCCCGACGCGAGAAGGTCGGGGTGCACGTGCCGATCGTTCCTGAGGTCGCCGATCACGAGCGCCTTGTCCTGCCGGATCGTCCGGTGGCAGAGCGCCACCTCGCGGGGGAGCTCGAGGGAGCTGCCGACCGGGCCCGCGACGGCCTTGTGCCACTGCCGCGTGCGATCGACCAGGGAGACGGCGGCGAAGGTGGTGCCGAAGGTGGACTTCGCGGAGCGGACGATCCGGTCGAACCGCTCCTCGGCCGCGGTGTCGAGGACGCCGAGGGCGTCGAGCGCCGACTGGCGGGCCACCTCGGCCGCCGGCGTGTCCCGCGCGGCCCGTGCGGACCGGGCGTCGGCCGACGCCGCGGTCGCGTCGAGGCCGGGAACGAGCGCAGGCACGATCATCTCGGCCAGCAGCTGGAACGCGTGGGCGGACTGGTACTGCACGCCGCGGCTCGCGGCTTCGTCCCGCTCCACGTAGGTGAGTCGCGGGTCCTCGGCGCACAGCGACCGGGTGACGGCGTTGAGGCGGCGGGCGTGGCGGTCGACGAGGTCGCCCAGCACCCCACCCGTCAGGGCGGAGCGGCGGAGGCAGTGGATGCCGAGCACCACGATCGGCGAACCGACGGAGGCGCGACGGGTCAGCTCCTCGAGCAGGTGGCGCATCGCCGATCGCCACCGCCGGACCGGGAGGAA
>JAICSU010000048.1 GCA_025936735.1 Amnibacterium sp.
CTTCCTGTCAGGGGCGCGGGCGGGGGCTCGGCTTCGGGATCGGGCGACGCTCGGCCTGAGGCGCGGACGGCGCGTCGATCGACGGCGCGTCGACCGGCGGCGCGTCGACCGCAGGGGTCCCCGAGGCGGCCGCCGCGGGCGCGTCGGGCGCGTGGCGGGCACCGCGCAGCAGGCCGACCAGGACGTCTCCGGTGGCGGCGCTCGTCGCGGCGGCCTCGGTGTTCGCCTCCGTGACCGCGGTGACGACCTCGGCCCGCTGGATCGGCACGCCGCGCGGCGCGTCGAACCCGATGCGCACGCCGTCGCCGCGGATGTCGATCAAGGTGACGACGATGTCGTCACCGATCAGGATGCGCTCGCCCTTCTTCCGCGTGAGTACGAGCACGGGGCCACTCTACGACTCCGGCCCCGCGGCGCCGGGGGCGCGCCGGGCTATCCGGTGAGGTCGGTCCAGGCCTCGGGCAGCCCGAGCTCCGGCATCGGATGCGGGGTGCCGGCCGATCGGGTGCGCACGCTGGCGACGGCGTCCACCTGCAGGCGGCCGCGCAGCGCGCCGGTCCACTGCAGCGTGTGCTCCGGGCGGCGGGTGGCGTCGACGACCAGCCACGCCTGATCGCTGTCGATCGAGAGCAGGCCGTCGTAGCGCGGGTCGCCGAGATCGCCGCTGCCGATGCCGTAGGCGACGATCACAGGCTGCTCGCTGCGCACCCCGTAGGCGCGGGCGGCGAGGGCGCCGCGCCGGTCGTCGACCCGGCGCCGGGTGTTGCCCTCGACGGATCCGCCGTCGCACACGTAGCCGCGCTGCATCCGGTCCCGGACCGAGTTCGCGACCCGCACGGCGTCGTCGCCGAGGCCCACGAGCAGCAGCAGGTCGCCCGCGCGGGTCCGCTGCGGGGGCGGGGCGCCCGGCGCCGTCCGGCCGGTGCGCGACCGGGGCCGGGGCGTCGCCCAGACGATCTGCTCGGCGATCGCGTCGGGTTCCGCGGGGCGCTCGTGCGAGGTCCGCGCGACGGGAACCGTCTCCGGCTCCACCAACGGGGTCGGTGGTGCGGCGACCGTCGCGCGCGGGACCACGACCGGCGCGGTCGCCCAGGTCGGCCGGCGCAGGTCGGGCACCGCGAGCGGCCGGGCGGGCGTGCCTCCCCCCGCGGAGGGGACCGGCTCGACGTCGATGCGGAGCGCGTCGAGCATCGAGGCGAAGTCGTGCCCCTGGGTGGAGACCGCGGGCTCCCGCGCAGCGGACGGGGTGAGGAGGTCGGCGAACGGATCCGCGGCCGCGCCGAAGTCCTGGCTGTCGGCGTCCTCGAGGAGGGCGGCGAGGCCGACGCGCGTGGGCATGTCGAACTCGTGCGAGCCGTCGACGTGCGCCGCATCGGGCAGCTCCACCGTCACGTCGACCACCTTGCGGCCGAACAGGCCGCCGAGGCCGCCGACCACCGACTCCTGCGTCGCGACGATGCGGGCGTCCGGACCGTAGTCGCGGCGGACCTGCTCCGCGAGCCCGGTCAGGGTCGGCTTGTCAAGCCGAAATCGGATCGAGGGCACGCACCACTCCAACGGTCTCGATGGTGACGTCGGACGACGTCACCTCCTGGTAGGACAGCACCGGCAGGCCGTTCGTCTGCGGGGCGACGAGACGCCGCACCGCCGATCGGAGGGCCGGAGCGCAGACGAGCACGGGCGCCCAGCCGCGGGCCTCCGCCTGCGCGACGGCCGCGCGCAGCGAGTCGACCACCTGGCCGATCCGCTGCGGGTCGAGGAGCACCTGCGAGCCGATCTCCGACGGCCGCAGCTGCTCGAGCATCGACTGCTCCAGCACCGGGTCGATCATGATGACGCGCAGCGTGCGGTCCTCGAGATGCGCGGCGACGACGACCGGCCCGAGCGCCGCCCGGGCGGCCTCGATCAGGCCCTCCGGATCCGTCGACACCCGGGCGCGCAGGGTGAGCGCCTCGTAGATGCGGGGCAGGTCGTTGATCGGCACGCGTTCCTGCAGCAGGCCCTGCAGGACCCGGTGCACCTCGGCGAGGGTGAGCAGGTTCGGGATGAGCTCCTCGACGACCGCGGGGCTCACGCGCTTGACGCCCTCGGTGAGCACGCGGACGTCCTCGCGCGAGAGCAGGCGCGCGGCGTTGCTCGTGATCACGTTCGAGAGGTGCGTCACGAGCACCGATCCCCGGTCGATGACGGTCGCCCCGGTGATCTCGGCCGAGTGCCGCATCTCGGCGGGGATCCACTTGCCGGCGAGGCCGAACACCGGCTCGATGGTCGGAGTGCCGGGCAGCGCGTCGAGCTGGTCGCCGATCGCGAGCACCTTGCCGACCGGCGCGATCCCGCGGCCCATCTCCACCCCCGCGACGCGGAGCACGTATGTGGACGGCGGCAGGTCGACGCTGTCGCGGGTGCGCACGGGCGGCACGACGACGCCGTACTCCATGGCGATCCGCCGGCGCAGCGACTTCACGCGGGCGAGGAGGTCGTCGCTGACGCCGGAGACGAGGTCGACGAGGTCGGCGGAGAGCTGCACCTCGAGCGCGTGGACCCGCATCTGCTCCATGAGCTCCTCGGGGGTGTCCGACGCGGCCGCCGCCTCCCCCGTCGCCGCGGTGGCGAGGGCCGCCGCAGCGGCCTTCCGCTGCTCGGCGCGCGCGAGGCGGCGCGAGACCACGATCAGCGTGATCCCGACGAGGAGGAACGGGATCAGCGGCATGCCGGGGATGAGCGCCATCGCGCAGGCCGCGACGCCCGCGATCATCAGCGCGGTGCGGGACTGCGCGAGCTGCTGGCCCGCGGTCTCGCCGAGCTCCGCCTCGGAGTTGGACCGCGTCACGATCATGCCGGTCGAGACGGCCATGAGCAGGGCCGGGATCTGGGCGGTGAGCCCGTCGCCGATGGTGAGCAGCGTGTAGGTGTTCAGCGCGTCGGTGATCTGCTGGCCGTGCATGAGCACGCCCATGCCGATGCCGCCGACGATGTTGATGATCACGATCACGATGCCGGCGATCGCGTCGCCCTTGACGAACTTGCTCGCGCCGTCCATCGCGCCGTAGAAGTCGGCCTCGGCGGCGACGTCCGCGCGGCGCCTGCGCGCCTCGTCCTCGGTGATGAGGCCCGAGTTGAGGTCGGCGTCGATCGCCATCTGCTTGCCGGGCATCGCGTCGAGGGTGAAGCGGGCCCCCACCTCGGCGACGCGCTCCGCGCCCTTCGTCACCACGACGAACTGGATGACGACGAGGATCAGGAAGATGACGGCGCCGATGATCAGCGAGCCGCCGACCGCGACCTGACCGAACGCGTGGATGACCTCGCCCGCGTAGCCCTGCCCGAGCACGAGCCGGGTGGAGGCGACGTTCAGGCCGAGCCGGAACAGGGTCGCGATGAGCAGCAGCGACGGGAAGACGGAGAAGTCCAGGGGCCGCTTCGCGAACATCGTCGTGAGCAGGATCACGAGCGCGAAGAGGATGTTGACGGTGATCAGCAGGTCGAGCAGCCACGACGGCACCGGCACGACGAGCAGCATGATGATCGCCACCACACCGAGCGGCACCGCGACCGCGGCCGCCGTGCGGCCGAGACGGAGTCGTCGCACTTCTCTCCCTGGAGCCCGGTGACCCGTCGGTCCGGCTCCGCCGGAGGACCACCGGCCCGCGCGGCTCCGCCGTGCACTGACCATCGGGCCGCCGCCGCCGATCCGACGGGCGCGACGGTCCCGGGGTCATCCTCCGGCTTCCCGCCCCCCGATCGGGGTTGCCACGCGGCTCAGCCGATCGCGTTCATCCCCGTCGTGGCGAAGACCTCGTACGAGACGGAGTCGCCGTAGTCCGGATCGTGGTACCCGGTGAGGTTCGAGCACCATCGGGGGGAGCAGAACTGGCCGGTGCTGCCCCCCGCGGTCTCGTCGTTCGCGGTCTCGCTGTACCCGTGCTTCAGCAGGAGCGCGCGGGCCGCCCGGTAGTCGGCGAGCGGATGCTCGGAGCGCACCCAGACGTACCACTCCCCGTACTCGTGCTTCGTGGCGATGACGGTGCCGTCGAGCACCGGCACGGCGGCGGGGAACCCGGGCGGCAGGCGCGACGGGGACGCGCAGCCGGCGAGGGTGCCCGCGACCACCGCGGCGGCGAGGCCGGCCGCCCATCTGCGCATGGACCCGATTCTGGCCACATCCGAGCGGCCGGGCCAGCGATCGGCGGAGCGGCTCAGCCGGTGACGCTCGGCGGCTGGGGCTCCGTGCCGACCTCGTTCATCCGGCTCGGTGCCGCGGTCGCGGGGCTGCCGATCGCCCGGTCGAGGAAACCGAGCGTGCGGGTCCAGGCGTCCGCCGCCGCGGCCGGCACGTAGGCGTGCGGGTTGGTGTCGTTGAAGAACGCATGGCCGGCGCCCGCGTAGACGTGCGAGGTGAAGTCCACCCCTCCGCGCTTCATCGCCTGCTCCACCTCGGGCAGCGACGCCATGAGCCGGGCGTCCAGGTCGCCGTAGAACGCGAGGACGGGGGCCGTGATCTTGTCGGTCTCCGTCACCTCCGGGGGGACGCCGTAGAAGGGGACGGCGGCGCGGATCCGCGGATCCTCCGCCGCGAGCGCGAACGAGTAGGTGCCGCCGAAGCAGAAGCCGGTGACCGCCACCCGGTTGCCGACGAGGGGGTTCTCCTGGAGCCGGTCGAGAGAGGCGCGCAGCGCGCCGAGCGCCCACGCCGCGTACGACGGGGCCTTCGTCGGCGCGGTGGCCTCCCGGAGCCGAGGCTGGCCCTCCGTGCGCACGCGCGCATCCGGGCTGAACATGATCTCCTGCAACTGCCGGCCGAGCTCCGGCCGCACGCCGATGCGGCTGAGCAGGTCGGGCGCCACGACGACGTACCCCTCCCGCGCGAAGCGGTCGGCCACGTCCTTGATGTGGTCGACGAGGCCCCAGATCTCGTGGATCACGACGAGGCCGCCCCTCGGCGGCCGCGCATCGTCGGGCTCGGCGAGGTAGGCGTCGAACGGCCCGTCGGCCTCGAGGGTGATCATCCGGCCCATGGCGTCCTCCCAGTGGTGCCGCGAAGCGGCTCACCGTGTTGATACCAGGGCGGCCTGATGGGCGCCCTCAGCAATCCGGCGGCCCGCGCGCGCTCAGCCGGCGATGCGGTGCACGCCCAGGGCGGCGCCGCGGCGCTTCAACGACATCACGAACGCGAGCACGCGGGCGACGGCGGTGTAGAGCTCCTCGGGGATCTCCTGCCCGACCTCGCAGGCGGCGTGCAGGGCGCGGGCGAGCGGGATGTCGTGCACCATCGGCACGCGGGCGTCGGCGGCGCGCTCGCGGATCTTCGCGGCGACCGCCCCCGCGCCCTTCGCCACGACGCGCGGCGCGGACTTGCCCGGCTCGTACTTCAGCGCCACCGCGACGTGCGTGGGGTTCAGCAGCACGACGTCCGCGCTCGCGACGGCGGCGATCATCCGGTTGCGGGAGATGGCGATGGCCCGGGACCGCCGCTGCTGCCGCACGAGCGGGTCGCCCTCCGTGGTCTTCGCCTCGTCCTTGATCTCCTGGCGCGTCATGCGCGTGTGCTTGCGGTTGCGGCGCATGACGACGACGAGGTCGACGGCGGCCAGGCCGATCCCGGCGACGATCGCGGCCTGCAGCACCGCCGTGAGCACGCCGCTCGCGACGCCGACCAGCGCGGTGAGCGGCATGGCGCCGGAGCCGGCGAGCAGCGGCAGGATCCCCTGGATCGATGCGAACACGGCGACGCCGACCACCCCGGTCTTCAGCAGCGCCTTCGCCCCCTCCCAGAGGGCCTGCTTGCCGAGCATCCGTCCCGCGCCGGAGACGAGGTCGAACTGCTTGCCGGAGAGCTTGAACCGCTTCACGTGGATGCCGCCCTGCAGCATCGCCCCGACGATCGCTCCGACGACGGCGGCCGCGAAGATCGGCAGCAGGATCGGGGGGATGCGCCCGAGCGCGGCATCCAGGTAGCGCTGGGCGCTGTCCGCGTCGGGCTCGAGGATCACGCCGCGCAGGCCGAGCACGAGCTCCTCGAGGGCGCGGGTCGCGGAGCCGACGACCACGGGCAGCACGAGGGCCGCGGCCCCCATCGACACCCAGGCGGTCATGTCGCGGCTGGTGGAGAGCTTGCCCTCCCGCCGCACCTCCTCCATCCGCTTCGGGGTGGCCTTCTCGGTGCGCTCGGCGCTCGTGTCGCTCATCTAGTGGAGCGCCCCCATCAGCCCGAGCGCGTCGTCGGTGAGGGACGCGACGACCCGCGGCAGGGCGAGGAACAGCACGCCGCCGGACAGCAGGGTGATCAGGATCTTCAGCGGGAAGCCGAGCTGGAAGGCGTTCAGGGCGGGCGCCACCCGGGTCAGCAGGCCGAGCCCGACATCGGCGAGGAACAGCACGACGACGATCGGGCCGGCGATCTGCGCCGCCGCGACGAACAGCTGCCCGAGCCCCGGGAGGAGGCGGTCGCCGTCGGCGACGTCGAACATGCCGGTGACCGGCAACGCGGTGAACGTCCGGAACAGCCCGTTCAGGATGAGCTCCGCTCCCCCGCTGACGAACAGCAGGCCGAGCGCGGTCATCTGCATGAGGCGGGTCAGCTGGGCGCCGTTCACGTTCATCTGCGGGTCGAACGCCTGCGACAGCGAGAACCCGGCGAAGAGGTCGACGATGTTGCCCGCGGACTGCACGGCGGCGAACACCATCGCGCAGAGGAAGCCGAGGAGCGCGCCGATGATGAGCTGGCTGACGAGCGCGAGCAGGAAGGTGCCCGTGTCGAGCTCCGCCGTCAGCCCCGTCGCCGCCCGAGGTGCGACGAGCAGGGAGAGCGCGACCGACAGCATGCCCTTGATCCGCAGCGGGATGCCCGAGAACGAGAACGGCGGGGCGAGGATCAGGAAGGCGACGATCCGGACGCCGGCGAGCATGGCGGCCTCGACGTACGCCATGTCGAGGGTGAGGTTCACGGCTCAGCCGCTGCCGGCGACACCGGACCCGGTCACGCCCGTGCCGGTGTAGGTCGGGATGAGCGCGAAGAGCCCCTGCGTGAAGCTCACGGCCTCCGAGATCATCCAGTGGCCGCAGACGAGCAGCGCGATCGCGACGGCGACCGCCTTCGGCACGAACGAGAGCGTCGGCTCCTGGATCTGCGTGATCGACTGGAACACGGAGATCGCGAACCCGACCACCAGCGAGGTGACGAGCAGCGGCGCGGCGAGCTCGCCCGCCAGCAGCAGCGCGTGGAGGGCGAGGTCGATGACCTGGTTCTGAGTCACGGGCGACCTACGTCCGGTAGCTCTGCACGAGCGAGGTGATGATCAGGCCCCAGCCGTCCACGAGGACGAAGAGCAGGATCTTGAACGGCAGCGCGATCATCGTCGGCGGGAGCATCATCATGCCCATCGCCATCAGGCCCGAGGAGACCACGAGGTCGATGACGAGGAACGGCACGAAGATGACCAGCCCGATGATGAACGCCGCGCGGAGCTCGGACAGCATGAACGCGGGGATCAGGGTGACGAGCGGCACGCTCGCCGGGCTCGCCGGGTTCGCCTGACCGGCCGCCCTCGTCATGAGGGCGATGTCGCTCTCCTTGGTGTGCTGCACCATGAAGTGCTGCAGCGGCACCGAGGCGGCACCGATCGCCGCGTTGAAGTCGATCTTGCCGGCGAGGAACGGGCCGACCGCGGCCGTGTTCACCTGCTGCAGCACCGGCCACATGATGAACAGCGACAGGAACAGCGCGAGCCCGGCGAGCACCTGGTTCGGCGGCACCGTCGGCAGCCCGAGGGCGTTCCGGGTCATCGCGAGCACCACGAAGATCTTCGTGAACGACGACATCATCAGCAGGAGCGCGGGCGCCACCGACAGCAGGGTGATGCCGATCAGCACCATGACCGAGGTCGACGGCGCCCCGTTCGGGCCGCCGATCGTGATGGAGACGGCGCCGGACCCCGCGGTGGGCGTCGGCGTCGGCACGACGGGGACGACCGGGTCGGCGAGGGCGGACAGCGGCGACGCCAGCACGAGGTAGAGCACGACGAGCACGCCGAGAAGGGCGACGACCGCGGTCGGCCACCACCTCGTCACGAGCGCCGCGACCGGGAGGCGCACCCGGCCTGCGGTCGCGGGAGCGCCGCGCGTCACCGCGGGCGTCTCAGGGCCGCCGCCGTCTGCCGCCACGTCTCCGGCGAGAGGACGGATCCGGCGAGCGGCGAGGCCTTCGCGGCCCGCGCACGCTCGGCGGCGGCCCGGGCGTCCTCCGCCGCGAGGGCGGCGCGGCGGGTGGGGAAACCCGCAGGCGCGGGCTGCTGCACCGGCTGACGGGCGGCGTGCGGCAGGGAGATCGTCTGGGTCGGGGGCCCGGACGGGCCGGCGTCCGGGCCGACCACGACGGGAACCCCGCCGGTGCCGGTGCCGGCGGCGCGCTGCAGCTCGCGGTCGAACGCGGTGGGGGCGGGGGAGACGAGGGGCACGGACGCGGTGGAGACGACGGCGACCCGGTCGTCGTCGGTCTCCGCCGGTCCCAGGTGGTCGAGCACCGTGACGGCGTGCTCGGTGACGCCGAGCAGGTAGCGCCGCCCGCCCGCGTCGACGATCGCGACGCCCGCCTTCGTCCCGAGCCCCTGCCGCGCCACGACGCCGATCGACTTGCCGCGCGGCTTGCCCGGGCGGCCCTTCGTGATCCAGCGGTGTGCCACGAACAGCGCGCCGAAGACCGCTCCCAGGGAGACGATGACGCGCAGCGCGAGGAAGACGGTGTCCATTGGGGAGGGTCAGCCCTCGTCGATCGTGTCGAGGACCTCGGTGATGCGGACGGCGAACCGGCGGTCGACGACGACGACCTCGCCGTGGGCGATCATCCGGCCGTTCAGGAAGACGTCGGCCTGCGCGCCCACCGAGCGGTCGAGCTCGATGACCGTGCCCGGCTGGGCGTCCAGCAGCTCGCGGACGGAGACGCGGGCGCGCCCGATCTCGACGGCGAGGGTCATCTCGACGTTGCTGATCCGGCCGAGCTTGGCCGACACGTCCCCGCTGCGGCGGGGTGCGGCGCCGCCCCGGAGCTGCACCGCGAACCAGCCGGCCACGCCGTTCTCGCCGACGAGGTCGAACACGACGGTCTCGGGCGACTGGAAGAGCGAGGCGGGTGCCCCGTCACCGGCGTCCCCGAGCATGCCGCCGCCGATCACGGCCGCGGCGTGCTCGAGCGCGGGGCGGAGCACGTCGCCGAGCCGCACCCGGGAGGCGTCTCCCCCGGCCGCAGCGGTCAGCTCGCTCCGGTCGAGCAGGATCACCGCGAAGTCGGCGGACCGCGACCCGACGTAGGTCGCCGAGACACCGGCCCCGAGCTCCGCGGGCGGCACGGGCGCGCCGGCGTGGCGCTGCGCCATGAGGGCGGCGCCGGGCAGCGCCGCGACGAGGGCGTTCGCGCAGGCCGTCTCGAGGGCGGCCTCGTCGTGCTGCTGCGTGCCCGCGTCGGACAGGGCGGAGGGGAAGGTCATGTGCGGCTCCTCATGCGTCCACGACGACGCACGCGAGGCGGTCGCCGTTGCCCCCGACCGCGGCCCGGACGACGGGCAGGCCGTCCATCGTGATCGCGAGCGGCTGATGCCGTGGGTGGTTCAGGGGGATCAGGTCGCCCTCGGCCAGCGTGAGCACGACCGAGGCCCCGACGCGCGTGTCGTCGAAGCGCAGCGCGACGTCGACGGGCGCGTCCGCGACATGCCGTTCGAGCAGGCGGGTGACGAGGGCGGGCTCCTGCTTCGCGGTCCCGTGGCCGAGGGCGGCGAGCAGCGGGTCGGCGGGCAGGGTCACGGTGAGCACGACCCGGGCACCGGCGCGGTCGAGGGCGAAGCCGGCCTGGATCATGAGGTCGTCGGGAGCCGCGAGCTCGCCGACCCGGTCGTAGGCGAAGGCCTCGACGACGAGCGGCGGAAGGAGGCCGTCGAACGCGAGGTGCAGCTCGATCGCGTGCTCGTCGACGAGGTGCCACACGAGGGCGCGCTCGATCGGGGTCAGCAGGCGTTCCTCGCCGGGAAGGGCCCCGGTGCCGCCGACGAGGCGGGAGGCCCAGAAGCGGGCCTCGGCGAGCGGGAGGCGGAGCACGGCCCGGGAGCGGACGCCCTCGACCGCGGCGACCACGTAGGCGGCGGAGTCGTCCGGGTCGCGGAGCGCGCCGGCGGGGCTGATGACGAATCCGCCGTACTCGACGTCGATCACGGTCCGGGTCTTCGCGGTGAGCTGGAGACCCAGCGAGCGGCCGAAGGATTCGAAGGCGGAGGCGAGCCGTTCGTGCTGCGGCTCGGAGAGCAGCTCGGGCCGCTCGAAGTCGTACGGGCGCACGTCGAGCTCCGCGGCCCCCGGCGGGTGCACGCGGTCGCGATGGCCACGCCGATCCGTCACGAGTCGGATCCTCGCAGCGGCACCCCCCGATCAGGGGTGCGACACTCGGTGACCGCCCGAACGGCCGGTGCTATGGTGCCGGGCTCGCGCTCGCTGCGGGGGCGGCCGTCGCGGCCGGGGCCGCGGTGTGCACGACGATGTCGACCCGCCTGTTCTTCTCCTCGGTCGCCCGGCTCTCCCCCGCGACCGGCTGGGCGGAGCCGTAGGAGACGGACGAGATCCGCGTGCCCGCGACGCCGTGGTCGACGAGGAAGAGCAGCACGTTGCCGGCACGGGCGGCCGCGAGGTTCCAGTCGTTGCCGAACCGGCCCGGCGAGCCGTGGGGGTCCGCGTGCCCCTCGACCGTGATCGTCTGGTCACCCTTGCCGATGATCGGCGCGACGGCGTTCAGCACGGTGATCGCGGCGGGGCGCAGGGAGGCGTCGTTGCCGTCGAAGTACGCCGACGAGCCGACCAGCCCGATCGTGAGGCCCGTCGCGTCGACCTTGATGTCGGCGAGGTTCGACGCGTGAGCCTTCTGCAGCGCCGCCTCGATCGCCGTCTTCATCGTCTTCTCGAGCTTCAAGGAGCCCGTCGTGGTCTTCGACGCGGTGAAGCCGTTGCCGTGCTTGTCGACGAGCTGCTTCGGCACCGGGATGCCCTTGGTCAGGTCGAGCTTGGCGCTGTTCGTCACGCCGAAGCCGGACGCGAGCGAGTTCTTCAGCACGTCGAACTTGTGCGAGTCGACCGTCGACATCGCGTACAGCACGATGAAGAGGCACATCAGCACCGTGATCATGTCCGCGTAGGAGGTCATCCAGCGTTCGTCGAGATGGAACTCGCCCCCGTGGTCCCCCTTGCGGCGTCTGCCGCTGCTCACGATCAGGCGGCCGCTTCCGCCGTCTTCGCGGCCTTAGCCGGCTTGGCCGCCTTCTCGGCGCCCTTCTCCACGGACTTGCCGAGCTGGCTCTCCGGCACCATGGCGCGCAGCTTCTCGCCGAGCACCCGCGGCTGGGATCCGGCCTGCACGGCCATGACGCCCTCGACGAGCACGGTGTAGCGCTCGGCCTCGAGGTCGGCGACCTTGCCGAGCCGGCCGCCGATGGGCAGCCAGATGAAGTTGGCGGACATGACGCCCCAGAGCGTGGCGACGAACGCGCCGGCGATGGAGTGTCCGAGCCCGGCAGGGTTCGAGAGGTTCTCGAGCACGTGGGTGAGCGAGACGACGGTGCCGATGATGCCGACGGTGGGCGAGAACCCGCCGAGCGAGTTGTAGAACTTCGCCGCGGAGCGTGCCGTCTTCTCCTTCGCCGCCGCCTCGTCCTCCATCATGATCCGCAGCTCGTCCGCGTCCATGCCGTCGGCGACGTTCTGCAGCGCCTTCTTCAGGTACGGGTCGGCGACCTCGGCGGCCTGCGCCTCCAGGGCGAGCAGGCCCTGCTTGCGGGCGACCTCGGCGAGCTCGACGAGCCGGTCGATGTCGGCGCCGAGCCTCACGCCTTTGAAGAGGAACGCCTTCGGCAGCGACTTGATGGCGAGGATCGCGCCCGGCAGCGTCGTGGAGGCGATGCCGACGCCGATGGTGCCGCCGAGCACGAGGATCATCGGCGCGGGGATGATCAGCGACATCGGGTTGGCGCCCTCGAGGAACGCCATGACGAGCAACGACCCGAAGGCGACGGCTATGCCGCCGAGGGTCGCGGGATCCATCAGGACCCTCCGCGTCGCGCGTCGGCGGGACGCGCGGGAGCCTTGGCGCCGTCGACGACGCCGAACCGGCGCCCCCCTCGCGACGACGCAGGGACGGCGGGCGGTGCCTCGAAGTGCATGGAGTGGGCGAGCGCGATGACGCGAGCGCGGTACTCCGCTATCTCGCTGATCACCTCGTCGATCGTCTCGGTGACGATGAACGTCGTCCCGTCGACGAGCACCACGGAGGTGTCGGGCGACTCCTGGATGCGTTCGACGAGATCGGGGTTCACCGCGAACGTGCTGCCGTTCAGGCGCGTCAGCAGGATCATTCCTCCCCCATCCATGGGCACACGGCCGACCCCGTCCGTGGGGTCGTTCCGCCGTCGACAACACCATCGGCGGATCCCTCGACGATGTCAGGAGGAGGAGGGGCTCCGCATGCCCCCACTTCGCGTGCAACGACGGTCGCGGCGCGGCACCCGGAGGGGCACCGCGCCGCGGCGCCGGCTACTGCTTCAGCTGGACGAGGTCCTGCAGCACCTGGTCGGAGGTGGTGATGATGCGCGCGTTCGCCTGGAAACCGCGCTGGGCGATGATCAGGTTGGTGAACTCCTGGCTGAGGTCCACGTTCGAGGCCTCCAGGGCGCCGGCGACGATGGTCCCGGCGCTCCCGTCCCCCGCGGTGGTGAGGGTCGCGGGTCCGGAGTTCAGCGTCTGCGACATCGTCGAGTTGCCGGCCTTCTCGAGCCCCTCCGGGTTCACGAAGGTCGCGAGGGCGAGCCGCGCGAGCGGGATGGTCGCTCCGTTGCTGAAGGTGCCGGAGAGGGTGCCGTCGCTACCCATCGTCGTCGACAGCAGCCGGCCCGCGGCCGTGCCGTCCTGGGTCGCCAGCGTCGCCGTGGCCAGGCCGGCGAAGCCGGTGATCCCGGTCATGTCGATCGCGATGCCGTCGCTCGTCGTCACCGTCGTGTTGCCGGTGACCTTGCCGTTGGTGCACTGCAGGCTGCCGGTCACGGGAGTGCCGCTGCCGTCGTCGGCCGAGTAGGACCACGCCCCGTTGGCGCCCGGCGTGAACGTGAGCGACAGGGTCTTCTGCGCGCCGTCCTTGCCGTAGACGCTGATCTCCTTCACCGAGGCGCCGCCTGCGCCGGTGGAGTCGAGGTTGCCGGTGACGGTCGCCTTCGTGGTCGCGGCCGCAGGAGCGACGGTGCCGGTCGGCAGGCTGATCCCGCCGGGCGCACCACCCGTGTTGATGACGCCGTTGGCGGCCGACCAGCCCTCGACGAGGCCGCCGTCCGCGGTCGCGAGCCGGCCCTGGGCGTCCCAGTGGAAGGCGCCGTCCCGGGTGTAGAGCGTCTGCGTCCCGACGGTCGTCACGAAGTAGCCGTCACCGGAGATCATCGTGTCGAGGTTGTTGCCGGTCGACTGCTGCTCGCCCTGGGCGAGGTTCGTGTTGATCGCGGCGACGCGGACGCCGAGCCCGACCTGGCTCGGGTTGGTGCCCGCCTTGGTGGCCTGCGGCAGGCCAGCGGCGGAGAGGGTCTGGGACAGCGTGTCCTCGAACTGGACGCTCGAGGACTTGAAGCCCGTCGTGTTGACGTTGGCGATGTTGTTCGAGGTGACGTCGAGCATCGTCTGTTCGGCGCGGAGACCGGAGATGCCGGCGTAGAGCGAGCGGAGCATGGCGGAGAGCCTTTCGGAACGGTTCGGTCGGTGGTGTGCCGCCGGTGGTGGCCGTCCTGGCCGGAGAGGTTCGCCGTCATGGCTGGGGTGCCGCGGGGGCGGCGGAGGGGGATCGGGGGGAATCAGGAGGAGGAGGTCGTGGTGGTGATCCCGGTGAGGTCGGTGAGCGCGACGGTGTCGCCGCCGACGGTGACGCTCGGCGTCGATCCGCTGAAGGAGACGGACGTCGCGAGGCCGGTGTGCGCGGCCCCGTCGGCGTCCGTCCAGCTGACGGTCTTGCCGAGCACGTTCGCGGCGGCGGACCGCATCTGCAGGTTGTAGCTGTCGGTGGTGGCGCTGTTCAGGTTCGTCAGCTGCTGCATGGAGGCGAGCTGCGATGTCTGGCTGATCATCTGGGTGCTGTCCATCGGCGAGCTCGGGTCCTGGTTCTGCAGCTGCGTCACGAGCAGCTTCAGGAACATCTCGGAGTCGAACGCCTGCGTCGGCTTACGGGTCGCCGCGGTGGCGTAGAGCGAGGTCCCGGCGGTGGCGGGGGCGGGGGCGGTCACGGTGTCGGTCATGGCGGCGTCCTTTCAGGCGAGCACGTCGAGGCGCCCGGCGACGGGCCCTGCCCGCCACGGCGACCGGGCGGGGAGATCGGATGGAGCTGAGGATGGGGCGGGGTCGCGGCGCCGGTCCCAGCCGGGCGCGCCATCGCCGGACGCCGAGCCGCGCGATCCGCCCTGGGGAGCGTCGCCGGTGCCGAGGCCGACCGTGGCGCCCTGCGCGGGTCCCGACCCGGCGAGGTCGCGACGGAGGTCGGGCAGCATCGCGCTGAGCGCGTCCTGCGCGTGCGGGGCCGCGAAGAGCTCGACCTTCATCGATCCGTCCGCGACGTGGGCGCGGACCGTCACGGTGCCGAGGTTCTCCGGCGTGACCCGCACGACCACGACGTGCTCACCGTTGCCGGCCGAGGCGAGGGCCGCGATCGGGGTGACGAGCTGAGCGGCCAGCGGCTGGTCGACCGGCGCCGCAGCCACCACCGGGGCCGCGGCGGCCACGGGCGCGAGCGGCTGGAGCACCGGCTGCTGCACCGCCGCGCTCGCGACCGGGACGGGCTGGCTCGCGGCGGGAGTCGCGACAGGACGATCGTCGCCGTCGTCGGGGAGGGCGGCAGCCACGTGCCGGACGCGGACCTGGGGCATGGCGGCCGCGACGGGAACCGCCGATGCGACCGTCGGCGCGGCGGCAGGCGTGCTGCGCGGGGCCGCGGCGGTGGCGGCGCTCCCGTCGGGAGGATTCGCCCCGGCCGGCACAGCAGCGTCGGCCGTCGGCGATGAGTCGGCCGGTGCTGCCGGGGCGGCCGGCACCCCGGGAACGGACGGCGTCACCTGGCCTGCCGGCGGCGTCCGCGCGGCGGCCGGAACGGGCGGCGTCGCCGGCCGGCCGGCGGATGCCTCCGCGACCGCGGGCGCCGTCGCTACGGGAGCCGCCGGGGCCTGCGCGCCGGTCGGGGCAGGTGTCGCGGAGGCGACGCTCGGCGCGACGGCCACGGTCGGGCCGAGAGGCACGGCGGGCGCCGGGACATCAGCAGGAGGAGCGGCGGCGGCCGCCTGGGGCACGGACGGGCCGCTCGGCGCGCTTCCAGGAGCGGCGGCGGGCGCGGCGGCGGACGCGGCGGGCAGCGGGAAGGACGGCGCTCCGGTCGCCGGGAGGACGGCCGCCGGGAGGACGGCCGGGGCGGGGGCGGCGGTCACCGTCGCGGGCTGTTCCGTCGTGCCCGGAGCCTCGTCCGAAGCCGTGGGCGCCCCGGGCGGGAGCACGGGGATCGGCGGCACCGCGACGGGCGTCGCCACGACGGCATCCGCACCGGGAGCGGAGGGCGCGTCCTCGGCCTCGGCGGCACGATCCCGCCGCGTCCCGCGC
>JAICSU010000022.1 GCA_025936735.1 Amnibacterium sp.
ACCTGGGCCGCCGCGGCCGCCCCTGCGCCCGCTCGGCCTCGGGACGAGGCCCTCCATACCGACAGACGAGGTGTTCATGTCCGTGGAAGCAGCGCCGCCCGCGGCGGCGGGCGAGCCGCACGGCGATCCCCGGGCGGGTGGGACGAGGTCCCGCCGGCCGCGGCGCTCCGTCGCGCTCCGCTCGAGCCGGCCGGTCCGGTCGCCGTGGCGGTCCGCCCGACGGGAGTGGAGCGCCTACGTGTTCCTCGCGCCCGGCCTGATCGTCTTCTCGATCTTCACGCTCTTCGCCCTGCTGTTCGCGTTCTACCTGACGTTCCACGAGTGGGACATCATCAACCCCGACAAGCCGTTCGTCGGGCTGCAGAACTACAGCCGGATGATGACCGACACCGACTTCCAGCAGTCGATCATCAACACCTTCTACTTCACGGGCGCATCCGTGCCGCTCAGCATGATCATCGGCCTGCTCATCGCGCTGCTGCTGAACCAGGGCATCCGGATGCGCGGCCTGTTCCGCACGATGTTCTTCCTGCCGCAGGTGACGCCGTTCATCGTCGTCGCGATCGTGTGGAAGTGGCTCTACAACGGCGACTACGGCTTGTTCAACTACTACCTGCTCAAGGCGCACCTGATCACTCAGCCGCTGCACTGGCTGTCCGACCAGAACCTGGCGATGCCGGCGGTCGTGCTGATGACCGTGTGGGCGGGCATCGGGTTCTCGATGGTCGTCTACCTCGCGGCGCTGCAGGCCGTGCCGGAGGAGCTGTACGAGGCCGCGAAGATGGACGGCGCCGGCGGCATCGCCCGCTTCTGGAACATCACCGTGCCGCAGCTGCGGCCGACCACCCTGTTCCTGCTCGTGATCGGCATCATCGGGTCGCTGCAGGTCTTCACGCAGATCTACGTGATGACGAACGGGGGACCGGTCGACCGCACCACCACGATGGTGTTCTTCATCTACCAGGCGGCGTTCAAGTTCTACCAGATGGGGTACGCCAGCACCCTCTCGTTCGTCCTCTTCGCGATGACGCTCGTCTTCACCGCGATCCAGCTGTGGCTCTACAAGAAGGCCGACCAATGAGTGCAGTCCCTGTCCTCGACCCCGCGCAGGTCGACACCGGCCGGAAGCCCGATTCCGGTGCCCGCACCCGGCGCACGTGGAGCCGGCGCCTCAAGCTGGTCCTCGTCTACGTGATCCTGATCCCGTTCGGGCTGCTCTTCGTCGCCCCGTTCGTCTGGCTGCTGAGCGCGTCGTTCCAGCCGGTCAGCGACATCTTCTCGTGGCCGCCGCAGTGGATCCCGGCCCATCCGACGCTCGACGGCTACAAGCAGTTCTTCGGCGCCGGCGGCGCGCAGGCCGGGGTCTGGTTCCTGAACAGCGCATTCGTGTCCATCTCGGTCACGGTGCTGCAGCTGTTCTGCAACTCGCTCGCCGCCTACGTCTTCGCGAAGCGCAGGTTCCCGGGCCGCAGCGCCATATTCCTGCTGTTCCTCGCGACGATGATGGTGCCGCCGCAGGTCACCATGATCCCGAACTACCTGATCCTGCAGCACATCCCCCTGTTCGGCGGGAACGACCTGTTCGGTGCCGGCGGGCACGGGATGCTCGACTCCTACGAGGGCCTGATCCTGCCGGGGTGCGTGAGCGCGTTCGGCATCTTCCTGCTCCGCCAGTACATGGTGTCGATCCCCGACGAGCTCCTCGACGCCGCCCGGATCGACGGCGCCTCCGAGTTCCGGATCTACGCGCAGGTGGTCCTGCCGCTCTGCCGGCCCGTGCTCGCCGCGACCGCGATCTTCACGTTCATGGCCGCCTGGGAGGACTTCCTCTGGCCGCTCATCATCATCTCGGACCCGAACAAGTTCACCGCTCCGCTGGGTCTCGCCATGTTCGTGATGAAGAACCAGACCTCGTGGAGCGTGCTGCTCGCCGGATCGGTGATCGCGACGCTGCCGATGGTCGCCGTCTTCGCGGTGTTCCAGCGGCAGTTCGTGCAGGGCATCGCGATGAGCGGGCTGAAGGGCTGACCCTGAACGAGGAGCTGACGTGTCGGTGAAACGGGTCGCCCTCGACACGGACATCGGTACCGACGTCGACGACCTCCTGGCGCTGCTGACCGTGCTCGGCTCTCCTGAGCTCGAACTCGTCGCCGTCACGACGGTGTACGGCGACACGGTGCACCGAGCGCGGATGGCGGCGAAGGCGCTTCGGCTGGCCGGGGCGTCGCACGTTCCCGTCGTGCCGGGCCTCGGCGCTCCGGCATCCGGTCGAGCGGTGTGGTGGGCCGGCCACGAGGGCAGGCTCTTCGGCGACGTCACCGGTGAGACGGTCGGCGACCGGCTGGACGCCGCGGGGGTGCTGGCGACCGCGTCGGCCGTGATCGGGATCGGGCCGCTGACCGACCTCGCCGCGGCGCTCCACCACCCCGGCGCGGGAGCGCACGACCTGATTCTCATGGGCGGGGACTTCGCGTCCGGAGCGGCCGAGCACAACCTGCGGTCGGATGCGGCGTCCGCCCACGCGGTCTTCGCCGCGGACGCACGGGTGCGGGTCGTCGGTCTGGAGCAGACCCAGCGGGTGGAGGTGCGGCCCGAGTTCGTGGACGACCTGGCGCGGCGCGGTGACCTCGGCGCCCTCACCGCTGCCGAGGTGAGGCAGTACCAGGACTTCTCCGGGCGACCGAGCGTGCCCCACGACGTGGTCGCCGTGCTCCTCTGCGCCGCGCCTCGGCTGTTCACGCTGGCTCGAGGCCGCGTGACCGTCGTGCCCACGGGCACGGATGAGGGACGGACGGCGTTCGTGCCCGATCCCACGGGTCCGCACAGCATCGTGACCGACTTCGACCCGCGCGAGATCCTGCACGAGATGGAGGTGCGGATCCTTCGCGCCCTCGAGCAGCAGCCGTGACCGCCGTCGACCGCCCTGCACCTCTTCTCTATGGTGGGGAGGTGCCGAAGGTGAACCGACGCGGCCCCTACCGGACCGGGATCGAGAGTCGGGCGAAGATCGTCGGTGCCGCCGTCGACGTGTTCGGCCGCAACGGCTACAAGGGCGGCACCCTCCAGCAGGTCGCGGAGACGGTCGGGCTCACGGCGGGGGCCATCACCAAGCTCTTCGGCTCCAAGGAGCAGCTGCTGATCGCCGTCCTGCAGCACTGGTCGTTCCTGACCGAGGGCGTCATCGGCGCCGAGGCGAGAGGGCGGGACCGCCTCGAGGGCTTCGGCCGGCTGATGGAATTCCACATGGAGCACCGGGGGTTCCTCGAGCTCTACATCACCATGGCCGCCGAGACCGCGGCGTCCCCCGAGCACCCGGCGCACGACTTCATGGTCGAGCGGTACACCTCGACCCTCTCGCATCTGCGCGACCTGCTCGCCGAAGGCGTGCTGGAGGGATCGTTCCGGACGATGTCCCAGGGCGAGATCGACAACGAGGCGGAATGCCTCCTCGCCGCCATGGACGGGCTCGAGATCCAGTTCCTCCTGAATCCCGCGTTCGACCTCGAGCGCTCCTTCCGCCTCTACATCCAGAAGCTCGAGGCCCGGCTCGCTCCCGTGGGGGCGGATGCTGCGCCGGCGACGGTCGGGGTGCCCGCGGTCGGTTAGCGAAGGCCTGGCCGTCTCCGGGGCCTCCTGCGGAGTGAACCATCCCGGCCTCCACAGCGTATGACCTCGTGTGGGTCCTCGGCTGTCGCGCCCGCCGGGTGCATGCAGCGACCCCGCCAAGCAGCGGGGCGTCGATGAGGCGGCGCTGCCCGCCGCGGCGCCTCCGGGCCGGATCGCCGGCCTGGACGGCATCCGAGGCCTGGCGGCGCTGTTCGTGGTGCTGAACCACATCTTCCTGCGCGCCTGGCCGGGCTACCCGGTCGATCGAGCCCCGTTCTGGGCGGGGGAGTTCATCTATGGACGGTTCGCGGTGGTGGTGTTCATCGTGTTGTCCGGCTTCTCGCTCGGCCTCGCGCCCGCGCGCTCGGGGTGGCGGTTCCGCTCGATCGCGGCGTTCGCTCGTCGCCGGGCGTGGCGCATCCTGCCTCCCTACTGGGCCGCGCTCGCGTTCAGCCTCGGGATGACCTGGTTCGTGCTCGCGCAGCCCGGTCTGGCCCGCCCGGACGGCCGGTCGGTCGTCGTCTACGCCCTGCTCGTACAGGACGCGGTTCCGGCCGCCATCCCGAACCGGGCGTTCTGGTCGATCGCGATCGAGGCGCAGCTCTACGTCCTGCTGCCCGTGCTGCTCCTGCTCGTCCGGCGACTGGGCGGCGCCGCGATGGTGGGCCTGGTGGCCGCGGTGGTGGTGACCGTCGGCGTGCTCGGGCAGCACGTCGCGCTCTGGCGTCAGGCGGTGCTGAGTTTCACCCCGGACCTCGCCGTGCTGTTCGCGATCGGAGTGCTCGCGGCGGGGATCGTCACGGCGGGGGAGCGCATCCGGTCCCGGCCCTGGGCCGCCTTCGGGGTGGCCGCGTCGGTTCCGGTGGTCGCACTCATCGTCGCCAAGGGCTCGACGTGGGCGCTCGACAACCTGTTCTGGGTCGATCTCGCCTGGGGACCCGCGATCGCGTGCGTGCTCGCCGCCGTCGCGACGTCCCGGCCTCGCTCCCTCGTGCGCGTTCTGGACGTCCGCCCGCTGCGCAGCCTCGGATCGTTCTCCTACAGCCTGTACCTGACCCACGCGCCGATCGTGATCGCCGTCTCGTACGGGCTCGTGCTCGGCCGGGTCCCGCCCGGCGCGCCGACCTTCCTCCTGCTCACCGCGGTGCTCGTGCCGGCGACCGTGTGCTTCGCCCGGCTGTTCGCCGCCGCCTTCGAGCTCCCGTTCCAACGGCACCGGGGCTGGGGCCCCCTGTGGCGGGTGATCGCATCGGTGGTCCTGAGACCCGGCATGGTGCGCTCAGGTCGTACTCGTGCGGATCGCGTCCGCGATGCGCTTGTGCGAGACGTGGGACGTGAGGCCCCCATCGACCGCGATCTCGGCTCCCGTCACGAACGACGACTCCGGAGACAGCAGGTAGACCACCAGGGGAGCGACGTCGCCGGGCGTCCCCGATCGTCCGAGCGGCGTCTCCGCAACGGCGGCAGCGGCGAACGCGGGCGACGCCGACGCCATGAGCGGCGTGTCCACGAGGCCGGGGAAGACCGCGTTGACCCTGATGCCGGCATCACCGAACTCGAGGGCCGCGACGCGCGATAGCCCGCGAAGGGCCCACTTGCTCGCGGTGTAGGCCGCGGCCACATGCCCGCCGAGAGCGGCGATCGAGACGACGTTGACGATCGATGCACCCGGTCCCATGAGCGGGCGCAGGGTCTGCATGCCGAGCAGCGGGCCCGTCACGTTGACGTCCAGCGCGCGATGCCAGGCGTCGAGGTCCACGTGGGGCAGGCGGTCGCGGGAGGCGATGCCGGCGTTGTTCACGAGGCCGTCGATCCGGCCGTCACGGTCGCGCACCTCCTGAGCGAGCGTCGCCCATCCGCTCTCGTCGGTGACGTCGAGGTGGCGATAGGTGATGCCCTCGCGCTCGATGCGGCGCCCTTCGGCGTCCAGCACGTCGGTGGCCCAGACCACGGCGCCCTCCGCGGCGGCCAGCTCGGCGTCCGCGCGGCCCATTCCGCGGGCGGCGCCCGTGACGACCACCACTCTGCCGTGGAGCCTGCCGGTCATCCGACCCCACCCGCACCGGGCCCGCCGTCCATGCATCGAGGATGCGCTCGGTGCAGGACATGCGCTACTGCCCCCTCCCCACCTCGGGCAGGATCGTCCGATGCGGGCAGCCCCCTGCGGTCCTCGGTATCCGTTGCGTTGATGACGTGATGCGGTGCTCCGTAGGGGAAGGGCTACGATCGGCGACCACGGGGTCATCGGCGATCGATCCGGCTGATGACGCCTCGAAGGGGCGCACGATGGCGAAGACGCCGATGGCACGGCTCGAGCTCAACCTGCTCGTCGCGCTCGACGCTCTCCTCACGGAGCGCAGCGTCACCCGAGCGGCCGAGAAGCTGCAGCTCAGCCAGCCGGCGCTCAGCGCCTCGCTCGCGCGCCTGCGTGTGCACTTCGGGGATCCCCTCCTCACCCGCGACGGGAACACGTACCGGCTGACCCCGCTCGCCGCGCGCCTCGGCGAGCAGACCGCCATCGCGCTCGACGCGGCGCGCAAGGTGTTCGCGAACGAGGCGACCTTCGATCCGTCGACCTCCACGCGCGAGTTCACCGTCTATGGATCGGACTACGCGTTCGCCACGGTCGGGGCCGCCGTCGCCACCGGCGTGCGGGAGGAGGCTCCGAACGTGCGGTTCCGGTTCGTCTACCACTCGCCCGCGATCGTCGAGGACCCGATGAACTCCCTGCGCACCGTGGACGGCATGCTGCTGCCGCACGGCTTCGCCACCGGCCTGCCCTGCCTCGACGTCTACGAGGACGAGTGGGTGTGCCTCGTCGCCGCCGACAACCCCGACGTCGGCGACGAGCTGACCATGGATCACCTGCGCGACCTGCCGTGGGTCTTCACGTATCAGAGCCGCAGCGCCTTCACCCCGGCCGGGCGCCAGCTCCAGATGATCGGCATCGAGCCGCGCATCGACGTGGTGGTCGAGGGATTCCTCGTCCTGCCGTTCTTCCTCATGGGCACGAACCGCATCGGGATGGTGCAGCGCAAGGTCGCGGAGCGGTTCGTGGTGGGACGAGAGCTGCGTGTGCTGGAGCCCCCGTTCGACGTCGTCCGGCTCGCCGGGGCGCTGTGGTGGCACCCGATGCACACGGAGGACCCGTCCCACGTGTGGATGCGGGAGCAGTTCCTCCGCTTCGGCCGCGGCTGAGCGATCCTCAGGACGCCGCGGCCCGGCGCCGCGCTGCCGGGGACCCGGGTCGCCGCCGCGCTGTCGGGATGAGCGGCACCTGGATCGGCTCGCCGACCCGGTTCGCGATCGATCCGAGCCGCTCGACCGTCATGACGACCTCGTCGCCCGGCTGGAGGGGCGGCGGCATCAATCCACCGTTGCGCCCCCACAGCTCGCCGAGGCAGCCGCTGCCCGCCGTCCCGGACCCGAGCACGTCCCCGGGCACGACGCGGCTGTTGCGCGAGGCGTACGCGACGAGGTCCCGGAACGGCCAGCCCATGTCGGCGAGCGTGTCCTGGCCGATCTCGGTCCCGTTGACGGCGACCGTCATCTCGAGATCGAGGAAGCCGTCGCCGTCGAAGCGGTCGGCGACCTCGTCGACCGTCGTGATCCACGGTCCGAGCGTCGTGCCGAAGTCCTTGCCCTTGCACGGCCCCAGCGGCACCCGCTGCTCACGCGACTGCAGGTCGCGGGCCGACCAGTCGTTGAAGATCGTGAAGCCGAACAGGTGATCCTGCGCCTCCTCAGAGGTGAGGCTGCGGCCATCGCTCCCCTCGACGCCGCCGATGACCGCACCGACCTCGAGCTCGAAGTCGAGCCGCTCGGTCGCGGGTGGCACGACGGCCTCGCCGCTGCCGAGCAACGAGTGCGGGTTCGTGAAGTAGAACCGCGGCGCCTCGTACCAGACCGGCTCCACGCCGCCGACCCGGCCATCCACGCTGACCGCGATGCCCTCCACGTGCTCCTCGAACGCCACGAAGTCCCGCACCGAGGGGGGAACGACGGGTGCGAGCAGCGGGACGGATCCGATCGCCGGAGCGTTCGTCGGGGCGGATGCAGCGAGCCGCTCTCCGAGCTCGCG
The DNA here is from genome assembly GCA_025936735.1 of Amnibacterium sp. Classification (GTDB taxonomy): domain Bacteria; phylum Actinomycetota; class Actinomycetes; order Actinomycetales; family Microbacteriaceae; genus Amnibacterium. The sequence goes on from JAICSU010000022.1 coordinate 7,688, forward strand.
CGCTCGGTCCAGGCCGTCGCGGATCACGTCGAGCGTCGTCGCCCCGCCCGGCAGGTCGACGAGCCGCTCGCCGACGACGATCCCGTCGTGGGCCCGGCCGTCCTGCAGCCATCGCGCGAGCCGCATCAGCGGGCTCCGATGCGGGCCGGGAGCAGGCCCGCTGCGGTGCCGCGCAGCACCGAGTCGAGGTCGCCCGCTTCGAGGCCGGCCTCGCGCGCCGCGGCGAGCGGATCCTCGCTCCCCATGTCGAAGGGGTAGTCGGAACCGAGCGCCACCCGGTCCGCTCCCGCGACGGCGACGAGCGCTCGCAGCTGCTCGGGGGAGTGGGTCAACGAGTCGAACCAGAGGCGGCGCAGGTACGACGAGGGCGGCGCCGCGCAGGAGCGCGCGTCGGGGCGCGTGCGCCAGGCGTGATCGCTTCGTCCGATCGCCGTCGGCAGGTACCCGCCGCCGTGGGCCGCGAGGATCCGCAGGCCCGGATGGCGGTCGAGCACGCCGCCGAAGATCACGTGGGAGAGCGCGACCGCGTTCTCGGCCGGCTGGCCCACGGTGTTCGAGAGGTAGTACCGGTCCAGCCGCTCGTCGAGGCTGCAGCCGAACGGATGCAGGAACAGCAGCGCACCCGTCTCCGCGGCCCGCGCCCAGAACGGGTCGAGCCGCTCGTCGGACAGCTCGACGCCCGGCGCGAACGACGAGATCTCCACGCCGGCGAGGCCCTGCTCGAGCGCGTCGTCGAGCAGGGCGGGACACAGGTCGGGGTGCTGCAGCGCGACGAGGCCGAGCCCGACGAGCCGGTCGGGCGCCTGCGCCACGAGCTCGGCGGTGGCACGGTTCGCCGCGCGCGCGACGTCCTCGGCGAGGGCACGGTCCGCCCAGGGGTAGTAGTGCGACGGCGACGGCGACACGAGCTGCACATCGACGCCCGTCGCGTCCATGTCGGCGAGCCGGCGCGGCAGCACGGTGAGGCGCTCGAACCGCTCGCGGATCATCGCGCCCGACACCGCGCTCGACTCGGACCCCTGGCGGCGCTGGTCGAGCTCCTGCGCGGCGGCGAACCCGGCCGGGTCGCGCTCGGCGACCAGGCCCTGCAGCGCGGGCAGCAGCACGTGCGCGTGCACGTCCACGACCGGGCGGCTCCTGTCGCCGCTCATGCCGGCTGCCCCACCAGGGTCGCGACGCGCCGGACGAGACCGGGGACGTCCGCGTCCCGGTCGTGCGCGAGCAGCCAGTTCGCGAGCTGCGACGACGCCTCCACCACGGTGCGGGCCCGCGGGAGCCGTCGCTCCGAGAACCGCTGCCAGAGCCCGTCGTCGACGGCGTCCGCCGCGACGAGCAGCTCGACGAGCACGAGGGCGTCCTCGAGGGACATCGCCGCCCCCTGCGCGATGGTGGGCGGGCAGCTGTGAGCGGCGTCACCGATGACCACGACCCTGCCCCGGTTCCACGGCCCGTCGATCAGGTGCTCGGTGAACCAGGTGTAGTTGACGCGGGAGTCCTCGCCGAGGGACGCGCGGATCTCGTCCCACGGCCCGTGGTACGCGTCCGCGAGCCGGCGCATCGTGGCGACCTGCTCCTCGGGGGGCAGCGTGGTGCGGTCCTGCGCGTCCTCGACGAGGTAGGCGTAGATGCGGTCCTCGCTCGTCGGGCAGTAGCCGGCGATGTAGCAGGGGCCGCCGTAGACGAGGTCCGTCCGCGTCACCTCGGCGGGACGGGGCACGAACGCCCGCCAGATGCCCATGCCGTTGCGTCGGGGCTGCACGTCTATGCCGAGCAGCGCGCGGACCGTCGAGTGCAGCCCGTCGGCGCCGATCACCAGGTCGAAGCGCCGGCGCTGAAGGCCGTCGGCGTCCTGCCAGACGAGCTCCACGTCGTCGTCGCCCTGGCTGAGGTTCTCGACCTTCGCCCCCCAGTGGATGCGCGCACCGAGCGCCTCGGCGCGCTCGACCAGGATGCGGGCGAGGTCGGGGCGGTACATGCCGATCGTGGCCGGCAGGTCGGGGCCGCCCGTCTTCACGTCGGGGATCACGGCGATCACGGTCGCAGCGGGGTCCGGCGCCCGCAGGCCCAGCTCCTCGAAGGGGTAGGAGTGCTGCCGCACCTCGTCCCACACGCCGAGGCGCACGAGCGCGCGGCACGCGTTGCCCTGGATGGTGATGCCGGAGCCGAGGGCCCCGACGTCGGTCTTCGCGTCGAAGAGGTCGACCTCCACGCCCGCCTCGGCGAGCAGGATGGCGGCCGCGGCGCCGGCGAAGCCGGTGCCGACGACGCCCACGGATCGGACTGCGGTCATTCGATGCTCCTATCGCATCCGGGCGATCACTTGAGGGCTATGGGGTTCACCGGGGCGCCGACCGCGCCGGTGAAGGGGATGGGAGCAGCGACGAGCAGGAACTCCCAGACGCCGTCCTCGGCGCAGTCCGCCGCGAGCTCGTCGAGGTCCCAGAGCTCGCCGATCGTGAGGCCCATGTTCGGGATGGCGATCTGGTGCAGCGGCTGGAAGGCCTCGTCGAACTCGTTCGGCCGCACCTCGAAGCCCCACGTGTCGGTCGCGACGGCAGCGACGTCGTGCTCGTGCAGCCAGCCGGCGGTGGTGACCGAGAGGCCGGCGCTCGGGCCGCCGGCGTAGCCGTTCCAGCCTTCGCGGCGGGCGCGGGTGAGCCGGCCGGTGCGGACCAGCATGAGGTCGCCGCGGCGCACCTGCGCGCTGGGTCCCTGCGCGGCGATCGTCGCATCGAGGTGCTCCGCGGTGATCGCGAAGGCGTCGGGCAGCTCGCCGTCCGTACCGAGGTGCCGGCCCACGTCGAGGAGCACGCCCCGTCCCGTGAGCACGGCGGCCATGTGCTCGATCCCGGTGACCTGGTCGCCCTCGCTGGTCACGGTTCGGCCGGCGGAGCGCCCGTTCCAGGCCTTGCCGTGGTCGAAGATGTGGCCGAGGCCGTCCCACTGTGTGGATGCCTGGAGCGGCATGGACACCACGTCGTCCGCGCCGCCGATGCCGTGCGGGAAGCCCTGGGTCCCCAGCTCGGCGTCGCTGCCGGTGTCGAGCATCGTGTGCACGGGGTTGAAGCGCCGGCGCCAGCCGTTCTGCGGGCCGTTCGTGTCGAAGCGCTGCGACAGGCTGAAGGCCCTGCCGCGGCGGACCAGCCCGGCTGCCGACGCGCGGTCGGCGTCCGTGATCAGGTTCGCGGTGCCGAGCCGGTCGTCCTCGCCCCAGCGGCCCCAGTTGCGGTAGGCCTCGGCCGCCCGAGCGATCTCGGTGGCGGGGTCGGTCCGGTCGAGCCGGGCCGGGTCCGTCGTCGGTCGTTCGGTCATCGTCCCGCCTCCTCCGCGATGCAGGCGACCCGCTGGGTGCCGAGGCCGGTGATCGAGCCGACCATCTCGTCGCCCGGCTTCAGGAAGATCCCCCGTGCCTGGCCGTTCCCGGCGGGGCTGCCCGTGAAGAGCAGGTCCCCGGGCAGCAGCGGCAGGATCCGGGACGCCCCCGCGATCAGCGCCGAGAGGTCGAAGAGCAGGTCGTCGCTCGTCGCGTCCTGCATCGTCTCGCCGTTCACGTCGAGGCGCAGGGCGAACCCGTCGGGGGGCGGCAGCTCGCTGCGCGGCACGGCGAACGGGCCGGCCGGGTTGAAGCCGCGCGCGTTCTTCGCCCGGTACCAGTCGGTGCCGATCGCTGGCATGTCCCGCCGGAACACGAGGTCGCGCGTCGTGATGTCGTTGACGATCGTGTAGCCCCAGACGTGGTCGAGCGCGTCCTCCCGGGAGACGCGGAACGCCGTCGTGCCGATGATCGCGGCGAGCTCGAGCTCCCAGTCGTTGCGATCGCTGTACGCCGGGAGCACCAGGGGCTGGTCCTCGCCGACGACGGTCTGCGGCAGGCCGAGGAAGAAGTAGGGCTCGCCGTGCGCGGCCCGCTCGTCCATCATCCGCTCGGACTCCTCGCGCGCCTGCTCCTTCGTGAGCGGGTCGTCGGGCCGCATGTGCCCGACCTCGAGGTCGATCACGTGGGTGCGGTAGTTCGCGCCGGTCTGCAAGACCTGGCGCGGCTCGACGGGTGCGGTGAGCACCACGTCGTCGAGGGCGAGGCCGGCGTCGGCCGTCGCCGCCGCGCGAACCGACGGCTCGAGCGAGCCCCAGCGCTCGAAGACGTCGTTGATGGAGGTGGCGCCGAGCGCAGCGAGGTCGAGCGGATGCACACGGCCGTCCGCGAGCACCGCCGGTTCCGGGGCGGCGCCGGGGCCGCGCCGCACGCGCACCAGCGCGAACGGAGGAAGCACGTCGTGGTCGAGGGGCATCGTCGCTCCGTTTCAGCTGCCGGCTCCGGCGGTCCGTCCCATGCTGCGGGAGCGATCGGCATCAGTCCAGATGGTCTCGGCTATGCCGCGCATCAGCCGATCTGATAAGCCCAGGTGACACCGCCGGCCAGGACGAGCGCCTCAGCAGGACGAATCCACCTCAGCAGGACGAAATCGGTGTTCTCGTCCTGCTGAAGCCGAGATGTCCTGCTGTGGTGCTCGGCGGCGCAGCCATGGGCATCACGAGAAGTGATGGTGGGGATCGTCGATCCCGTCTTCCCTGATGATCGTCGGCCCTTCACCCTTGATCAGACCCGAGAACGACCGTCCGGAAGGATCGACGATGATCAAGCTGCTCTCCCACCTCTCGTTCGTGGCGATCACCACGCCCGACGTCGAGGCGTCGGTGAGGTTCTACGAGGAGCAGGTCGGGCTGACCGTCGTCGACCGCATCGGCGAGGACGTCTACCTGCGCTGCTGGGGCGACTACTACCGCTACTCGGTGATCGTGAAGCCGGGCGCCGAGCCCGCCCTCGACACGATGGCGTGGCGCACCTCGAGCGCCGAGGCCCTCGAGGAGGCCGCGAAGGCGGTCGAGGCGAAGGGCATCACGGGCGAGTGGTTCGACGGTCAGGGCATCGGCCGCGCCTACCGCTTCGTCGGCCCGCAGGGCCACTCGATGACGCTGCACTGGGACGCCGAGCACTACAAGGCGACCGGCGACGAGGCCTCGATCTACCCGGACCGGCCCTCCCGCCGCAGCCGCCACATCGGCGCCCCGCGCCAGCTCGACCATGTCACGATCGCGGCCCGCGACGTCGACGCCCTCGTCGACTGGTACACCGAGGTGCTCGGGTTCCGCTTCATGGCCCGCACCGTCCTCGACGAGGCGCCCATCTCCGTGTTCAGCGTGCTCACCACGAACGAGAAGTCGCACGACCTCGGGGTCGTGCTCGACGGCTCCACCCGCGCCGGCCGCGTGAACCACTACGCGTTCTGGGTCGACCAGCGCGAGGACCTCCTGCAGGCCGCCGACGTGCTCATGGAGAACGGCACCCCGATGGAGTACGGCCCCTCCATCCACGGGATCGGCGAGCAGAACTTCCTCTACTTCCGGGAGCCCTCGAGCCTGCGGATCGAGATGAACACGGGCGGCTACCGCAACTACGTGCCGGACTGGCAGGCGAACACCTGGAAGCCGTCGCAGGGCTCGAACAACTTCTACCGGAACAGCGCGATGCCGATGTCGATGACGGAGTCGTTCCCGCCGGCCGACGGCCCCTCGGCGACGGAGGAGGGCGTGCCGGACGAGATCAAGGACGCGCTGCTCAACCCGTACGCGCAGCACGGCCGGGGCTGAGCTTCTCCACCAGCACTTCGGCAGGCTGCTGTCGCCTCGGCAGGCTCCTTGTGCACCAGCAGCCTGCTGAAGCGCTGGTGGCCTGCCGAAGTGCTCCACGAACGAGTGAAGGAGCGACGTGAGCGACTGGGGGACGGGGCACGAGGGCGCGCGGATCGCGGACCTCGGCGACGGCACGTACCGGAACCCGATCCTCGCGGGCGATCATCCCGATCCCTCGATCCTGAAGGACGGCGACGACTACTACCTCACGTGGTCCTCGTTCGAGGCCGCGCCCGGACTGCCGATCCTGCACTCGAGGGACCTCGTCAACTGGACGCCCATCGGGTTCGCGCTCGAACGGCCGATCGCGGTGACGTTCGCGGTCGACATCGTGAAGCACCGCGACCGCTACTTCATCTACATCCCGTTCATCCCCGCCCCGTGGGCGGAGGGATTCGGCACGACGCCACGGATCTTCGTGATCACCGCGCCGTCCATGGCGGGCCCGTGGAGCGAGCCGGTCGATCTCGGCATCGAGACGTACATCGATCCGGGACATGTGGTCGGCGAGGACGGGAAGCGGTACCTGTTCCTGAGCCGGGGTAGCCGGGTGCGGCTGACCGACGACGGGCTGGCCACCGACGGGCCGATCGAGCAGGTCTACGAGGGCTGGCGGTACCCGGACGACTGGGTGACCGAGTCCTACGCGCTCGAGGGGCCGAAGCTGTTCCGTCGTGCGGGCTGGTTCTACCTGGTCAGCGCGGTCGGCGGCACGGCGGGGCCGCCGACCGGCCACATGGTGACCGTCTCGAGGTCGCGGTCGGTCCACGGTCCTTGGGAGCACGACCCGGGCAACCCGATCGCCCGCACCTGGAGCGCCGACGAGCCGTGGTGGTCACGCGGCCATGCCACGGTGGTCGAGGGTCCGGGCGGCGACTGGTGGATGGTCACGCACGCCTACGAGAACGGCTACCGGACGCTCGGCCGGCAGGTGCTGCTCGAGCCCGTCGAGTGGACCGAGGACGGCTGGCTCCGTGCCCCGACGCCCGATCTCTCCGCTCCGCTCCGGAAGCCGATCGCCCTCCCGGGGCAGCAGCACGGGGCGCCTCTCTCGGACGGCTTCCCCGGACCGCGCCTCGGCGCCCAGTGGGCGTTCCACGCGCCGGCCCGAGGCGAGCTCGACCGGGTCCGGTTCGACGGCGACGGGCTGCTGCTCGCCGGCAAGGGCACCTCGCCCGCCGACGCCTCGCCGCTCACCGTGCTCGCCGGTGACCACGCCTACGAGGTCTCCGTCTCCGTCGAGCTCGAAGGCGATGTCGAAGGCGGCCTGCTGCTGTTCTTCAACAGCGCTCTGTTCCTCGGCATGGGCATCGACGGCGCGCGGATGCGCACCTACTCCGGCGGGAAGCCGAGCCACTGGCAGGAGCCGGCGCCCGCGGTCCGTTCGCTCGATCTGCGGATCGAGAACGACCGGCACATCGTCACCTTCTTCTACCGCCGGCCGGGCGGCGAGTGGGTGCGTCATGCCGTGCGGTTCGAGGCCTCCGGCTACCACGCGAACACGATCGGCGACCTGCTGAGCCTCCGCCCCGCGCTCTTCGCCGCGGGCTCCGGATCCGTCCGCTTCCGCGACTTCCGGTACCGCGCGCTGCGCTGACCGCCCTTCCCGCTGGGACTCAGCACGACGTCGTGGTCGGAGAACGAGCAGACTCGTGCCATGGGAGACGCTCGCGGCTGGGTGCTGCACGTCGACCTCGACCAGTTCGTCGCCGCCGTGGAGGTGCTGCGGCACCCGGACCTGGCGGGCCGGCCGGTCATCGTCGGCGGCCGCGGCGACCCGACCGAGCGGGCGGTGGTGTCGACGGCCTCCTACGAGGCGCGCCTCAAGGGCGTCGGGTCCGGCATGCCGCTGCGACTCGCCGCCCGCAAGATCCCGGACGCCGTGTTCCTGCCGGTCGACCGCGAGGAGTACGAGGCCGCCTCCACGGAGGTGATGGCGGCACTGCGCGCGCAGCGCGGTGCGACGGTGCAGGTGCTCGGCTGGGACGAGGCGTTCGTCGGCGTGACGACGGACGATCCCGAGGGGTACGCCCGCGCGATCCAGGGCGCCGTGCTCGCGCGGACGCGCCTGCACTGCAGCGTCGGCATCGGCGACACGCTCGTGCGGGCGAAGGTCGCGACGGGCTTCGGCAAGCCGCGCGGGGTGTTCCGGCTCACCCGGGACGACTGGATGGGGGTCATGGGCGGGCGGCCCACCATCGAGCTCTGGGGCGTCGGGCCGAAGGTGTCCGCGCGACTCGCGAAGCTCGGCATCCGGACCGTCGCCGAGCTCGCGTCGGCGGACCTCGACGTGCTCGCGACCGAGTTCGGCCCGCGAATGGGCCCCTGGTACGCGGAGCTCGCTCGCGGCGAGGGGCCGTCGACCGTCGACGACACCCCGTTCGTCGCGCGGAACCACAGCCGGGAGACCACCTTCCAGCAGGACCTCGCCGAGGTGGCGGACATCGAGCGCGCGGCCCGCCTCATGCTCGACCAGGTGCTCGACGACGTGGCCGCCGAGGGCCGGCCGGTCGTCGGACTCGGCGTGAAGGTGCGGTACGCGCCGTTCAGCGACAAGACGTTCACGCGGAGGATCGCCGCGACATCGGACCGCGAGGCGGTCATCGAGGAGGCCATCCGCCTCGTCGGGCGGATCGAGCCCGGTCGTCCTGTCCGGCTGCTCGGGCTCCGCGCCGAGATGGCGATGCCGGACGACGCACGCAAGGGCCACACCCCGACCCGCAGCGGGTGGTGACCGGCGGATGACGTGCCTCGCCGGCTGAGCAGACCATGCTGCGATCGGCGCCCCGCGGTCACATCAGGCGGAGGCGAAGGTCGAGCGCTGTCGTGCCGTCCGTCACGGTGATCGTGAAGTCGCCCGGCTCGACCACGAAACGGCCGGCCGGATCGTTCGTCCAGAAGCCGAGATCCTCCGCGCCGAGCTCGAAGCGGAGCGTGGCCGCCGCCCCGGGCGCGAGCGTCACCCGGTCGAAGCCACGGAGGCGTTCGACCGCCGGGGCGATCGAGGCGACGTGGTCCCGCACCTGCACGAGCACCACGTCGTCGCCCGTGCGGTCCCCGACGTTCCTCACCTCGACGGTCACGACGACCCGGTGGCCGCCCAGCACGTCCGCGAGCGGTACCTCGGCCGCGTCGAGGGACGCCGATCCGAGGGAGAAGCTCGTGTAGGAGAGGCCGTGCCCGAAGGGCAGCAGCGGGCCGAGCGGCAGGTCGAGGTACTTCGAGGTGAAGTGGTCGTCGGTGTTGTTCGGGCCGACGATCGCGACGTCGGCCGGATCGAAGCCGATCCGGCCGCCCGTACGGGCCGGGCGCCCGGTCGACTCGTGGTCGTGGTGCACGGGCACCTGGCCGACCGTTCGCGGGAACGACATCGGCAGGCGGCCTCCCGGGTTCACCGCGCCGGAGAGCGCCCGGGCCAGCGCCGCCGGACCTTCCAGGCCGAGGTGGAACGCGTGCAGCACGGCGGGCGCACGGTGGAACCAGCCGCTGAGGTCGAGGGGACGCCCGGACAGCACCAGGACGACGAACGGCACGCCGCTGTCGGCGACCATGTGGATGAGCCGCTCCTGGTCGCCCGGCAGCGTCAGGTCGCTGCGGGACGCGGCCTCGCCGGAGAGGAGGCTCGGCTCGCCCACGGCGACGACCACGAGGTCGTGCTCCGTCGCCCCGCGCAGGGCGTCCGGCAGTGCGGGAGCCGTCGCGAGGAACTCGGCGCCCGGCAGCACGGTGATCGTGGCATCGGGCAACGCCTCGCGCACCGCGTCGTCGAGGGATCCCGCCCGCGCGGCGAAGTGCTGCACCCACGCGCCCAGGTGGTCCGTGCTCGTCCCGTAGGGACCGGTCAGCAGGATGCGGCGGGTGTCTGCAGAGATCGGCAGGACGTCCTCGTCGTTCTTCAGGAGGACGATCGAGCGTTCGGCGGCGGTCCGCGCCGCCGAACGTGTCTCGGCCGTCGGGGCGCTGCGCTCGGCCGCCTCGTCCACGTACGGGTGCGCGAACAGACCGAGCGCGGCCTTCAGGCGGAGCACCCGAAGCACCGCGTCGTCGACGCGTGCCAGGTCGAGCTCCGCGGGGCCGACCGCCGGCTCGCCGTCGGCATCCAGCACGCTGCCGCCCATCTCCACGTCGAGCCCCGCGCCGATCGCCAGGCGCACCGCGTCGCCCGCGTCGACGGCGACGCCGTGCGGGACGAGTTGCGCCACGCCCTCCGCGTCACCGACGACGACCCCCTCGAAGCCCCACTCACGCTTCAGCACGTCCGTGAGGAGCCGGTGGTTCGCGTGCATCGGGACACCGGAGAGCGTGTTGAACGAAGCCATGACACTCGCGGCCCCCTCGGCGACCGCCCGGCGGAACGGCTCCAGGACGACGTTCCGCAGCCGCTGCTCCGACATGTCGACGGTGTTGTAATCGCGGCCCCCCTCCGCGAACCCGTAGCCGGCGTAGTGCTTCAGGCAGGCGGCGAGCGAGGTCGGATCGGCGAGCGAGGCGCCCTGGTAGCCGCGCACCTTCGCGGCGCCGAACGTGGCCGTGAGGTACGGGTCCTCGCCGAATCCCTCGACGACCCGTCCCCACCGCGGATCCCGGGAGACGTCGACCATGGGGGACAAGGTCCAGTTCACGCCCCCGGAGCGCGCTTCGGCGGCAGACGTGCGCGCATCGAGCTCCGCGGCGGCCGGGTCGAAGCTGCTCGCCTGCGCGAGCGGGGTGGGGAAGGCGGTGAACTGCCCGTGCACCACGTCGAGCCCGACGAGCAGCGGGATCCCGTGCGGGCTCTCCTCGACCGCGATCCTCTGCAGCGCGTTCGTCGCTGCTGCGCTCCCCGGCCAGAAGAGGCAGCCGACGCCGCGCCGCGCCAGCGCCCGCTGCGACTCGGGATCGGGACGCCACACGATCTGCAGCTGGTCGAGCTTGTCCCGCCAGGTCATCCGTGCGAGCAGGGACCCCAGGTCGATGCTCATGCCGCTCCTCCTGTCAGGGCGGCGTTCGCGCCGCCCGGATCCGTCCGTCCGCGCCAGAGCGTCGGCAGTGCGAGCGCGGTCAGGCCGACCGCGCCGACGCACAGGGCCCCGCCGAGCGCGATGGTGGGCCGGATCCCGAGCACCCCCGCCATGAGCCCCGCCCGCGCGTTCCCCAGGGTGGGACCGGTCGTGTACGAGAGCAGCTCGATGCCCGCGAGCCGTCCCCGGAGCGCGTCGGGGATGGTGCTGTTCCAGATCGCGCCGCGGAAGACGCCCGACACCATGTCGAACGCGCCGGCCACCACGAAGCAGGCGACGACCGCCCAGTAGCCGGGCACGAGGCCGGCGGCCGTCACCGCGACGCCCCAGCCGGCCGCGGCGAGCACGATCATCCGGCCGTGACGCTGCACCCGCGGCATCCAGCCGCCCGTGAGGGTCACGGCGGCGCTGCCGATCGCGCTCGCCGAGTAGAGCAGGCCGAGACCCTGCGGGAAGCCGAGGCTGTCGGTGAGGAACGGGAACAGCGCCTGCGGCATCGCGAACGCCATCGCGGCGATGTCGATCAGGTAGGTGCCGAGCAGGTCGCGCCGGGAGGCGGCGTACCGGATGCCCTCCGCGATGTCGCCGAGGCGCACGCGCGTGCCCTCGGCCGCCGCGCGCATGGGCCGCAGGCGCAGGAGCAGCACGACGGAGACCACGAAGGTGGCCACGTCGACGCCGTAGGCGAGAGGGAGGTCGAGGACCGCGAGCACACCGCCGAGCGCCGGCCCGACGATCTGCCCGAAGGTGCCCTGCAGCCCGAGGAGCGACGCCGCAGCGGCCTGGTGCTCGGGCGGGATCAGCCGGGCAAGCATCGCCTCGGCGCTCGGCCGATGCAGGGCCGCCGCGGTCGCGGCGCCGGCCGCGGCGACGTAGACGACCAGCAGGTTCGGGGACGGCAGCAGCGCGTTGCCCATCAGGAGGACGGAGCAGAGCAGAGCACCGAGCTCGGTGAGCACGAGCACGCGGCGGCGGTCGTGCACGTCCGCGATCGCGCCGCCGAGCAGCCCGAACACCACGGTCGGCGCCAGCTCGACGATCCCGATGAGGCCGACCGCGATCGGGGAGTCGGTGAGCACCTTCACCTGGTAGGGCGCGGCGACCGCCGTCACCATCGAGCCCAGCAGACTGATCGCGCTCGACGCGTACAGCAGACGGTAGTCGCGGGAGATGCGCAGCGGCGTGACGTCGGGTCGCAGCCGCAGGACCGCGGCGGCGATCCGGCGGCTCCGGCGGTCGGGTCTCGGCATGCGGATGGTCCCCGTTCCCGTCCGCCGGCCCGGCCGTTGCAGCTGCCCCGCCGGCGAGCGGATCCACCGGCGCGCGACACCCTACCGGCTGCGATCGGAATCCACAGAAGCGGCGGACCGGCCGTGGTCGGCGTCGTTCGAGACGGAGGCGGGCGCCGGCGCGCGCCCCCGATTGACTTTTGTCGGTTTTCTGCAAATATCAACGGGTGCCCGCGGATGTGCCTCCGCGAGGAGCGGACGGAGCAGCATGAGCAGGACCTTCCCCACCGACGTGGACGTCGTCATCGTCGGCAGCGGCCCGACCGGCGCCGCCTACGCGCGCATCCTCAGCGAGCAGGCATCGGGCCGCACGATCGCGATGTTCGAGGCGGGGCCGCAGCTCGCGGACCCGCCGGGCCTCCACGTGAAGAACATCGTCGACGAGGACACCCGTCGCGAGGCGCAGCGCCGGTCCGAGGGGCTGCGACCGCACACCGAGACCGCCGGCACCCGCGGCTACGCCGACCCGAGCAAGCGGGTCGTCCGGCCCGGCACCCAGCTGCTCGAGCGCGACTTCCAGCTGCCGGGCGAGGACGGCCTTCCTGCCGGCGCGATGTCGACCAACGTCGGCGGAATGGGCGCGCACTGGACCTGCGCCTGTCCGCGGCCGGGCGAGGGGGAGCTCATCGGCTTCCTGCCCGACCTGGAGCAGCTGCTCGACGAGAGCGAGCGGCTGCTGGGCGTCTCGCGGAACCCGTTCGCGGATGCGCCGTACGCCGACGAGGTCCGGCGCCGGCTCTCCGCCGAGTTCGACGAGGGCCGCGCGCCCGGCCGTCGAGTCGCCCCGATGCCCCTCGCGGTCCACACCCGGGCCGACGGCGAGCTGGTCTGGAGCGGCCCCGACGTCGTGTTCGGCGAGGTCACCCGGTCGAATCCGGGGTTCACGCTCACGGCCGAGGCGCTGGTCACCCGCGTGCTCGTGGAGGACGGCAGGGCGGCGGGCGTCGTCGTCCAGGACCGCACGGACGGCACGGAGCACACGGTCCGGGCCCGCTTCGTGGTCGTGGCCGCGGACGCGTTCCGCACGCCCCAGGTGCTCTTCGCCTCCGGGGTGCGGCCGGCGGCGCTCGGGCGGTACCTGAACGACCAGCCGCAGATCGTCTTCGCGGTGCGGCTGCGCGACGTCGACGTGCGGGACCAGGACGACGCTCCCGCGGGGGCGATCGCCCGCGAGGGCGGGGTCTCCTGGGTGCCCTACACCGACGAGCACCCGTTCCACGGCCAGGTGATGCAGCTCGACGCGTCACCCATCCCGCTCGTCGACCAGGACGAGCCGGCCCCCGGCACGATCGTCGGCCTCGGCTGGTTCTGCGCCAAGGACGTCCAGGCGAAGGACCGCATCGAGTTCACCGACGACGAGACCGACGAGTGGGGCATGCCGAAGCCGACGATCCACTACGTGCTCACCGAGCGGGACCACGCGACGTTCGACCAGGCGAAGGCCACGATCGTGCGCGCCGCGCGCGCCCTCGGCGACTTCATCGGGGACGCCCCGATCGTCCTGTCGCCCGGCGCCTCGCTGCACTACCAGGGGACGACCCGCATGGGCGAGGTCGACGACGGCACCTCGGTGTGCTCGCCGACCTGCGAGGTCTGGGGTGTCGACGGGCTCTACGTGGCGGGCAACAACGTGATCCCGACCGCGATCGCCTGCAACCCCACGCTCACCTCGGTGGCGCTCGCCGTGCGGGGCGCGCGGGACGTCGCCGCCCGGCTCGGCGCCGAGGTGCGCGCCGCGGCCGGCAGCCGGGTATGACCGCAGGTCAGGCGGTGCGCGAGGTCGGACTCGAGGCCGCGGGGCATCCGTTCGTCGTCCGGATCTACCCGGCGGCCGTTCCGGCAGGCCCCGTCCTCGTGTGGGCGCACGGTGGCGGCTTCCTCGGCGGCACGCTCGACATGCCCGAGGCCGACCAGACGGCCCGGCTCGTCGCCGAGCGGGGAATCCCGGTCGTCTCCGTCGGCTACTCGCTCGCCCCGGCGGACCTCCTGCTGGAGCTGCCGGACGACCGGCGGGGGCCGAACGTGCCCTCCAGGGCGCAGGTCGAGGCGGAGATCGCCGCGTCCGGGCCCCGCGTGCACTACCCGGTCGCCTCGCTGCAGCTGCTCGCCGCGTTCGACTGGGCGCTCGAGCACGCGGGGGAGCTCGGCGGCACCCGGGAGCGTGTCGCGATCGGTGGCGCGAGCGCAGGCGGGAACCTCGCCGCGAGCGCGGCGCTTCGGGCGCGGGACCGGGGAACGGCGGCGCCGGCCGCTCTGCTTCTCTGCTACCCGGCGCTGCACGCGGAGCTCCCCGCACCGAGCGACGACCTCCGTGCGGTCCTCGGGGCCGACGCCGACGCCGACGGCGGCGAGGGGCCGCGCGTGCTCGCGCTGAACTACGTCGGCGACCCGGCCCTGCTGGCCGAGGCCTATGCATTCCCCGGTGGCCACGACCTCCGCGGCCTCGCCGCCACCACCGTCGTGAACGCGGGCAGGGATCGGCTGCGGGCCTCGGGCGAGGCGTTCGCCGCGGAGCTCGCGCTCGCCGGGGTGGACGTGGCGGTCAGCCAGGCGCGCGCCGCCGACCACGGCTTCCTGAACCTGCCCGGCCATCCGGCCGCGCTGCGTACCACGGCCCGCTTCGCGCGGGCCCTCGAGGAGGAGGTCCGATGCTCGACACCACGATGATCCAGACGAGGGGGTTCAAGAACACCCCCGGCGGCTTCGAGCTGCGGCTCCGGCTGCCCTACTACCGCGGCCTCTGGGCCGGCCTCATCGAGGGCGTCACGGTGACCGTCGACGGCGAGACCTTCGCGCCGGAGGACGCGCACTGGACGATCGGGGAGCTGCGGGGTCCGCTGCGCGAGATCGCCGCCTCCGAGTCCGCCCGCTGGCCCGTCGACGTGGCGGCGGTGATCGGCCTGCGGCGCGACCAGCCCCTCTCGATCGGCTTCCACGACGTCGCGGCCGAGCTCGCGATCCAGATGTCCTACATCCCCGAGGAGCTGCAGCCGACGCTGTGGACCGAGCAGCGCAGATTGGTGGTGTCCCGTTGACCCAGGACGTGATGAGCGGATCGCTCGAGTACGGGGTCTCCCTGTACAGCTACACCGGCGAGTACGGCGTGACCATGACGCTCGACGACTGCATCGAGGACGTCGCCGACCTCGGCGCGACCGGCCTCGAGATCCTCGGCGAGGCGCACATCGAGGACTACCCGAACCCGCCGACGGCCTGGCTCGACGCCTGGTTCGAGCGCCTCGACCGCTTCGGCCTCACTCCCACCTGCTACGGCTCCTGGGTCGACCACCGCCGCTTCCCCGGCCGCGACATCACCGAGGACGAGGCGGTGCAGCAGCTCGAGACGGACATCCGGCTGGCGGCGCGGCTCGGCTTCAAGTACGTGCGCCCGAAGCTCGGCGTGGTCACCGCCGATCTCGAGCCGCATCCCGTCTGGGAGCCGGCGACGCTCCGCGTGCTGGACCTCGCCGAGCAGCAGGACGTGATCATCTGCCCCGAGATCCACTGGCCGAGCGTCATCCGCTCGAAGGTGGTCGACGACTACATCGCCCTCATCGAGCGCACCGGCACGAAGCACTTCGGGCTGCTGATGGACACCGGGGTCTTCCAGACGTCCATGCACCATCGGAGCGGTGGGGTGCCGAGCCGGATGGGCCGGGGCTCGGCGCGCCCGCCGATCACCCCGGTCGTGCCGGTGTCCGACCTCGAGGACGTGCTGCAGCACGTGGTGCACGTGCAGGCGAAGTTCTACGAGATCGACGACGAGCTGCAGGACCACTACATCCCCTGGGCCGAGTTCCTCGAGGTGCTCGTGCGCCGCGGGTGGAGCGGATTCCTCAGCAGCGAGTACGAAGGTGACTACGCCACCGGCCGCGCGGCCGACCAGCTGCGTCGGCAGCACGCCCTGCTCCGCACCCTGGTCGCGAAGGAGACCTCATGACTCGTCCTGTCACGTTGTTCACCGGCCAGTGGGCTGATCTGCCGTTCGAGGAGGTGGCCAGGCTGGCGGGGGAGTGGGGGTATGACGGTCTGGAGATCGCCTGTTGGGGTGACCACCTCGACGTCGCCCGCCATGCGGATGCGGAGTATGTGGCGGGCCGGAGGGCGATCCTGGAGAGGAACGGCTTGCAGGTGTGGACGATCTCGAACCATCTGGTGGGTCAGGCGGTGTGTGACGACCCGATCGATGCGCGTCATCGGGGGATCGTGCCGGACCGGGTCTGGGGTGATGGGGAGCCGGAGGGGGTGCGGCGGCGGGCGGCGGAGGAGTTGAAGGACACCGCGCGGATGGCGAAGGCGCTCGGGGTGTCGACGGTGACGGGGTTCACGGGGTCGTCGATCTGGAAGACGGTGGCGATGTTCCCGCCGGTGCCGGATGAGATGGTCGAGGCCGGGTTCCGGGACTTCGCGGACCGGTTCAACCCGATCCTGGACGTGTTCGACGAGGTG
>JAICSU010000124.1 GCA_025936735.1 Amnibacterium sp.
CGCGTCCGCGATCACCGTCTGGCCGTCGCGGAGCTGCAGGGCCCCGTTCACGCCGACGATGGCGGGGATCGACTTCGCGCGGGCGAGGATCGCGGTGTGCGAGGTGGGGCCGCCGTCGCTCGTGATCAGCGCGAGCACCTTCTCGAGGTCGAGCAGCGCCGTATCGGCGGGCGCGAGATCGCGCGCGACCAGCACGAACGGGGTGTCCGACTCCGGGACGCCGGGCGCGGGCACCCCGGTGAGGCGGGCGATGACGCGCTGCGCCACGTCGCCGAGGTCCGTGGCCCGCTCGGCCATGTAGCCGCCGAGGCCGACGAGCATCACCTGGAACTCGAGGAACGCCTCGAAGACCGCGCGCTCCCCCGTGCGCCCCGCGGTGATCCGGGCCGTCACGCCGTCGACCAGGGTCGGATCCTCGGCCATGAGGGCCTGCGCCTCGAGCACGTTGCGCGCCTCGCCGCCCGCGCGGCGGCCCCGCTCGTTCAACTCGGCGGAGACCTGCTGCAGCGCCGACCGGGTGCGGGCGATCTCCGCGTCCGCCCCCGAGTGCGTCGCGCTCTCGGGCGGCTCCGGAAGCGGATCCGGCATCCGCCGCACGGGTCCCACTGCGACCGTCCTGCCGACGCCGATCCCGGTCAGTCGCATCGCGCGTGCCTCCTTGCTCCGAGGGGTGCTGACGACAGCATATGGGTCGGGTTGTCGGCGACAACGTCCCCAGGGGATGCACGGCCGCGCGCCCGGAAGCCGCCAATACAGTGGCGCAATGAGCCAGGGCGCCGGCGACCAGGGCGTCCGCGACGCGGACGTCCCGGTGCAGGCGTCGGGCGCCCGGCCGGATCCCGTGCAGCCGCAGTCCGGGATCCCGGGGCTGGTCCAGCGGGTGCTCGCCTGGAAGCCCGTCCGGGTGTGGTTCCACTACCTGGAGGACAACGGCCCGCTCATCGCGTCGGGCATGACGTACCAGGCGATCTTCGCGGTCTTCGCGGGCCTCTGGCTGACGTTCTCGATCGCCGGCTTCGTGGTGAAGGGCAACCCCTTCCTGCAGACGTCGCTGTTCCACTCCCTCGACAACTTCATCCCCCGGCTCATCGCCTACACCGACGCCGCCGGGGTGCACCACGCGGGGGCGATCAAGGCGACGACCCTGCTCGACGCGACCGGACTGAGCTGGAGCAGCGTCATCTCCCTGGTCGGCCTGCTGTTCACCGCGGTCGGCTTCGTCGGCACCCTCCGCACCGCGATCCGGATCATGTTCGGCCTGCCCGGACCGACGACGAACCCGGTGATCCTGGTCCTCAAGAACGCGGGCTACACGCTCGCGTTCGGCGCCGTGGTGCTCCTGACGGCGATCATCAGCCTGGTCAGCAACACCGCGCTCGGCCTGGTCGCGTCACTGCTCGGGCTCGGCCAGGCGTCGGCCGTCGAGCAGGTCGCGACGACCGCCGTCAGCGCCGTGCTGCTCCTCATCATCGACACGGCGCTGCTGGCCGCCGCGTACCGCGTGCTGTCCGGCATCCCGATCCCCCGGAAGCGCCTTCTGGTCGGTGCCCTGATCGGCGGCGTCGGCCTCGCCTTCCTGCAGACCCTCGGCACCAGCCTGCTGGGCGCCTCGAGGAACCCGCTCGTCGGGGCCTTCGCCACCCTCATCGGCGTGCTGCTCTACTTCAACTTCGTCTGCCAGGTCACCCTCGTCGCCGCGTCCTGGGTGGCGGTGGGCATGCAGGACGCCGGGATCGACGCGAGGGCACTGAACCCCGACCAGCGCGGCCTGGACGAGGCCCGCCGGCTCGAGGACGCCCGGCAGCGCGTCGCCGATGCGAACCGACGCGAGCTGGAGGAGCGGATCCGGCAGGCCCGCGGTCTCGCGCGCCGGAGGCTCGAGCGGCAGCTCGCGGCGGAGCGGCGGGCCGAGGAGCGGCGCCGGGCGGCGGTGCCCACGGAGAGCGAGTTCGCCGGGGCGCAGGACGACGCGAAGGACGCGACGCCGGATGCGGGCGAGGTCGAGGAGGCCGAGGCGGCGGGCTCGCGCTGAGCGGGGTCCGCGCCGATCGGTAGGCTCGGCACCATGGCCAGCACGACGATCCGGGTGGCCAGCGTCAACGTGAACGGCGTGCGTGCCGCCTTCCGCAAGGGCATGGGCGCCTGGCTGGACGGACGCGGGGTCGACATCCTCGCGCTCCAGGAGGTCCGTGCCTCCACCGACGACCTCGAGCAGCTGCTCGGTCCGGAGTGGAACGTGCTGCACGACGCCGCCACCGCCAAGGGCCGCGCCGGCGTCGCGATCGCCTCCCGCGGCAGGGCGCACATCCACCGCGTCGCGATCGGCGAGGAGGACTTCGACACCGCCGGGCGCTGGCTGGAGGCCGACTTCGAGATCGGCGACGTCGTGCTCACCGTCGTCTCCGCCTACGTGCACTCGGGCGAGGTCGGCAGCCCGAAGCAGGACGAGAAGTTCCGGTTCCTCGACGCGATGGAGGCCCGGCTGCCGGAGCTCACGGCGCACAACCCGCTCGCGGTCGTCGTCGGCGACCTGAACGTCGCGCACCGGCGCCTCGACATCCGCAACTGGCGGGGCAACCAGAAGGCGAGCGGCTTCCTGCCCGAGGAGCGCGCGTACTGGGACCGGATGGTCGGCGCCGAGGACGACGAGCGCTACAACGGCGGCGCCGGCCTCGGCTGGGTCGACGTCGGCCGCCGGGTCGCCGGCGAGGTCGACGGGCCCTACACCTGGTGGTCGTGGCGCGGCCAGGCGTTCGACAACGACACGGGCTGGCGGATCGACTACCAGCTCGCCTCCCCGGCGCTCGGGGAGCGGGTGGCCGACTACGCGGTGGACAAGGCCGGCTCCCGCGACGGGCGATGGTCGGACCACACGCCCGTGGTCGCCGACTACACCCTGTAGTCGCGTCCCTCCGCCGCCCCGATCCGCCCTCCGACCCGGAAGCACTATGACCGACAAGGCCCGCATCTTCTCCGGCATCCAGCCGAGCGCCGACTCCCTGCACATCGGCAACTACATCGGCGCGATCCTGCAGTGGAAGGCGCTGCAGGACGAGTACGACGCCATCTTCTGCATCGTCGACCTGCACGCCATCACCGTGCCGCAGGACCCGGCGGTGCTCCGCGCGCAGACCCGTACCCTCGCGGCGCAGTACATCGCCGCGGGCATCGACCCCGCCCGGTCCACGATGTTCGTGCAGTCCCAGGTGTCGGCGCACGCCGAGCTCGCCTGGGTGCTGAACACGATCACCGGGTTCGGCGAGGCCGGCCGGATGACCCAGTTCAAGGACAAGTCGCAGCGCCAGGGTGCGGATGCCGCGTCGGTGGGCCTGTTCGCGTACCCGATCCTGATGGCGGCCGACATCCTGCTCTACGACGCGGCCGGTGTGCCGGTCGGCGACGACCAGCGCCAGCACGTCGAGCTCACCCGCGACCTCGCGGGCCGCTTCAACAGCCGGTTCGGCGCGACGTTCACGCTGCCCGAGGCCCTGATCCCCCGCGAGAGCGCCCGCATCTACGACCTGCAGACGCCGACCGTGAAGATGAGCAAGTCGGCGGCGTCCGACGCGGGGATCGTGTGGATGCTCGACGAGCCCCGCGTGACCGCGAAGAAGATCCGCTCGGCCGTCACCGACACCGAGCGCGAGATCCGCTTCGACCGGGGGGCGAAGCCCGGCATCGCGAACCTGCTGGCGATCCTCGGGGCGTTCCGCGGCGTGCCGGTCGCGCAGCTCGAGACCGAGTACGCGGGGCGCGGCTACGGCGACTTCAAGAAGGACGTCGCGGACGCGGTCGTCGAGGTGTTCGGACCGCTGAAGCAGCGGACGGAGGAGCTGCTCGCGGACCCCGCGGAGCTCGACCGGATCCTCGCCGCGAGCGCCGAGCGCGCCGCCGGCATCGCGGACGCGAAGCTCGCCGAGGTCTACGACCGGGTCGGCCTGTTCCGGCCGCTGCGATGACCCCCGTCGTGCTGCGCACGCCTCGCCTGGTGCTCGACCAGCCGGGCGAGGGCGACGTGGAGTCCGTGCTCGAGTACTGCCAGGACCCGACCCTGCAGCGCTACACGACGATCCCGGTGCCGTACGGACGGGAGGACGCCGAGACGTTCCTGCTCGACCTGGTGCCGCGATGGTGGGAGCAGGGGACCGAGCAGACGTGGGCCATCCGGCCCGCCGACGTGCCCGACGCCCCGCTGCTCGGCGTGATCGGCGTCCGGTCGCACGGGGAGGTCGGGTACTGGATGGGTGCACCGCACCGCGGCAACGGCTACCTCGGCGAGGCCCTCGAGGTCGTGATCGACCACTGGTTCGGCGCGGGGAACGAGCGGATGACCTGGTCCTGCCTCGTCGGCAACATCGCCTCCGCCCGGACGGCCCGGCGTGCGGGTTTCCACTTCCTCGGCAGCGGTCCGGCGAAGATCGCGCACCGCGACGGGTCCCGGCCGGACAGCTGGCATGCGGAGCTGTTCGCCGGGGAGCCTCGGGAGCCGCAGCCCGGGTGGCCGGCCGAGGTCGTGGGATGAGCTCGGCGTCGATCGGCGTCGTCCTCTTCGACCTCGACGACACACTTTTCGCGCATCGCGAGGCGGTGGACGATGCCGTGATCGCGACCCTCGAGGCGATGGAGCGCGCGGGGGACCCGCCCGCCGTGGCCGAGGAGCAGGCCCGCTGGCGCGAGCTCGAGGAGCACCACTACGACCGCTACCTGTCCGGGGAGCTCGACTACCGCGGCCAGCGGCGGGAGCGGGTCCGCGCCTTCCTCGCGCCCTACGGCACGGCCGTGGAGGACGACGCCGCCGAGGCGTGGTTCGAGGAGTGGGTGCAGCGGTACCGGTCGGCGTTCCGGCTCCACGAGGACGCCCTGCCCTGCCTCGACGCGCTCGAGCAGCGGATCCCGGGCGTCCGCTTCGGCATCATCACGAACGGCGACCTCGCCTTCCAGACCGCGAAGCTCGAGGCGCTCGGCATCGAGCAGCGCTTCGCTCATCTGATCACCTCGGGGGAGCTGGGCGTCGCGAAGCCGGATCCGCGGATCTTCGAGGTCGCGGCCGAGCGGTTCGGGGTCGGGACGGCGGACTGCGTGTACGTCGGGGACCGCCTCCGCACCGACGCGATCGGCGCCACGCTCGCCGGACTGAGAGGCGTCTGGCTCGACCGCGGTCACGTCGCCGCGGAGCCGGCGGACCTCGCGGAGGCGCGCCGGCTCGGCGTCCCGGTGCTCTCCGGCCTCGGCGATCTTCCCGGCCTGCTGCTCGATCGAACGGAGGCGGCATGAC
Source organism: Amnibacterium sp. (assembly GCA_025936735.1). Classification (GTDB taxonomy): domain Bacteria; phylum Actinomycetota; class Actinomycetes; order Actinomycetales; family Microbacteriaceae; genus Amnibacterium. The sequence goes on from JAICSU010000124.1 coordinate 5,276, forward strand.
CACGACCGCGGACATCGCGATCATCGGCGGAGGCATCGCCGGGCTCTCCCTCGCGGCGGCGATCGGCGCCCGCGCCCGCGTCGTCCTGCTCGAGGCCGAACCGCGGCTCCACCACCACACGTCGAGCCGGTCGGCCGAGCAGATGCAGCCGACCTACGGCCCGACGCCGGTCCGCCGACTGACGAGCGCCTCGATCCCGCGCGTGCAGGCCGTCGCCGAGCGGCTCGGCCGGCCGATCTTCACGCCCCGGCCTCTGCTGTGGGTGTCGACGACGGCCGACCGGGCGCACCTGGACGAGCTGCTGGCGACGGTCGCGGGACTCGAGGAGCTCGAGCCGACCGAGGCCGTCCGCCTGCTGCCCGCGCTCCGCCCCGACGCGGTTCACGCGGCGGGGATCGACCGGTCCGCCGTCGAGGTGGACGTGCCCGCCCTGCTCGAGGCCTACCGAGCGGCCGCCGTCGACGCCGGCACCGTCGTGCTGACCTCCTCCCGCGTCGAGCGGGCCGACCGGGTCGGCGACACGTGGCGCCTGGATGCCGGCGCGTCCGTCGTGGAGGCGCCGGTCGTCGTGAACGCGGCCGGCGCGTGGGTCGAGCACGTCGCGGCCCTGTTCGGTGCGGCGCCCCGGCGGCTGCAGCCCCTGCGCCGCACGGTCGCCGTCGCGGTCCCGACCGGACGGGCGATCGACCCGAGCTGGCCGATGGCCGCCGACGCCCTCGACACGTTCTACTTCCGTCCCCGCGGTGCGGCGGTGCTCGCCTCCGCCCTCGAGGACGAGCCGAGCGAGCCCGAGGACGCCCAGCCGCGGCCCGACGTCGTCGCGACGGTGCTCGAGCGGGTCAACGCGGTGACGGACCTGGCGCTGAGCGACGCCGCGACGAGCTGGACCGGCCTGCGTACCCTCGCGCCGGACGCGCTGCCCGTCGTCGGCCGCGACGCCGATGTGCCGGGCTTCTACTGGCTCGCCGGCCAGGGCGGCTACGGCATCCAGACGTCGGCGGCGCTCGGCGCGGTCGTGGCGGACGACCTGCTCGGCACGCCGTCCGCGATCCCGGGGCTCGAGGGCGTGCTCCACGACCTCTCCCCCGCTCGGGCGGCTCTCCGCCCCTGACCGGCCCGGGCGCCGTACCTACCGCGACTCGCCACTTCTCGCCCCGGAACCCGCCCTTCGAGGGCCAGAAGCGGCAGCCCACCGAGGAGGTGGGGCGGATGCGCGTCATCCGAGGACTCGGGAATAGGCGGACACCAGGGCGGTTCTGGTAGAGAAGCAACTACACGAACACGTGCTCCGGGGTCGGTGCAATTCCGAACCGGCGGTCAAAGTCCGCGAACCCCGTCCGAATCGCCCGCGAGGGCGGCGAGGGCGGGGCCGATCCGGTGGAACTCCGGAACCGACAGTCACAGTCTGGATGGGAGAAGCACGTCGGTGGCCGCGCGCACGCGCTGCCACCGGTCGACCCGTCCCCGGAAGCGCCCGACCGCACCGAGGACCCCATGACCGCCGTCGCGACGACCGCCGAGGCCGCGATGCGTCGCGCGCTCGAGCTCGCCGCGATGGGCCCCGCGGGCGGCCCGAACCCCCAGGTGGGCTGCGTGCTCCTCTCCCCCGACGGCACGGTGATCGCCGAGGGGTACCACCGCGGTGCCGGCACCCCACATGCCGAGGTGGATGCCCTGAACCGGCTCGCGCCCGGTGACGCCGCGGGGGCGACCGCCGTGGTGACCCTCGAGCCGTGCAACCACCAGGGGCGCACCGGCCCGTGCGCCGCGGCGCTCGTCGCCGCGGGCGTCGCCCGCGTCGTCTTCGCGCTCCGCGACCCCCACGAGCGGGCGTCCGGCGGCGCCGAGCGTCTCCGCGCCGCCGGGGTCGACGTCGTGGAGGGTGTCCTCGCGGAGGAGTCGGCGGCCCTCAACGAGCACTGGCTCGCCGCCGTCGCATCCGGCCGGCCCTGGGTCACCGCGAAGTGGGCGTCGAGCCTCGACGGCCGGATCGCCGCGGCCGACGGAACGAGCCGCTGGATCACCGGCCCCGTGGCCCGGGAGGACGTCCATCATCGCCGCGCCACCCACGGCGCCATCGTGGTCGGCACGGGCACCGCCCTCGCGGACGACCCCGGCCTCACCGCCCGCGCCGCCGACGGCACCCTGCTGCCCGTGCAGCCGGTGCCCGTCGTCGTCGGCGAGCGGGACCTGCCCGCGGACGCGGCCGTGCGCCGGCATCCCCGTCCGCTCCTCCGGATCCGCGAGCACGACCCGCACGGGGCGCTCGCCGCGATCGCGGCCGCGGGGGTGACGTCCGCGTTCCTCGAAGGCGGACCGACCCTCGTCAGCGCGTTCCTCGCCGCCGGCCTCGTCGACGAGGTGCTCGTGTACCTCGCGCCGACGCTGCTCGGCGGACCCCGCCTCGCGACCACCGACCTCGGCGTCGCCACCATCTCCGACCGGCTCCGGCTCGAGGTGCGCGAGGTGCGCACCCTCGGCACCGACCTGCTGGTCGTCGCCCGCCCGCATCCCGCGGGCACCCCCGATCCCTTCGGAGCGGCGCCCGCCGCCCCCAGAGAGGACTGACATGTTCACCGGCATCATCGAGGAGCGCGGCCGCGTGCTCGGCTGGGAGACGACGCCGGACGGCGGCGCGCGCCTCACCGTCTCGGCCCCGCTCGCCGCGTCCGACGCGGCCCACGGCGACTCCATCGCCGTCTCCGGCGTCTGCCTCACCGTCGTCGCGTTCGGCGACGGCCGCTTCACCGCCGACGTGATGGGCCAGACGCTCGCGGTCAGCGCCATCGCGGACCTGCGGCCCGGCGACGACGTGAACCTCGAGCGCGCCGCGAAGGTCGGTGACCGGCTCGGTGGCCACATCGTGCAGGGCCACGTCGACGGCACCGCGGCCGTGCTCGACGTGCGGGACGAGGGGTCGTGGCGGGTGCTGCGGTTCCGGCTCCCCGACGACCTCGCCCCGCTCGCCGCCTCCGACGCGGCCCGCGGCGACTCCATCGCCGTCTCCGGCGTCTGCCTCACCGTCGTCGAGTTCGGCGCCGGTCGCTTCACCGCCGACGTGATGGGCCAGACGCTCGCGGTCAGCGCCATCGCGGA
>JAICSU010000078.1 GCA_025936735.1 Amnibacterium sp.
CCGGGACGGCGGCACCACCGACATCGACAACGGTGTGCTCCTGTGCTCGTACCACCACCATCTGATCCACTCGACCGACCAGTGGGAGATCCGCCTCCACAACCGGGCACCCCACCTCGTCCCGAAACGGTGGCGCGGCGACCCACTGCCCCGGCATCGGATGCAACGACACCGCATCCACACCGCCGGCGACCCACCCGACTCCCGGCCCTGAGGCCACGAGAGCCGGGAGAAAGCCCCGGCTCACCAGGACATCCGACGTACAGCGGATCGGAGGCTACCGCCGGTACCGTCCCGACATGAGCACATCGGATGCGGAGCGGCGGGTCGACGACGAGACGATCGCGAAGCCGTTCGACCAGACCAACGGGATGATGCCGGACTCGGACGGGGAGTCCGACGGCACGGCGGCGAGCGACACGACGAGCGAGGCGGATCGGTCCGACCCCCTGCGCACGGCGGACGCCGGCGACGAGACCCAGGGCGACCGGGGCGAGGCCACGGCCGCCGCCGCGGTGACCTGGAAGCGGAGCGGCTGAGTCGGCCTCAGATCACCGAGATCGGGATGCCCTGGCGTTCAGCGGCGTCCAGGTAGAGCACGCCCGCCGTCTCGCGGAAGGGCTGGCCGTCCGCCGTGTCGCCCGTCACGATGCGATCGGGCGGGCAGACGTGCACGCACGTCGGCAGAACGATCCGCACCGCGCCGGTCGCGGCCACCAGTTCGACCCGTCTGGTCGCCGGGGACAGCTCGACGGTGACGGGGAGGGACGCGTCGAGAAGCAACGCGGGGGAAGGAATGCTGCGCGTCTGGTCCATGAGGGAGTGTTGCGCGTCCATCGCGCAACGGGACACGCGGCGCGCCCACGGATTCGTCAGATCGACGACGCCGAGTCGGCGCCGCCGCACCCTCGTCAGCCGAGCGGCAGGATCCCTGTCACCACCACCCAGGCGAGGGTGCCGGCGGAGCCGACCAGTGCCGCGAGGGCGAGGGCCACCGCCGCTCGATCCCTCGTCGCACTCCCCGAACCCGTCACACCAGCAGGTTGGACCTCCTTCTGATGAGCAGCCCATGACGGCGCTCTGACCCCGCTGAGGGCTCGCGCACCGCCGGGCTGCGCGGGTACGTCAGAGGGCGGCGAAGCCGAGGCCGCGGGCGATGACGCCCAGCTGGACCTCGGTCGTGCCCTCGCCGATCTCGAGGATCTTCGCGTCGCGGTAGTGCCGGGCCACCGGGCTCGCGCTCAGGAATCCGTACCCGCCGAAGATCTGGGCGGCGTCGCGGGCGTTCGCCATGGCCGCCTCGCTCCCGACGAGCTTCGCGATCGACGCCTCCGTCTTGAACGGCACCCCGCGCACGATCTTGATCGCCGCGTCGTAGTAGGCGAGCCGCGCGGTGTGCACGCGGGCCTGCATCCGGGCGAGCATGAAGGCGATGTGCTGGTTGTCGCCGATGGCCCGGCCGAACACCCGCCGCTCCCCCGCGTACCGCACGGCCTCCTCGAGGCAGCCTTGCGCGGCACCGGTGCAGAGCGCGGCGAACGCGACGCGCCCCTCGTCGAGCGTCTGCAGGAAGTTCGCGAACCCGCGGCCCCGCGCGCCGAGGATGTTCTCCTCCGGCACCCGCACGTCGGTGAACGTGAGCGGATGCGTGTCGGAGGTGTGCCAGCCCACCTTGTCGTAGGCCGGGTGGGCGACGAACCCCTCGATCGGCACGGGCACGAGGATGGCGGTGAGCTCCTTCTTCACCGTCCCGTCGGCGCGCGTGGACTCCCCCGTCACCGCCGTCACCGTGACGAGCCGCGTGATCTCGGAGCCCGAGTTGGTGATGAACTGCTTCGACCCGTTGATGACCCACTGGCCGTCCTCGAGGGTGGCGGTGGTCCGTGTGCCGGCCGCATCCGACCCGGCCTCCGCCTCCGTGAGGCCGAACGCGCCGAGGGCGTGACCGGACGCGAGCAGGGGCAGCCATTCCCGCTTCTGCGCCTCGGTGCCGCTGCGGAGGATCGGCATCATGCCGAGCCCCACGCCCGCCTCGAGGGTGACGGCGATGCTCTGGTCCGCGCGGGCGAGCTGCTCGACCGCGATGCACAGCGCGAGGTAGTCGCGGCCGCGGCCGCCGTACTCCTCGGGGATGGGCAGGCCGAAGAGGCCCATGTCCCCCATCGCCCGGATGATGTCGTACGGCAGCTCCCGCTTCGTGTCGTACTCGTACGCCGCGGGGGCGACGACCGTGTCCGCGAAGTCCCGCACCTCGTCGCGGAGGCGGGTGTGGAACGCGGGCAGCTCGAAGCCGGCGGGCACGTCGTCGGTGGGGGTGAGCAGGGTCATGGCTGGCTCCTTGGGTGAGGGCGGTGGCGGGACGGCGGGACGGCTCACCGGGTGAAGGCGGTGGCGGGATCGGTGAGGGTGCGGCCGATCGCGGCGAGGAACCGCGAGCCCTGCTCGCCGTCGAGCACGCGGTGGTCGATCGACAGGGAGAGCGTCGTGACCGAGCGCAGGGCGATGCCGCCCTGCCATTCCCACGGCCGCTTCGCGACCTGGCCGACGGCGAGGATCGCGGCCTCGCCGGGATTCAGGATCGGCGTGCCGCCGTCGACGCCGAAGACGCCGACGTTCGAGATCGTGATCGTGCTGCCCGAGAGGTCGGCCGGCGCGGTCCGGCCGGCACGCGCCGTCGCGGCCAGGTCCATGATGGCTCGCGCGAGGTCGGCGAGGCCACGCGCTTGGGCGTCGCGGAGCACGGGGACGACCAGCCCTCGGGGTGTCGCCGCGGCGATGCCGAGGTGCACGGCTCGGGTCCGGACGATCTCGTCGCCGGCCCAGCGGGCGTTCACATCGGGATGATCGGCCACGGCGAGGCAGAGGGCCTTCGCGACGGCGGCGAGGAACGTCAGCCGCACCTCGCGGAACTCGGGCGTGGTCCTCAGCCGCTCGAGCAGCTCCATCGTGGCCGTGACGTCGACCGTGAGGAACATGGTGACGTGGGGCGCGGTGAAGGCGCTCGCGACCATCGCCTCGGCGGTGCGGCGGCGCACGCCGGTGACCGGGATCCGCTCGAGCTCCGCGTCCGGCGCGGCAGGCCCGGACGCCGCGGGCGACGACGCGCCCCCCTCGGCGGCGTGCGCGGCGCGCTCCACGTCCTGCCGGGTGACCAGGCCGTTCTCCCCCGTGCCGTTGACGTCCGCGAGGCGCACTCCGAGCTGCTCCGCCAGGCGCCGGACGGGCGGGGTGGCCCGCACCCGTTCCGGGGCGGGTCGCTCGGCCTCCTCGGCGACCGGGCGCGACTCGGGCTCCGACTCGGGCGCGGGCGCCGTGCCGTGCCGACGCGGCCGCCGTGCGGGACGTCCGTTCGACTCGGGTACCGCCCCGTAGCCGACGAGGTTCGGCTGGGGGGCGTCGTCGTCCTCGTCCCCGCCGGCCACCCGGAACGCGATGATGGGCTCGCCGACGTTCACCGTCGTGCCGGGCGGCACGTAGAGCCGCTCGACGACGCCGGCGTGCGGCGACGGCAGCTCGACCATCGCCTTCGCCGTCTCGACCTCGGCGATGATCTGGTCGAGCCCGACCTCGTCGCCCTCGGCGACCCGCCACTGCACGAGCTCGGACTCGGTCAGGCCCTCTCCCAGGTCCGGCAGCCGGAACTCCTTGATCACGCCTCGTCCTCGTAGCTGGACGGCCGGCCCAGGGCGGCGTCGACGCCGTCGAGCAGCCGGTCGAGGTCGGGCAGGTGGTGCTTCTCGAGCTTCGACGGCGGGTACGGGATGTCGAATCCGGTGACCCGCACGGGTGCGTGCTCGAGGTAGGAGAAGCAGCGCTCGGTGATCCCGGCGGCGAGCTCCGCGCCGAGGCCGGCGGACTCCGGCGCCTCGTGCGTGACGACGACCCGGCCGGTGCGCCGCACGGAGGCGGCGACGGTGACCCAGTCGATGGGGGCGAGGGAGCGGAGGTCGATGACCTCCAGCGAGACGCCCTCGTCGGCGGCCGCGTCCGCCGCGGCGAGCGCCACCTGCACGAGGCCGCCGAACGTGACGACCGTGGCGTCGGAACCCTTCCGGACGACCCGGGCCGTGCCGAGGGCGGCGGGCCGCGAGCGGCCGGTGTCGACCTCGCCCTTCAGGTGGTAGCGGCGCTTCGGCTCGAAGAACAGCACGGGGTCGTCGCACGCGATCGCGTCCTGAAGGAGGTCGTAGGCGTCCTGCGGATCCGCGACGCTCACGACCCGCAGGCCGGGCGTGTGCGCGAAGTACGCCTCCGGGGAGTCGGAGTGGTGCTCGGCGGAGCCGATGCCGCCGCCGACGGGGATGCGGATCGTGATCGGCAGGCGCACCGCCCCGTTGGTCCGGGCGTGCATCCGGGCGACCTGGGAGACGATCTGGTCGAACGCCGGGTACACGAACCCGTCGAACTGGATCTCGCACACGGGCCGGTAGCCGCGGTAGGCCAGCCCGACGGCGGTGCCGAGGATGCCGGACTCGGCGAGCGGCGTGTCCATCACGCGCCGGGGGCCGAACTCGCGCTGCAGCCCGTCGGTGATCCGGTACACGCCGCCGAGGGCGCCGATGTCCTCGCCCATCAGCACGACCTTCGGATCGGCGGTGAGCGCCGCCCGGAGACCGGCGTTCAGCGCTCCGCTCATCGTCATGGTGCTCATCGTGCGTCCTCGAAGGAGTCGAGGTACCGCGCGTAGCGGGCCTTCTGCCGCTCGATCCCGGGGTGCGGCGTCGTGTAGACGTGCTCGAAGAGGGACATCGGGTCGGGCTCCGGGAGGCCCGTGCAGGCCGCCCGCATCTCGTGCGCCACCTCCGCCGCGTGGGCGGTGACCGCGGCACGGCGTTCGTCGGTGAGCACGCCCCTGGCGGACAGGTGCGCCGCGAGCCGGTCGATCGGATCGAGCCGGCGCCACGCTTCGAGCTCCTCCGGGTCGCGGTAGCGGGTCGGATCGTCGGCCGTGGTGTGGGGCCCCATCCGGTACGTGACCGCCTCGATGAACGAGGGGCCGCCGCCGGCGCGGGCGCGGGCCAGCGCCGCCCGGGTGACGGCGAGCACGGCGAGCACGTCGTTGCCGTCGACCGTGACCGACGGCACGCCGAAGCCGGCCGCGCGGCCCGCGAGGCTCGATCCGCTCTGCAGGGACACCGGCTCCGAGATCGCCCAGTGGTTGTTCTGGCAGAAGAAGACGACCGGCGCCTTGTAGCTGGCGGCGAAGACGAGGGCCTCGCTCGCGTCGCCCTCGCTCGTGGCGCCGTCGCCGAAGTAGGCGATGGCCGCGGCGTCCGAGCCGTCGTACTGGAGCCCGAGCGCGTAGCCGGTCGCGTGCAGTGTCTGGGCGGCGATGATCACCTGCGGGGTGGCCATGCCGACGCGATACGGGTCCCAGCCGGAGGCGGTGACGCCGCGCCAGACGGGCACGAGCTCGGCGGGCGTCACGCCGCGGCAGTAGGCGACGCCGTTCTCCCGGTAGCTCGTGAACGCGAAGTCGTCGGAGCGGAGGGCGCGGGCCGAGCCGATCTGGGCGGCCTCCTGCCCGAGCAGCGGCGGCCAGAGGGCGAGCTCGCCCTGCCGCTGCAGGTTGGTGGCCTCCGCGTCGATCCGCCGCACGACGACCATGTCGTCGTAGAGCGCGAGCAGCTCGTCGTCCCCGACGTCGGCGACGTGGCTGCCGTACTCGGGGTCGTCCCGGCGCTCGCCGGCCGGCGTGAGGATGCGGATGGCGCCCCGAAGGGCAGGGTCCGAGTCGGGCGTGCGGGAGGCACGCGGAGCTGCGACTGCGTGGGACATGTATGCGACCGCCTTTGGTGCGCGAGATCCGGCGACGGTGCCGAATGCTTGCGCACGGTACGCCGCGTTGCTCAAGAGTTGCAATGAGTTCGGATCGTGTCGCGCAATGTGCTCAATCAACGCCTCGACGTCCGCCACTCGGCACTGCTACGGTTCCGCACTGTGCGCGACCTCGACGACGTCGATCTGAAGCTCCTGCTCGCCCTCGCCGCGAATCCGCGGGCGACGACCGTCGCGCTCGCCGAGACCCTGCAGCTCAGCCGCAACACCGTGCAGGCCCGGATGGCCGCGCTGGCCCGCGCCGGCACGTTCCTCGACTACGACCGGTGCATCGATCCCGCGGCCGTCGGCTACCCCCTCGTCGCGTTCACGACGCTGCACGTGCGGCAGCAGATGCTCGTGCCGATCGTCGAGGCGCTCAGCCGGATCCCCGAGATCGTGCAGGCGCACGGCCTCTCGGGATCCGCGGATCTGCTCGTCCGCCTCGTCTGCACCTCGGCCGAGGACCTGTTCCGGGTCAACGCCGAGATGCTCGCCGTTCCGGGCGTCGAGCGGGCCGAGACGGCGATGGGCATCAGCGAGGTCATCCCCTACCGGATCGCCCCGCTGCTGGAGTCCCGCCTGCAGGGCTGACCGGCGCGGGCTCGAGCAGGGCCGCGAGCGCCATCGCCGACAGCAGCCCGATCGGGTCGGCCATGGCCTCGAGCCCCGGCGTGGTCGGGGTGGCGTTCAGCAGGCCGAACACGGCGTGCAGCCGCACGACAGCTTCGGCGCGGGGCAGGTCCGGGCGGACCGCGACGAGAACATCCGCCCACGCCTCGACGTAGCGGCGCTGCAGGGAGCGCACCCGGCGGCTGGCCTCCTCGGGGAGGTGGGCGAGCTCCCGGTCCTGCACGCGGATGACGTCCCGCTCCGCGAGGGCGAAGTCGGCGTGGAAGGCGACGAGGTCGGTCAGCGTCGTCGCGGGATCGGCGCCCCGGGCGAGCGCCTCGGTCGCGCCGTCCAGCAGCCGCTCGCTCGCCGTGACGAGCAGCTCCGCGAGCACGTCCTCCTTGCCGCGGAAGTGGCGGTAGAGGGCCGGCCCCGACACGCCCGCCGCCGCGCCGAGCTCCTCGACGCCGACGCCGGCGTACCCGCGGGCGGCGAACAGCTCCGCGGCCGCATCGAGGTAGCGCTGGCGGCGGTCCGCCTTCGCCGTCGCGCGCCAGGTGCTCGCCATGATCCGCGATGCTACGCTCGGTTAGCGTTGATTAACTCGAATGCGCGCGCCGGGTTACCCACGACAGGAGTGCCGATGCAGCCACTCGGAACGGCCGTCCGGCCGGGCGATCCGACCGCAACCGCGAACGCCGCGCGTCAGCACGCGCTCGTCGCGGAGCTGCGCGAGCGGCTCGCGGCCGCGGCGGCCGGCGGCCCCGCCTCCTCCCGGGAGAGGCACACGGGGCGCGGCAAGCTGCTCGTGCGCGACCGGATCGACCGGCTGCTCGACCGCGGCAGCCCGTTCCTCGAGGTGGGTGCGCTCGCCGCGACCGGCATGTACGGGGGCGAGTGCCCCTCCGCCGGCATCGTCACCGGGATCGGCCTCGTCGCCGGGCGGCACTGCATGGTGATCGCGAACGACGCCACCGTGAAGGGCGGCACCTACTTCCCGATGACGGTGAAGAAGCACCTGCGGGCGCAGGAGATCGCCGCCGAGAACCGTCTCCCCTGCATCGCCCTCGTCGACTCCGGCGGCGCGTTCCTGCCGATGCAGGACGAGGTGTTCCCGGACCGCGACCACTTCGGGCGGATCTTCTACAACCAGGCGAACCTGTCGGCGGCCGGCGTGCCGCAGCTCGCCGCCGTGCTCGGCTCGAGCACCGCGGGCGGCGCCTACGTGCCGGCCATGAGCGACGAGACCGTGATCGTGGCCGACCAGGGCACGATCTTCCTCGGCGGCCCGCCGCTCGTGAAGGCCGCGACCGGCGAGGTCGTCTCGGCGGAGGATCTGGGCGGCGGCGCCCTGCACGCCCGCACCTCCGGCGTCGTCGACCACCTGGTGCACGACGACGCGGCCGCCCTCGACCGGCTGCGCGACATCGTCGCGACCCTGCCTCCGTCGCCCGCGCCGGCGTGGGAGGTGCTGCCGGACGAGGATCCGGTGGTCCCCCCTGAGGACATCTACGCGGCGCTGCCGGCCGACGCGGGAACGCCGCTGGACCCGCGCGAGGTGATCGCGCGGCTCGTCGACGGCAGCCGGTTCACGGAGTTCAAGGCGGAGTACGGCACGACGCTCGTGACGGGCTTCGCGCGCATCCACGGCCATCCGGTCGGCATCGTCGCGAACCACGGCGTGCTCTTCAGCGAGTCCGCCCTGAAGGGCGCCCACTTCGTGGAGCTGTGCGACCAGCGGGGCATCCCGCTGCTGTTCCTGCAGAACATCACCGGCTTCATGGTCGGCCGCGAGTACGAGGCGGGCGGCATCGCGAAGCACGGCGCCAAGATGGTGACCGCCGTCGCGACCGCGCGGGTGCCGAAGCTCACGGTGGTGATCGGCGGCTCGTTCGGCGCCGGCAACTACTCGATGAGCGGCCGCGCCTACTCCCCGCGGTTCCTCTGGATGTGGCCGGGCGCCCGCATCTCCGTGATGGGCGGCCCGCAGGCGGCCTCGGTGCTCGCCACCCTGCGCCGCGACCAGCTGGAGGCGGCGGGGCGCTCCTTCGACGCGGACGACGAGGCGGCGTTCGTCGCGCCCATCCTCGACCAGTACGAGACCCAGGGCTCCCCGTACTACTCGACCGCCCGGCTCTGGGACGACGGGGTGATCGATCCCGCCGAAACCCGCGACGTGGTCGGGCTCGGGCTCGACGTCTGCGCCAGAGCCCCCCTGCCCGACCGGGCGACGCCCGTCTACCGGATGTGAGCGCCATGTTCCGCACCGTGCTCGTCGCCAACCGGGGCGAGATCGCCTGCCGGGTGATCCGCACCCTCGCCCGCCTCGGGATCCGCTCGGTCGCCGTGTACAGCGACGCGGACGCCGGCGCACCGCACACCCGGCTCGCCGACGAGGCGGTGCGGATCGGCGGAGCGGCCGCCGCCGACAGCTACTTGAACATCGAGGCGGTGATCGCCGCGGCGACGGCGACCGGCGCGGAGGCCGTGCACCCGGGCTACGGGTTCCTGTCCGAGAACGCCGCGTTCGCGCACGCCTGCGCCGCCGCCGGGATCGTCTTCATCGGCCCCTCGCCCGACGCGATCGCCGCGATGGGCGACAAGATCCGGGCCAGGGAGCACGTCGGAGCACGCGGCGTGCCCGTCGTGCCCGGCCTCGCCCGCGCCGGACTCACCGACGAGGAGCTGCTCGCCGCGATGCCCGGGATCGGGCTGCCGGTGCTGATCAAGCCCTCGGCCGGCGGCGGGGGCAAGGGGATGCACGTCGTGGAGCGGCTCGAGGACGCACCGGCGGCGGTCGCCGCGGCCCGCCGCGAGGCCGCGGGGGCGTTCGGCGACGACACGCTGTTCGTCGAGCGGTACGTCGGGACACCGCGGCACATCGAGGTGCAGGTGCTCGCCGATCGTCACGGCGCCGTCGTCGCGCTGGGCGAGCGCGAGTGCAGCCTGCAGCGCCGCCACCAGAAGGTGATCGAGGAGGCGCCGAGCGTGCTTCTCGACGCGGCGACGCGGGAGCGGATCTGCGCGGACGCCTGCGAGACGGCGCGCAGCGTCGGCTACACCGGCGCGGGCACCGTCGAGTTCATCGTCTCGGCCGACGCGCCCGACGAGTACTTCTTCCTCGAGATGAACACCCGCCTGCAGGTCGAGCATCCCGTCACCGAGCTCGTGACCGGCGTCGACCTCGTCGAGCAGCAGCTGCGGGTGGCCGCCGGCGAGCCGGTCGGCATCCGGCAGGCGGACGTGCGACTCACGGGCCACGCGATCGAGGCGCGGCTCTACGCGGAGGACCCGGCGGCGGGCTTCCTGCCGACCGGTGGCACGGTGCTCGCGGTCGAGCTGCCGGGCGGCGAGGGGGTGCGCGTCGACGCCGGAATCGCCACCGGAGTGGTGGTCACCTCCGACTACGACCCCATGCTGGCGAAGGTGGTCGCCTGGGCGCCCGACCGCGAGGAGGCGATCGCCCGGCTGCGGTGCGCGCTCGGCGCCACCGTCGTGCAGGGAGTCGGCACGAACGTCGCGTTCCTCGCGGCCCTGCTCGACGACCCCGACGTGCGGGCCGGGGACCTCGACACCGGCCTCATCGAGCGGCGGCTCGCCGCGCTCACCGCCACGGCGCACCTGCCCGACGCCGCGGTGCTCGCCGCGCTCGTCACGCATGCCGCCGAGCGGCGCGACAGGGGCGGGCCCTGGCGGCGGCTCGGCGGGTGGCGCCTCGGCGGGCGCGCCCCGTCGCGGTTCGCCTTCCGCCCGGTCGACGGCGGGGCCGCGGAGCCCGTGCTGGTGAGCGGTGCGCCCGATGCGGCCGTCGTGCGCGCCGCGGACGGGAGCGAACGACCGGCCGGCGTCGTCCTCGGGGATGGCATCGCCCGGATCCGCCTGGACGGCGTCGAGCGGACCGTGCACTGGCTGCGGGACGGCGACGCGCTGCACCTCGCCGCCGACGGGCGAACCGCGGTGCTCACGGAGCGGGCCACGGCGAGGGGCGCGCGCACGGCCGGTGCCGCGGATCCGGTGCTCCTCTCCCCCATGCCGGGGACGGTTGTCGCCGTGCCGGCGTCGGACGGCGCGGCCGTCGTGGCGGGCGACCCGGTGGTCGTGGTCGAGGCGATGAAGATGGAGTACGCGGTGCGGGCGACGACCGCCGGACGCGTGGCGGTCCAGGCGGCGGTGGGCGACAGGGTGGCGCGCGGCCAGGTGCTGGCCGTGATCGAGGCGGACGAGGAGGCGGCCGGATGAGCGAGCGCACCGTGGTGCAGCGCGGGCTCTACTACGAGGAGCTCGAGGAGGGCGTGCGCTACCTGCACAGCCCCTCCCGCACGGTGACGGAGGCGGACAACGTGCTCTTCACCACCCTGACCGGCAACACGCAGTCGCTGCACCTCGACGCGGAGTGGGCCCGCGGCACGGAGTTCGGCGAGCGCCTCGTGAACAGCATGTTCACGCTCTCGACGCTCGTGGGGCTGTCCGTGGCGCAGCTCACCCAGGGCACGATCGTGGCGAACCTCGGCTTCAGCGACATCCGCTTCCCGGCGCCCGTGCGAGCGGGCGACACGCTGACGGCCGAGACCCGGATCGTGTCGAAGCGGCTCTCGAAGTCGCGGCCGAACCAGGGCCTCGTCGTGTTCGAGCACACCGCGCGGAACCAGCGCGACGAGGTCGTCGCGGTCGCCGTGCGC
>JAICSU010000072.1 GCA_025936735.1 Amnibacterium sp.
CCCACCACCGCGGCGGCCACCCGCACGGGTCGGCGCACCCGGCGACCGGCGGCGAGCAGCCCGAGACCGAGCAGGGTCACGGCGAGCAGGCCCCCCGCGGCGCCGACCGGCCACGGAACGGCGGGCATCGACGACGCCGAGCGGGCCACGACGCCGATCCATGCCGCGGGCACCCAGGCGAGGAGGGCGAGTGCGCTGCCGAGCACCGGAACCACCGGCAGCAGCAGGCACGACAGCAGCCCGAGCACGGTGACGACCGGGGCGGCCGGCTCGGCGAGGAGGTTGGCGAGCACTCCCGCGAGCGGCACCGTCGGCTGCAGCAGCACGAGGACCGGTTCGCAGGCGAGCTGCGCGGCGATCGGCACCGCGAGCGCCAGCGCGAGGCGCGGCGGCAGCACCCGCTCCAGCCGGTCGGCGATCGGCCGGGTGAGCAGCAGCAGCCCGCCCGTGGCGAGCGCGCTGAGCAGGAAGCCCGGGTTCCTCGCGAGCCAGGGGTCGCCGACCAGCAGCACGAGCACGGCGACCGCCAGGGCCGGCGTGCCGACCGCTCGCCGGCCGGTGACGAGGCAGGCGAGTGCGACCGCGGCCATCCCCGCCGCACGGAGCACGCTCGGCTGCGGGGTGACCAGGACGACGAAGCCGGCGAGGGCGGCGGCGGCCGCGACTCCCCGTGCCCAGCGCGGGAGCCGGGCGAGGGTCGCGAGCCCGAGGATCGCGACGATGACGACGGCGCAGTTCGCTCCGGACACGGCGGTGAGGTGGCTGAGCGAGGCGTCCTTCATCGCCTGGTCGAGGGTCTCGCTGACGCGGCTCGTGTCGCCGATCGCGAGGCCGGGCAGCAGCGCGCCGCCGTCGCCCGGGAAGGTCGCGGCCCGGCGCACGAGGCCGGCCCTGAGGCCCTGCGCTGCCCGCTGCACCGGAGCGGCTCGAGCGATGATGCGCACCGGACCTCGGGTTCCGGCGGTGAAGGCGACGTCGTCGTCGGGCGGCGCACGGCGCAGCACGAGGACGACGTCGACGGTCGTTCCCGGTGCCTGGGCGGCGGTGGACAGCCGGTCGGCGAAGACGACGATCGGCGCGGACGCCGGGTGCGGCAGCCGCCCGACGGCCGCCGACACCAGCACGGCGCGCACCAGCAGGCGCCGGGTGAGCGCGCCGGCGTGGTCGTTGGACGCGATCGGGGTGACCGACTCGACGCGGAGGACCGACCGGACCGGCGCGCCCGTCGGCAGCCAGCCGGGATCCCGGGCGGGCTGCTGCAGGCCGACCGCGAGCGCGACGGCGACGGCGCAGACCCCGGTGGCGACGACGAGCCGTCGAGCGAGGCGCGCCGGCGAGGAGAGGCGAGGAGCGAGCAGGAGACCCGCCGCAGAGGTGGCGGCCGAGCCGAGCGCGACCGGCCCCCAGAGCCCCGGCAGCAGCGTGAGCCCGGCGGCGAGCAGCTCGGCGACCAGCGCCGGCAGCAGCAGACCGGACCGGGCGAACGCCGCCCTCACGGCGTGACGAGGCCCTGGAGCCCGGCCAGCGTCTTCGGGCCGACCCCGCCGACCTTGAGCAGGTCGTTCACCGAGCGGAACGGCCCGTTCGCCGTGCGCCACGCGATGATCCGCGCGGCCATGGCGGGGCCGATCCGCGGCAGGGTCTCCAGCTGCTCGGCACTCGCCGCGCTCAGGCTGACCGGACCGCCGGACCCCGCCGGTCCCGGTGCCGGGGGCGGCGTGCCGCGCGTCGGCACGCTCAGCTGCTGACCGTCGACGACGCGCGCGGCGAGGTTCACCCCGCTCTCGTCGGCCGCGGCCGTCGGCCCGCCCGCGGCGGTGATCGCGTCGATGGCCCGCGAGCCGTCCGGCACGGCGACGAGACCCGGCCGGCGGACCGCTCCCGTGACCTGGACGAGCAGCGCCGACGGGGTGGGGGCCGGCGATGAGCGGGCGGGCACGACGGCGACGCGCACCGTGCCGCCGCTCGCCGAGCTCGCCGACAGCGCCACCGCGAGAACGAGCGCCGCGACCGCCACGGCGATCCCGCCGCCGATCAGGAGGCGCCGTCGCGCCGCGCCGGCACGGGCGAGCAGGTCCGCGAGGATCGGTTCCACGCGCGGCAGGTTACGGACGCCGCTCACCGCCGACAGCCGGGAGTCGGCGCCGTCCGTGAGGATCGGTCCCGTGACCGCCTGGGGAGGAGCCGGCGCTACTCGGTGGCGATGCTCACGACCTTCGGCGCGCGCACGACGACCCGGCCGATCCGCTTGCCGCCGAGCGCGCGGCGTACCACGTCGTCGGCGGTCGCGAGGCGCTCGAGGTCCTCCGCGGTGATCGTCGGGGACACGTCGAGCCGCGCCCGCACCTTGCCGTCGACCTGCACGATCGCGGTGACAGACTCCTCGACGAGCAGCGTCGGATCCGCCTTCCGCCACCCGTACAGGGCGACGGACGGCGCGTAGCCGAGCCGCTCCCACATCTCCTCGGCCGTGAACGGCGCGACGAGGCTCAGGATCAGGGCGACGGTCTCCGTCGCCTCCCGCACCGCGGCGTCCGCCGGCCCGGCACCGGAGTCGATGGCCTTCCTCGTCGCGTTCGTGAGCTCCATCACGCGGGCGATGAGCACGTTGAACTTGAACGACTCGACGAGCCCGGGGGCGTCGGCGAGCAGGCGGTGCGTGACGCGGCGCAGCGACTCGTCGCCGGTCGCCCAGACGACGTCGGGCGCGCTCGTCACGTCGTCCGCGAGGCGGAGCGCGCGGGCGAGGAACTTCATCGACCCCGCGGGATGCACGTCCTCCCAGTTGATCGCGTCCTCGGGCGGCCCGGCGAACGCCATGCTCACCCGGATCGCGTCGACGCCCCACGTGTCGATCGCCCTGCCCAGGTCGACGCCGCCGCGGCTCTTCGACATCTTCTGGCCGCCCGACAGCACCATGCCCTGGTTGAGCAAGGCGCTGAACGGCTCCGTGAACTGCACGAGACCCATGTCGAACAGCACCTTCGTGATGAAGCGTGCGTAGAGCAGGTGCAGGATCGCGTGCTCGACCCCGCCGACGTACTGGTCGACGGGCGCCCACTTCTCGGCCTCGGCCGGGTCGAAGGGCCGGTCGTCGTCGTGCGGCGACAGGAACCGAAGGAAGTACCAGGAGCTGTCGACGAAGGTGTCCATGGTGTCCGCGTCCCGGCGGGCGGGGCTGCCGTCGATCGGGCTCGTGACGTTCACCCAGGCCTCGGCCGCGCCGAGGGGCGAGCTGCCCTTCGGCTTCAGGTCGAGTCCCTCGGTGTCGGGCAGCAGCACCGGCAGCTGGTCCTCGGGCACCGGGATCTCGGTGCCGTCGGCCGCGTGGATGATCGGGATGGGCGTGCCCCAGAACCGCTGTCGCGAGATCAGCCAGTCGCGCAGGCGGTAGTTCTTGGCGGCCCGGCCGGTGCCCGCCGCCTCGAGCTCCTTGATGACCCGCTGGATCGCGTTCGTCTTCGACAGGCCGTTCAGGGAGCCGGATGCGACGAGACGCCCCTCCCCGGGCAGGGCGACGCCGGTCACGACCGGGTCGAGGGAGGCGAGGTCGGGGGCCGGCGCGCCCGGCTCGACCGTCGGTACGGCACCGGTGGCCGGCTGGGTCGTGTCGACGACGACCCGCACCGGCAGCTCGAACGCCCTCGCGAAGTCGAGGTCGCGCTGGTCGTGGGCGGGCACCGCCATGATCGCGCCGGTCCCGTACTCGGCGAGCACGTAGTCCGCCGCCCAGATCGGCAGCCGCTCGCCGTTGACCGGGTTGATCGCGTACCGGCCGAGGAAGACGCCGGTCTTCACCCGGTCGGCGCTCATGCGCTCGACCTCGGTCGTGGAGCGCACCCGGGCCAGGTACGCCGCGAAGGGCTCCGCGATGTCGGCGGGCGCGCCCTCGACCAGCTCGGCCGCGAGGTCCGCATCCGGGGCCACGACCATGAACGTGGCGCCGTACAGGGTGTCGGGCCGGGTCGTGAACACGGTGATCGGCTCGTCGCGCCCCTCGACGCGGAAGTCGACCTCCGCCCCGTTCGAGCGGCCGATCCAGTTGCGCTGCATGGTCAGCACCTTCGCCGGCCAGGTGCCCTCGAGCTGCTTCAGGTCGTCGAGCAGCCGGTCCGCGTACGCGGTGATGCGGAAGTACCACTGCGTGAGCTTCTTCTTCTCGACCACCGCCCCGGAGCGGTCGGACGTGCCGTCGGGCAGCACCTGCTCGTTCGCCAGCACCGTCTGGTCCACCGGGTCCCAGTTGACCCAGCTGTCCTTCCGGTAGGCGAGCCCGCGCCGGTGGAGCTGCAGGAACAGCCACTGGTTCCACTTGTAGTACTCGGGGTCGGAAGTGTGCAGCACCCGATCCCAGTCGAAGCTCACGCCGAAGCGACGGAACGTCTCGCGCTGCTGCGCGATGTTGTCGTACGTCCACTGGCGCGGATCCACGCCGCGCTTGATGGCGGCGTTCTCGGCGGGCAACCCGAACGAGTCCCAGCCGATCGGGTGGAGCACGTTGAAGCCGCGCTGCCGCCAGTACCGGGCGAGGAAGTCGCCGAGCATGTACTGCTCCGAATGCCCGACGTGCAGGTCTCCGGAGGGGTACGGGAACATGTCGAGGATGTACTTGCGGGGCCGCTTGTCCTCGGGGTCGGAGGAGCGGAAGAGCTGCAGCTCGTCCCATCGGGACAGCCACTTCTCCTGCAGCTGCTGAGCGGTGGGCAGCCCGTCGGGCTCGGCGTCGGCCATGGTGCGGTCCTTGCGGGAATCGGCGGCGGAACAGCCTTCAACCCTAGAGGTATCTGCGCCTACGCTGACTTCGGCCACGGACGGCGGCGATCCCGGTGGACGGGACGGCGGACGCGAAGGAGCACCTGGTGGACGCATGGCTCACCGCGCTGCTCGCGAGCCTCGAGGCGATCGGCGCGTGGCGCTACCTCGTCGCGTTCGGGGGCATGTTCTGCGAGACGTCGCTCTTCCTCGGCCTGGTCGTGCCGGGCGACAGCCTCGTGCTGCTCACCGCGACCGCCAACCGCGGCTTCCTCCAGTGGCTCCTGCTACTGCTCGCGGTGATCACGGGCTCGCTCGCGGGCGAGAGCGTCGGGTACGCGATCGGCGCGTGGTTCGGCGATCGGCTGCGCGCCAGCCGGCTGGGTCAGCGGATCGGCGAGCACCAGTGGCTCCGGGCCGAGCGCTGGCTGAACCGTCGCGGCGGCGCGGCGATCTTCATCAGCCGGTTCCTGCCGGTGCTCCACGCGCTGGTGCCCGTCACGGTGGGCGCGAGCGACGTGCCGTACCGCCGGTTCATCGCCTGGACCGCCCCCGCCTGCGCTCTGTGGGCCCTGATCTACGTGTCGGTCGGCACGGCCGCGGGGTCGAGCTACCGCGCCCTGTCGGGCACCCTTCATTTCGCCAGCTGGATCCTGCTCGGCGCGTTGGTCGTCTTCCTGCTCGCGATCGCCCTCGGCAAGCGCCTGCTGCACCGCTTCGCGCGGCGCGAGATGCGCGTCGAGGAGCCGGCGACGACGAACGGGGCGGGCGCCGATGCGCGCCCGCCCCGCTCCTGACCGTTCGCGATCGGATCAGCCGAGCCCCTTGCCGGCGAGCCACTCCTGCGCCGCCTTCTGCGGGTCCTCCTTGGCCGACCCCGACACCTTCGTGTTGAGGCTCAGGAGGTCCTGCGTGGTGAGCGCCTCCGAGACCTTGTTCAGCGCGGCGGTGAGCTGCGAGGAGTCCTTCGACGCGGAGTAGATCGGCACGACCTGCTGCGACGCGAAGAGGTTCTTCGGGTCCTTCAGGGTGACGAGCTTGTTCGCGAGGATCGACGGCGTCGTGGAGTAGATGTCCGCGACCTGCACCTGGTTGCCGAGCAGCGCCTGCAGGGTCGAGTTGCCGCCGCTGTCGTTGATCGCCTTGAACTTCACGTTCGACAGCCCGTAGACCGACTTCAGCCCGGGGATGCCGTCCGGACGCGTGGCGAACTCGGGGTTCGCCGCGAGGGTGAACGAGCCGACCTTCTTCAGGTCCGCGATGGAGCTCAGGTTGTTCTTGCTGGCGTAGCTCGGCGTGACGTTCAGCGAGTCGGAGTCGGCGGCCTGGGAGAGCTCCGCCGCCTTCAGGTTCACCTTCGCCAGGTCGTTGTCGAGCGCCGACTTCACGGCGTCCCCCGACTTCGCGTTCGCGGTCTTGTCGAGGTACGACAGGATGCTGCCCGCGTACTCCGGCACGAGGTTGATGTCGCCCTTCTCCAGCGAGGCGATGTACGCCGCGCGGGCGCCGATGTTCACCTTGTACGAGACGGTGTAGCCCGCTTTCGCCAGGGCGCCGCCGTAGATGTAGGCGAGGATCTCGTTCTCGGGGAAGTTCGCCGAGCCGACGGTGATCGTGCCCCCGCCGGCGGCGCCGCTCGAGGCGGCCTGCGAGGCCGGGGCGGATGAGGAGCCGGCGAGGGAGCCGGAGCTGGAGCAGCCGGCGAGGGCCAGCGTCGCTGCGGTGAGCACGGTCGCCGTGCCGAGCAGGCCTCTGCGTGTGATGGACATCTGTCGTCAGTTCCCTTCGGAGATGGGTGCGCCACTCGGTGCGGTCAGGATCCGCCTGCCGCCTGCTGTGGTTCTTCCACCGGCGCCGCGGGGCACCCCGCGCGGCACGGTGAGTCGTTGGGCGCCCGCGAGGAGCGCGTCCGCCAGGAGGGCGAGGACGGTGACGAGGATCGAGCCGCCGATCATCTCGACGTAGTCCTGGGTGGCGGCGCCGGAGATGATGAAGGCGCCGAGGCTGTCGGAGCCGAACTCCGACACCAGCGCGACCGTCGCGATGATCTGCAGGGTGGAGCTGCGCAGGCCGCCGAGCAGCAGGGGCGCGGCGAGCGGCAGCTCGACCTTCATCAGGATCTGCCACTCCGTCATGCCCATGGCGCGGGCGGCATCGACCGTCTGCCGGTCCACGGACTCCACGCCGGCATAGGCGCCGGCGAGGAGCGGCGGGATGCCGAGGAGCACGAACACGACGAGGGTGGGGATCAGGCCGAAGCCGAGCAGGATCAGCAGGATCGCCAGCAGGCCGAGCGTCGGGAACGCCCGCACGACGTTGCCGATGAGGATCGCCCCGCCCCGGCCACGGCCGGTGTGACCGATCGCGAGGCCGATGGGAACGGCGACGACCGCCGCGATCGCCACGCTCAGCACCGTGTAGAAGAGGTGCGACAGGATCTCGCCGCCGATCCCGAGCCCGCTGTTCACCGAGGCCCAGTTGGCGGGGGCGAAGATCCAGGCGATCCCTTGGAGGAGCAGCATCAGCGCGCTCCGATGGGGGGCAGCTGCTGCGCGATCACGCGCCGTGCCGCGGCGGTCGGACGGAGTCCGCGGTTCCAGGGCAGCAGCACGCGGCCCAGCACCGTCAGCAGCACGTCGAAGACGGCGGCGAGCACGAGCACGAGCACGAAGCCGACGGCGGCCTCGAGCAGGAAGGCCCGCTGGAAGCCGTCGGTGAAGAAGCTGCCCAGGCTGGGGATGCCGACGAGCGCACCGATGGTGACGAGGCTGATGGTGCTCACGGAGACGACGCGGATGCCGGCGAGGAGCACGGGGCCGGCGAGCGGCAGCTCGACGCGGAAGAAGCGCTGTGCGGCCGAGTAGCCGAGCGCCGTGGCCGACTGGCGGACGTCGGCGGAGACCGAGGCGAACGCGTCGGCGGCGGAGCGCACCATGATCGCGACGGCGTAGAGGGTGAGGGCGACGACGACGTTGCCCGGGTTGAGCAGGCTCAGCCCGAGCACGACGGGCACGAGCACGACGAGGGCGAGCGCCGGGATGGTGTACAGGACGTTGCCGATGGTCAGGAGCACGCTCCGCGCGACCGCGGAGCGGCTGGCCCAGTAGCCGAGGGGTATGGAGACCAGGAACCCGATCACGATCGGCGGAACGCTGAGCCCGATGTGGGCCAGCGTCTCACTCGAGATGAGATCGAGGTGGGTCCATACCCAGTCCATCAGGCGTCGCCCGCCTGATCCGTCTTGTTCGAGACGCTGCGCGACTTCGGACCGCTGCCCGTGAGCACGAGCCGCGCGTCGTCGGCGGAGAGCACGCCCGCGGCGTATCCGGCGGCATCCACCAGCAGCACGTCCTCTCCTCGTCCCGTCTCATCGATTCGGAGCCGTCGCTTGCCCCGTTTGGCCCCGATGAAATCCGCCACGAACTCGTTCGCGGGGTTCGCGAGGATCTCCTTGGGCGTGCCGACCTGGGCGATCCGTCCTCCGCGCTGCAGGATCACGACCTGGTTGCCGAGCAGGAACGCCTCGTCGATGTCGTGGGTCACGAAGACGACCGTCTTGCCGAGGGTGCCCTGCAGGCGCAGCAGCTCCTGCTGGAGCTCGTCGCGCACGATCGGGTCCACCGCGCCGAAGGGCTCGTCCATGAGCAGGATGTTCGGATCCACGGCGAGGCCGCGGGCCACCCCGACGCGCTGCTGCTGGCCGCCTGAGAGCTGCGAGGGGTAGCGGCCGGCGAGCGCCCGGTCCAGGCCGACCCGGTCGAGCAGCGCGAGCGCGTCCTCCCGGGCCTTGCGCTTCGGCACGCCGGTGAGCATCGGCACCGTCGCCACGTTGTCGGCGACGGTGCGGTGCGGCAGCAGCCCCGAGTTCTGCATGACGTACCCGATGCTGCGACGCAGCCCCACCGGCGGGATCTCGGCGATGTCCTTGCCGTCGATGAGGATCGACCCGCTGCTCGGATCCACCATGCGGTTGATCATCCGCAGCAGCGTCGTCTTGCCGCAGCCCGACGAGCCCACGAGCACCGTCGTCTCGCGCGAGGGGATGGTGAGGGAGAAGTCCTCCACGGCGGTGGTGCCGTCGGGGAACGTCTTCGAGACATGGCGGAACTCGATCGACACGGCCAGCCTCCGTTCCCTCGGCGCTGCCTCCTCGCAGCGGACGTCGGTGGATTCTATGCACCGGCTCCGACAGCGCGAATGCCTCGTCGTAACGATCCGACTCCCAGGCGTCTGCAAGACTCTTCGACATGGCCGCGCCGCCCCGCCGACGCTTCCGGCGGCGCAGACCGCCCGCCGCGGTCGAGCAGGCCGTCGGTCGCGCGATGCGGATCGACGACGCCATCCGGGAGTTCCGCGAGCAGCGCGCCCGGCGCCGCGGCCTGCTGCCCACGGTCATCCCCTACACCGGCTACGGCGCCCCCGGCTGGGTCCGGGTGCTCGGCCGGGTGCTGCTCGTCGGCACGCCCGGCGGGGCCCCGAGGGCGGAGTCGGTGCGCGGGTGGCGGAGCTTCACGAGCGTCGCCGTCGACCGGCAGCCGGTGAGGGTGACGATCGGCGACGTCGTCCACCACGTCGTCGCCGACCGAGGCGGCGTGATCGACGTGCGGCTCGAGGCGCATCTGGAGCCGGGCTGGCACCGCATCCGGCTCGAGCCGGAGGGCGAGGGCGAGAACACGCTGCCGGTCGAGGCGCCGGTGTTCGTGCTCGACCCGGCTGCGCCCTTCGGGATCATCTCCGACATCGACGACACGGTGATGATCACGGCGCTGCCCCGGCCGCTGCTCGCCGCGTGGAACACGTTCGTGCTGGACGAGCACGCGAGGACCGCGACGCCCGGCATGGCGGTGCTCTACGACCGGCTGCACCGCGCCCACCCGCAGGCGCCCGTCCTCTACCTGTCCACGGGCGCGTGGAACGTCGCGCCGACCCTGACCCGATTCCTCAGCCGCAACCTCTACCCACCGGGGCCGCTGCTGCTCACCGACTGGGGCCCGACGCCCGACCGGATCTTCCGCTCGGGACGACAGCACAAGATCGACGAGCTCGCGCGGATCGCGGAGGAGTTCCCGGAGATGCGCTGGCTGCTCGTCGGCGACGACGGGCAGCACGACGAGGAGACCTACGGGGACTTCGCGGAGGACCATCCGGAGAACGTCGCGGCCATCTGCATCCGGCGCCTCTCGCCGGGCGAGGCGGTGCTCGCCGGCGGACGGTCCAAGGACGGCGGATCGAGGACGGCGCCGGGGGTGCACTGGATCTACGCCCCGGACGGCAAGGGCCTCGCCGAGGAGCTCACCAAAGCAGGCTTCCTGTAACCCTCCCGTGGGTTGCCACTTCTCGCCCCGGACGCGCCCCCTCGAGGGCCAGAAGCGGCAGGTCGCCGAGCGGACGGGTGAGCACGTCCCGCGGGGTCAGGGCTGCCAGGAGTCGGGGCCCGCGCTGCCCGCCGCGTACTCCTCGAGCGGCACCTCGTCCTTCGCCCACGCGTCGAGGATCGGCTGCACGATCCGCCAGCACTGCTCGGCGACGTCGCCGCGCACGGAGAGCGTCGGGTCGTTGCCGAGCACGCCGCGGATCACCTCGCCGTACTCGGTGACGGCGCTCTTCGGCAGGGCGCCGGTGACGTCCTCCGGCTCGAGCCCGAACGGCATCGATCCGCCGGCCGCCGTCAGCTGCAGCCGGAGCCGCGGCGGCTTGAAGCCGAGGACGATCCGCTCGGGCTCGCCCTCCCCCGTCTGGCCGTCGGGCCGGTGCCGCACCGGACGCACGGTGAGCACGATCTCGTCCCGCGGCGCGCCGATCGCCTTGCCGGACCGCAGCACGAACGGCACGCCCGCCCATCGGGCCGTCCGGACCTCGAGCGCGATCTCCGCGAGCGTCTCGGTGTTGCGGTCCGGATCCACGCCCTCCTCGTCGGTGTAGGCGGGCAGGTGCCGGTCCCCGACGTCGCCCGCGGTGTAGCGGGCCCGGCGCGAGGGCGCGTCGGTGTTCGGGAAGACCGGGCCGTGCTCCCAGACCCGTGTCGCGCGCAGCGCCGCGGCGATCGCGTCGCGCAGGTCGACGGGGTCGACGGTGGCCGGAGCCTCCGTCGCCACGACCGCGAGCACCTGGAGCAGGTGGGACTGGAGCATGTCCCTCAGCGCCCCCGCGGTGTCGTAGTAGCCGGCCCGGCCCTCGAGCCCGAGCTGCTCGTCGTAGACGATCTCGACCCGCTGCACGTCGTCCGCGTTCCAGATCGGATCAAAGAGCCGGTTGTCGAACCGCAGCGCCAGCATGCCGAGCGTCGCGCGGTGGCCCAGGAAGTGGTCGACGCGGTGGATCCGCTCCTCCGGGACGACCGCGCGCAGCACCTCGTTCAGACGAGCGGCGCTCTCCGCGTCGCTGCCGAACGGCTTCTCCACCGCGAGCACGGTCTGCTCCGGGAGGTCGACGTCCTTCAGGACGTCCGCGACCTTCGAGATCACCGCGGGCGGGAGCGCGAAGTAGATGACGAGCTCCTCCCCCTCCACCGCCTCGAGCAACGCGGGCCAGTCGTCCGGCCGGCTGGGATCGGCCTGGACGTAGACGGCGTTCCCCACGATCGCCTCGGCGAGGTCGCCGGACGCGTCGACGTCCTCGAAGGCGCTCCGCACCAGCCCCCGCCAGTCGTCCTCGTCCATCTCCGACCGGGCGGAGCCGACCAGCGTCAGCCCGTCGAGGAGGTCGAGGTCGCCCTGCTCGCCGCCCGCGATGAGGCTGCCGATGCCCGGCAGGAGCAGCCGCTTCGTGAGGTCGCCGGTGGCCCCGAGGATGAGCAGAGTCGCTTTGGTCACAGCCCGGAGCCTAGGAACCCGGCCTGGGCGGGCGGTGCTGTTTCCCCTCGATCTCGCCGCCGGGGTACGACCCGGGGGGACCTTCGGGGTACGGAACGGGCACTTCTGCCGGTATACCGACCGGTCTGTGTCGCTCGGAGTGGGGTCTGGAGTCCCCCTCGATGCCGGCGTAGCGTCCTTGCTGTCCGAACGAACCGGCCGGACCGAACGAGTACGAGGGACCATGTCGATCACCGTTTCCGCCGCTCCCCGCGGCGCAGGCGTCCCGACCCGCGGTGAGCG
>JAICSU010000283.1 GCA_025936735.1 Amnibacterium sp.
CTTCGGGTTGGCCTGCGCGGAGGCGCCGAGCGCCTTCGGGAACTGGAAGCCCGCGGCCACGATGATGTTGCACTTCTGGGCGACGAGGCTCGAGAAGGCGGGCGCGTAGTCGCTGGAGCTCTGCGACTGGATCTTCTTCGGGGTCTTCGTGCCGAGGGCCTGCGCCGCCTCCTGCACGCCCTGCAGGGAGAGCTGGTTGAAGGAGTGGTCGTTGAACCCTCCGACGTCACCGACCACGCAGGGCAGGTAGTTCGCCGTGGCGGAGGTCGAGCTCGACGAGCCGCCGCCGCCGGCGGTGCTGCTCTTCGGCGCGGCGCCGCAGCCGGCGAGCATCGCGACGACGCCGACGGCGGTCATCCCGCTGAGCAGGATCTTCTTCGGAGTAAGGGGCATGAGTTCCTCGGTGCTGTGATCGACAGGGAGTCAGGACGGATGCGGCCCGGGTCTCGGGGTCCGCATGCGTGACGGGCACAGGCTACCGATCCGCGGCGCCCGCGCCAGGGCCGGTCGGGTCGGACGTGCGGATGGTTATCCAGCCGAGACGGCGGAGCGGGCGGCCCGCGCTCCCCGTCGCCCCGTCACGGCGTCGCGCCGCCCGCGTACTCGTCGAGCTGGCGGGGGCCGAACGCGTCCGGCAGCACCTCGTCGATCGTCCGAAGCCCGCTCACCGTCGTCAGCACCATGCCGGGCGCGGAGTGCTCGAAGAGCAGCTGCCTGCAGCGCCCGCAGGGCATCAGGACCCCGCCGTTCCCGTCGACGCAGGCGAACGCCACGAGGCGCCCGCCGCCGCTCATGGCCAGGGCGGAGACGAGGCCGCACTCGGCGCAGAGGGTCACCCCATAGGAGGCGTTCTCCACGTTGCAGCCGGAGACGATCCGGCCGTCGTCGACGAGGGCGGCGGCGCCGACCGGGAAGCGGGAGTACGGCACGTAGGCGTGGCGCATCGCCTCGGTCGCCGCGGACCGGAGCGCGGCCCAGTCGACGTCCGTCACAGCACGTCCGTGCGACCGGAGAGCTTCAGGGCGTCGACCACGGACTTGACCCGCTGGGCGTGCTCGCTCGTGGTCACGAGCAGCGCGTCCTGCGTGTCGACGACCACGATGTTGTCGACGCCGATCAGGGTGATGAGCCGGTCGCTGTCGGTCACCACGATGCCGCTCGAGGAGTCCGCGAGCACGCGCGCGCGGGCGCCGAGGATCGCGAGGTCGCTCCCCCGGCCGCCGGACTGCAGCTTCGCGATGGAGGCGAAGTCGCCCACGTCGTCCCAGCTGAAGTCCCCCGGCACCACCGCGAGCCGGCCCGCCGCCGCCGCCGGCTCGGCCACGGAGTAGTCGATGGCGATCTTCTCGAGCCCCGGCCACACCTGGTCCACCACCGCGCCGCGGTCGGGGGTGTCCCAGACCTCGGCGAGCCGCCGGAGGCCCCGCACCAGCTCGGGCTTCGTCTTCGCCATCTCCGCCAGCAGCACGTCGGCGCGCGTGATGAACATGGACGCGTTCCAGAGGTAGCCGCCGGACTCCAGGTAGCCGCGGGCGGTGTCGAGGTCGGGCTTCTCCACGAACCGTTCGACGAGGAGCGCCGTCGGCGCCCCCTCCACCTCGAGCACGCCGCCCCGCTTGATGTAGCCGAAGCCGATCGCCGGCTCGGTCGGCATGATGCCGATCGTGGCGATGTAGCCCTCGTCCGCCACCGCGACGGCCTCGACGACCGCCTGCCGGAACCGGCGGAGGTCGCCGATCACGTGGTCCGCGGCGAACGAGCCGATGATCACGCCGGGCTCGCGCCGCTCGAGGATGGCGGCCGCGAGGCCGATGGCTGCCGAGGAGTCCTTCGGCTCGCTCTCGAGCACGATGTTGTGATCGGCGAGGCCGGGCAGCTGGGCCTCGACGGCGGCGCGGTGGGCGCGGCCGGTGACGACCATCACCCGGTCCTCGCCGGCGATGGGCGTGAGGCGATCCCAGGTCTCCTTGAGCAGGGTCTGCCCCGACCCGGTCAGGTCGTGCAGGAACTTCGGAGCGTCGGCGCGGGACAGGGGCCAGAGCCGCGATCCGATCCCCCCGGCGGGGATCACCGCGTAGAAGCGGTCGACCGCGTCCGGCTCGGTCCCGCGGCCCGCCCAGCGCATCGTGCTGTCCGTCATGCGCGCCACTGTATCCAGCGCTCCGTGCGCGCCCCTCCGATCGGACGGAGCCGGCCGCGGCCGTCCCCGGTGCGCGCCCGGGCGGACGGGAGGCGCCATCCGCCCGACGTAGGATCGAGAGGCTCTACGGGAATACAAGGAGGCGTTGTACGCGCATGGTGTCGACGAGGCCCGCGCCCGAGCTGCCCCCCACCCGCACCTCACCACGACTGTCGCTGCCGAA
>JAICSU010000255.1 GCA_025936735.1 Amnibacterium sp.
GCGAGGGACTCCATCCCCTCGACGGGGATCCCCTCCGCGATCTTCGCGAGCATCGTGGTGAGGTTCGGGAACTCGTGCTGCAGCTCGCGGGCCCGCTGCTGCACCGCCGGCGTCAGCAGCAGCTCGCGCGCCGGCACGAGCGACACCCCGTCGACCGGCGCGTCGAGGGAGCGCTGGTCGGCGACGGAGAAGAAGCGGAGCTGGTCGACCTCGTCGCCGAAGAAGTCGATGCGGACCGGGTGCTCGGCGACGGGTGAGAAGACGTCGAGGATGCCGCCGCGCACCGCGAACTCGCCGCGGCGGGTGACGAGGTCGACGCGCGAGTAGGCGAGCTCGACGAGCCGCTGGGTGACGGCGCCGAGGTCGACGCCGCGCTGGCCGAGCCTGATCTCGACCGGCTCGACCTCGCCGAGCCCGTCGGTGAGGGGCTGCAGGGCGGCGCGCACGGGCGCGACGACGATCAGCGGGGCGTCGCCCGGGCGCCAGAGGTGCATGCGACGGATGGCGGCGAGCCGCCGGCCGACCGTCTCGACGCCGGGGCTCAGCCGCTCGTGCGGCAGCGTCTCCCAGGCGGGGAAGTCGAGCACCTCGGCCTCGGGCACGAGGCACTCGAGGCCCGCCCGGAGCGCATCCGCCTCCCGCTCCGTGGCGGTGATGAGGAAGGCCGCGTCGGCCTCGCGGCGCTCCTTTCGGCGCTGCAGCAGCCCGACGAGCAGCGGGGCGTGCAGGCCGGGGGTCGCGGAGAAGTCCGCGCTGCGCGAGGCGGCGGACAGCGCCCTCGCGACCGATTCGCC
Source organism: Amnibacterium sp. (assembly GCA_025936735.1). GTDB lineage: Bacteria > Actinomycetota > Actinomycetes > Actinomycetales > Microbacteriaceae > Amnibacterium. The sequence goes on from JAICSU010000255.1 coordinate 795, forward strand.
GTCGGCGAGCAGGCGCGGCAGACCCTCAAGACTCACTCGTTCGATTCTACGGCGCGTCGGCGACCGCGCTGCCGGCGGCCTCGGCCTGCCCGCGTCGCGACTCCTGCCGCAGCCGCGCGTCCTCGGCGGCACGGATCACGACGCGAGCGGCGCGGCGACGGCGAGCGGCCAGGACGCCGAGCACCGCGCCGTAGACGACGTGCCCCGCGATCATGGACGCCTGGCGCGCGCGGTCGTCGAGGTGCGCGGGGGGCAGGGCGCCGAGCACGGGCACCCACCCCTCGTAGCTCGCGGTGTAGAGCCCGAGGCCGTAGAGGACGGATCCGGCGGGGCCGGGAGCGCCGAGCGCGCGGTGCAGGACGCCGGCGGCCGAGCCGTAGCCGAGGTGGGCGACGATCGCGCCCAGGTCCACGGCCTCCTCGGAGAGGCCGGGCAGCGCCGTGCGCACGATCGCCCGGGGCGGCGGCTCCTTCAGCAGGCCGCGCCGGGCCGCGAGAACGAGCACGCCGCTCATCGCGAGCGTGGCGACCAGTCCGGTCGCCGCTCCGGTCACCACGTCGCGCACCTCGCCGTTACTGCCCATCCGCACCTCCCCGGGCGAGCCTGCCGACCGCGCCCGCGCGACGGATGGGAGAACCCCGACCGCCGCCTCCTGACCGACCGACTGTTGCCACTTCTTGCGGTCTTGAGGCCGTCAAGCCCGCAAGAAGTGGCAACCCTCGGAGGGAGGGTGCGCAAGAACGGTCGGGACGCGTCGGGGGCGCCGCGCGCAGGATGAGGTCATGCCGACGATGGACGAGGTCCTGGACCTCCTCGGGACCCGCCTCGACGAGGCGGACCTCGATGCGCTCGCGCAGCGCGTCCACCTGTCCCGGTTCCACCTGCACCGACTGGTGACCGCCGCGCTCGGCGAACCGCCCGGCGCGTTCCGTCGGCGGCTGCTGCTCGAACGGGCCGCCCACCGGCTGTCCACGAGCGGCGACACCGTCGTCGACGTGGCGATCGCCGCCGGTTACGACTCCCCCGACGGGTTCAGCCGGGCGTTCAGCCGCGCCTTCGGCGTCCCGCCGTCGGACTACCGCCGCGCCGGCCGGGTGCGGCATCGCATCCCGGCGCCCTCCGGCATCCACTTCCATCCGCCGGGCGGCCTCGCGCTGCCCGCTCTCGTCAGGAGCGATTCCATGGACACCCTCGTCCGCATGGTGGACCACCACCTCGACACCACCGCCGCCGTGCTCGACCGGCTCGACCGCGTCCCCGACGCGCTCGACACCCCCATCCGCCTGTCCGTCGAGGGGATCGACGAGGCGCCGACCCTGCGCAGCACCTGCGATCGGCTCGTCCGTCAGCTCGAGCAGTGGGTCGTCGCTCTCGAGGGCGGCACGAGCATCCCCTCGGGCGACACCACGCCGGCCGGCCTGCGACGGCGCCTCGAGGCGGTCGCGCCGCGGTTCCGGGAGCAGGTCGTCGCGCCCGTGGTCGCCGGGGAGGCCGAGTCGACGTTCGTCGACCTCACCTGCGATCCGCCGCAGACCTTCACCCTCGGCGGCGTGCTCGCGCACGTGCTCACCTTCGCCGCGGTGCGGCGGACGCTCGCCATCGGGGCCCTCGAGACCGCCGGCGTCGGGGACCTGGGATCCGGGGATCCGATGGCCTTCGTCGGCGGGACCGGGCCCGACGCCTCGACGGTCCGCCGCCGCTTCGAGGGCGCCTGACCTTCCCGCCCGACTGTTGCCACTTCTTGCGGCCTTGAGCGCGCCGAGACCGCGAGAAGTGGCAACAGTCGTCAGGGGGCGGGCGGGGCGTTGAAGCGCTGCTGGGCGGCGGCCAGGCCCTCCGTCGAGAGGGCGAGGACGGCGTCCGCCGCGTCGCCGACGAGCAGGGGCAGGTCCTTGCGCTCCGTCGACGAGAAGTCACGGAGCACGAAGTCGGCCGCCGGCTGCCGGCCCGGCGGGCGGCCGATGCCGACCCGCACGCGGGCGAAGTCGGGCGTGCCGAGCACGGTCGCGATGTCGCGGACGCCGTTGTGGCCCCCGTGGCCGCCACCGGTCTTCAGGCGCAGGCTGCCGAACGGGATGTCGAGCTCGTCGTGCACGACGATCAGCCGCTCCGGCGTGAGCGAGTAGAACTTGACGAGCCGCCCGACGGGGCGCCCCGACTCGTTCATGTAGGTCTCGGGCGCCGCCAGCACGTACCGTGCGCCACCGGGGGCCTCACGGCCCTCGGCGAC
>JAICSU010000104.1 GCA_025936735.1 Amnibacterium sp.
CGGTCCTTCACGTCGATGTTGAAGCGGGCGTCGGGGAAGCTCGTGAGCGCCGCGGTCAGGGTGGTGACGCCCGGGTGGCGGTCCATGACGTCGACGAGGACGGTGCGGGCGACGGGCGCGGCCCAGCCGGCGGGGTGGGCGTCGTGCACGAGGACGGCGACGCCGTCCGCCGTCGCGCGCGCGTCGGTCTCGAGCACGACGCCCGGCAGGCGCAGGGCGTCCCGGAAGGCGAACAACGAGTTCTCCGGCATGCCGGCGGTGAGCCCGCGGTGGGCGAGGATCCGGGGGAGCGGGCCGTCGAACCAGGCGGTGCGCGCCACCTCAGGACGTGGTCGGTGGGGCGGCGGGCGCGGCGTCCGGGAGCCCGTCCGGCGGTCGGAGGGACGACGGCGCATCGACGGTCGGCACGGCGGCGCCGTCGGAGAGGCCGCGGCCGAACGCGCCGCCGATGCCCTTCAACGCCTCCGTCAGCTCGGACGGCACGATCCAGAGCTTGTTCGACGGGTTCTCCGCGATCTTCGGCAGGGTCTGCAGGTACTGGTAGGCGAGCAGGGGGCTGTCGGGGCGGCCGGCGTGGATCGCCTCGAACACGGTCGTGATGGCCTTCGCCTCGCCCTCGGCGCGGAGCACCCGGGCCTTCGCCTCGCCCTCGGCCTCGAGGATCGCCGACTGCCTGGCGCCCTCGGCCTGCAGGATGGCGGCCTGCTTGGTGCCCTCGGCGGTGAGGATCTGCGCGCGCCGGTTCCGCTCGGCGCGCATCTGCTGCTCCATCGAGTCCTGGATGGAGTGGGGCGGCTCGATCGACTTCAGCTCGACGCGGTTGACGCGGATGCCCCACTTGCCGGTGGCCTCGTCCAGCACGACGCGCAGCTGGCCGTTGATGTTGTCGCGGCTCGTCAGCGCCTCCTCGAGGTTCAGTCCACCGACGACGTTGCGGAGCGTGGTCGTGGTGAGCTGCTCGACCGCGACGAGGTAGTTCGCGATCTCGTACGTGGCCGCGCGGGCATCCGTCACCTGGAAGTAGACGACCGTGTCGATGGAGACGACCAGGTTGTCCTCGGTGATGACGGGCTGCGGCGGGAAGGAGACCACCTGCTCCCGCAGGTCGAGCAGCGGCCGCAGCCGGTCGATGAACGGCACGAGCAGGTTCAGTCCCGGGTTCAACGTCTTGTGGTACCGGCCGAGCCGCTCGACGACGCCCGCGCGCGCCTGGGGCACCACGCGGATCGCGCGCGCGAGCACGACGAGCACGAAGATGACGACGACGACCGCGAGCGCGATCAGGAAGATCTGGCCGATGAACGCGCCGGCATCGATCATGTGCGGTCTCCTCGTGGGGGCGGCGCCTCGGCGCCGGCGGGGGCGGGCGCGACCACGGCGGTCGCGCCCCGGATGGCGACGACGACGAGCCGCGCGTTCGGCGCCACGTCCTCGTGCGCGTGGGCCGTGTCGAGCCGGGCGGTCCACGTCTCGCCGTTGTCGAGGCGGGCGAGCCCGGTGCCGTCCGTGAACCGCACCGTGGCTCTCGCCTGCATGCCCGCGAGGGCATCGACGTTGGTCAGCTCGCGGGGGCGTCCGCGCACGAGCAGCCGCCACAGCAGCGGCCGGATGAAGAAGACGAGCAGCGCGGAGAGCGCGGCGGCCGCCACGACCTGCAGCTCCCACGGCCAGCCGAGCAGCCAGGTGCCGAGCCCGCCGATGAGGCTGCCGGCCGCGATCATGAGGAACACGAGGTTGAGGCTCAGCAGCTCGAGCACCACCGCAGCCACCACGATCACCAGCCAGGCGATCCAGGTGTAGCTGAGCAGATCGGGGAACATCGCCGTCTCCTGACCGAAAGGTCTTCGAACGCTAGCACCGGGACGCGGACGGTAGTGTCGCCGACGTGACGAACCCTCCAGCCCCGGGCTCCCTCACCGGGAAACGCGTCCTGATCACCGGTTCCTCTCGAGGCATCGGCGCCGACACGGCGCGTCTGCTCGCGGCGGCCGGCGCATCGATCGTCGTGAACTACCGCGACGAGCGGAAGGCGCGACGGGCGGAGCAGCTGGTGGCCGACGTGACGGGCGGGGGAGGGACCGCGATCGCGATCCGCGCCGACCTGACCGACGAGGAGGCGGTGTCCGCCCTCTTCGACCGCATCCGTCAGGAGTGGGGCGGGCTCGACGTGCTCGTCCTGAACGCCTCGGGCGGCATGGAGTCCGGGATGGCCGAGGACTACGCCCTCCGGCTCAACCGCGACGCGCAGGTCCGTGCGGTGGCGCTCGCCCGGCCGCTGCTCGGCCCCGGATCCCGGATCGTGTTCGTCACGAGCCACCAGGCGCACTTCATCGCGACGACGCCGACGATGCCCGAGTACGAACCCGTCGCGCGCAGCAAGCGGGCGGGGGAGGACGCCCTGCGCGCCCTCATCCCGGAGCTCGAGGCGGCCGGCATCGAGCTGGTCGTCGTGTCGGGGGACATGATCGAGGGCACCATCACCGCGAAGCTCCTCGAGCGGGCGAACCCCGGCGCGATCTCCGCCCGCCGGGAGGCGGCGGGTCGCCTCTACACGGTCGAGGAGTTCGCCGTCGAGGTCGCCGCGGCCGCGGTCGAGCCCGTCCCCGCGACGCACACCCGTTTCGTCGGCGACACGAGCGACTTCGCACCCGTCCCCGGCGAATGAAGGAGCGCTCCACCGCCCGCCTCGTCGTGGCTGACGAGCACGACGCCGTGCTCCTCTTCCTCACCTACGGGAAGTCGCACGAGGTGCCGCCGCGCTGGATCACCCCGGGCGGCGGCGTGGACCCGGGGGAGGACTTCCGGGCGGCCGGCGTCCGTGAGCTGCGGGAGGAGACGGGCTTCGAGATCGACGCGCTGCCCGACCCGTTCCGCACGGTGGACTTCGCCGTGAACACCGTCTGGCACCCCTACGAGCTGGGTCACTGGGCGTGGTTCGCCGTCCGCACGGGTCGCTTCGAGCCGGACGACGCCGGGTGGATGCCGGACGAGCGGGAGGACATCCTGGCATCCCGATGGTGGCGGGCGGACGAGCTCGAGGCGTCGGGGGAGCGGTTCGAGCCGGACGACCTGCCCGAGCTGATCCGCGAGGGGCTGGCGACGCTCGGGTGAGGAGGCCGCGACGGTGACGAGCAGCGACGTCTGGGACGAGGAGGCGGCGGAGCACTACGACGCCGACGCCGCCGAGATGTTCACCCCGGACGTCCTCGGACCGGCCGTCGACCTGCTCGCGGAGCTCGCCGCCGGGGGAGCGGCGCTCGAGCTCGCGGTCGGCACCGGCCGCGTGGCCATCCCGCTGCTCGAGCGGGGCGTCGCGGTGACGGGCATCGAGCTGTCGGCGCCGATGGTGCGCAAGCTGCGCGAGAAGGCCGACGAGGCGAGGCTCCCCGTCGTCCTGGGGGACATGGCGACGACCGCCGTGCCCGGCTCGTTCTCGCTCGTCTACCTCGTGTGGAACAGCATCTCGAACCTCCGCACTCAGGATGAGCAGGTCGCCTGCTTCGAGAACGCCGCCCGTCATCTCGCTCCCGGTGGCCGCTTCGTGATCGAGCTCTGGGTGCCGCCGCTTCGCCGGCTGCCTCCCGGGCAGCTCGCCGTGCCGTTCGAGATCGGCGACGGCCACGTCGGGTTCGACACGTACGACCTCGCGACGCAGGGGGCCGTGTCCCACCACTACCGGCGGGACCCCGACGGCGCGGTGCGGTACGAGGCGGGCCGGTTCCGCTACCTCTGGCCTGCGGAGTGCGACCTCATGGCGCGGATCGCCGGACTCGCCCTGGAGGCGCGGTACGCGGACTGGCGGCGCACCCCGTTCACCTCCGAGAGCGACAGTCACGTCTCCGTGTGGCGGAAGCCGCTCGCGTCGGACTGACGTTCACGCCGCAGCCCCGAAGGGCGTCAGCCGGATCTGCGTCGCGAGCGCGTGGGCCGCCGGCCGATCGTCCTCTCCCGCGACGAACACCCTGCCGATGAGCAGGGCGGCGTGGTGGGGGAGGTCGATCCGGGTCGTGCCTTCCGGCTCGTGGCCGTGCCAGCCGCGCGCGCAGACGAGGAAGTCCCCGGCGGCGCTCCCGGTCGCCCGGGTGCCGACGTAGGCGACGTTCCACCCGGTGGCCGGGTCGGTGAGCTGCACGCTGTAGTAGCGGCCGTCCATCGCAGGCACGTGCAGCACCCGCGGGCCGGACCGCAGGTCCAGCCAGCCGGCGAGGTAGAGGAGGTCGTCCGTCCCGGTCGCGAGGATGCCCCCCGCCCCCGCCGCCTGGGCCGGGCTCGCCGCGGCGACGGAGAGGGTGTTCACCGCGACCGGGCCGCCGCCCAGGCCGCCGCGCAGAAGGGCGCGCTTGACGCCGCCGACCGTGATGCGCGGCCACACGGACAGGAAGACCGCCGCTCCCACGAGCCAGACGACTGCGGCCGTGACGGCGAGCGGGACGATCCCAGCGAGACCGCCGTCGAGGATCCGCCGGACGACGACCCAGGCGAACACCGCCAGGAGGACGATCGTGAACGGGGTCCCGTAGCGCAGGATCAGGCGGTTCATGACCGCACCTCGATGACCGGAGGGACCTCGTAGTCGCCGCGGACGATGTCGGGTCCCGGAAGGTAGGCGCGGAGCAGGAGCGCGAACCGCCCGGGCGGCGTCGCCACCCAGTTCGCGCGGGGAGCGGACGGCCGGTTCGGCTGCAGGAGGATGTCGACCGACCCGTCGGCGTTCACCACGAGGCCGGAGTGGCTGTCGACGCTCGATCGGCCCGCCGAGCCGGCGACCTGGTAGCCGACGGGGTCCGTCGCGGTGAGCGACCAGAACGCGTCGTTCGGCGGGAGCCAGCCCGGTGCGAAGGAGAGACGATAGGGGTGCTTCCCCCGCAGCCGCGCACCCGCGCCGTCGGTGGTCGCCCTCCAGTACGCGGCCTCCTCGAACACGTTCACGACCGGCAGGGCCTTCTGCAGCGCGGCCCGCACCAGCAGCCCCGTCCCGGGACGACCGGCCCTGCGGACCTCGGCCCAGCCGTTCACGGTGCGCGTCTCGGTCCTCGCCACGGCGTTCAGGACGAGGACCGCGGTCAGGTAGGCGAGCGTGAGGCCGATGATCAGGCCCTGCACGACGCCGGACCCCGCGAGCCAGCCGACGAACCCGCCCATGACGACCTCCTGGCCCGACACTAGCGCTCAAAGTTCTACTTCGGCTAGAGTAATTGCGTGTTCGTTCTGATCGACCCGACGGCGGGGTCACCCGTCTTCACGCAGATCGCGGAATCGATCGCCACGCAGATCGCGACCGGCACGATCCGCACGGGCACGCGCCTGCCGGCCGCGAGGGAGCTGGCCGGCTCGCTCGGCGTCAACGTCCACACGGTCCTCCGCGCCTACCAGGAGCTCCGCGACGAGGGCCAGATCGAGCTGCGGCGGGGGAGGGGAGCGGTCGTTCTCGGTGCCGCTACAGCCGACGGCGTCCGCGACTCGGTCGCCCGAGCCGCTCACGAGGCGAGGGCGGCCGGCATCCCGATCGGCACCCTGCTCGCCCTCGTCCGGAAGGAGTACGAGTCATGACCCGTCGCATCGTCGACCACGCCGCCGCCCGTCGCGCCGCGCTCGTCGCCGCGATCTGGGCGCCGGCCGCCCTGGTCGTCGCCTCAGAGGCGGTGATCATCGCCGTCGGGGCGACCGGCCCCGCGCGGCTGATCGTCCACTGGGGCGGGACGGAGCGGACCGGCCCGTGGTGGACCTACGCCGTGCTCGTCGCCGCGATCGGCTTCCCGGTCATCGCGCTGATCGGCTTCTTCATCGTGCGGGCTACGCGGATGGCCGGGATGAACACCTGGATGCCCGCGATCGCCATCGGCATCACCGTCTTCCACACCGTCGGCATGGGCGTCGGCTCGGTCGTCCTGAACGCCTCGCCGCTGGCCCCTGCTCTTCCCCTCGGCGGCGGCGCCGTCCTCGCCGTCCTCGCGGCCGTCGCCACCTGGCGGCTGCTGCCGCAGGAGGCGGGGGAGGGGGAGCGGGTCACCCCCGCGGCGGCCCTTCCCGTCCGCGCGGGCGAGGTCGCGGCCTGGACCGGGCGGGCGGAGCTCCCCGCCTGGTTCATCGCGCTCATCGCGGCCATCGCCTCGGTGCTGGTGGCGGTCGGACTCACGGTGCTGCTCACGGTCGGTCCGCGCCTCTGGTTCGTCTTCGTCGCACCCACCCTGCTGTTCGCCGCGCTCGTGACCACGGCGCACTTCGTGGTGACGGCGGGGCCCGGGGGATTCGTCGTGCGCTCCGTCGTCGGCTGGCCACGCCTCGGCATCCCCGCGGCGGACATCGCGAAGGCCGGGACCGCGTCGATCGATCCGCTCGCCGACTTCGGCGGTTGGGGCATCCGGTGGGTGGTCGGCCCGAACGGGAAGGGACGGTGGGGCGTGATCACCCACGGCGGCCCCGGGCTCGAGGTCGTCCGTCGCGACGGACGCTCGATCGTCGTCACGCTCGACGACGCCGGCACGGCTGCGGCGGTCCTCGAGACCTACGCCACCAACCACGCCTCAGCGACCTGACATAAGAGGCATTATCGGCTGGCCCGATCGACGCCTTCCTACTGCGCCGATAATGCACATTATGTCAGGTCGCTGGCGGAAGCCTCTGCCCATCACGCGGTGAAGACGTGCCAGCAGAGGTCGTCACGGCGACGCTCGTCCTCGAGCACGAGGGCACGGATCCGCTCCGGCAGCCGCGCGATCTGCCAGTCGCGTTCGCGCCGCAGCTCCTCGAGCGAGCCGGCGGCGGACACGGCCCGGAGCGCGTAGGCGGCTGCGCCGAGATCGTGCTCCGCCACGTGGGCGACGGCCGCGGCCTGCCCGGCGGACAAGGCGGCGAACCGGGCGGCGCCGGCGACCTCGCGGGCGGCGGCGTTGGCGGGGAACGCCGCTCCCCTGGCCTCCATCATCCGCAGCTCGCCGCGGACCCAGGCTCGAGCGGCGTCGATCCCCCGCCGCGGACGCTCGTCCCCGGGCCGCGCCGCCTCGAACAGCGGCAGGACGTGCTCCGCGCAATCGGCCGCCCAGGTCGCGAGCAGGCGGTGGTCGTCGTCCGTCAGCGTCCCGCCGCGGCGCAGCGTGGTGAGGCGCGGGTCACGCTCCTTCGACAGGATCACGACGGGACCATAGCCCGGGCAGGGCCTCCACCCACCCCTCCAACTGGGGTGTCGGGGGGTGCCTCTAGGCTCGATACGCTTCCGCCACCCGAGGTCCGTTCGCCACTCCCCTGTGCGCCGGACCGAACTTCTCCGCCCCCAGGAGCTCCCCCGTGTCCCGCATCGGTTCCCCGTCCCGTCCCACCCCGGTCCGCGTCGCCGCGACACCGACAGGCGCGCTCGGCTTCGTGGTGCTCAGCGCCTACCTGACCCTGCAGTTCACCGTGCTGGACGTCCTCCAGCACCGCGACTTCGTCACGGCCATGACGGTGTTCTCGGTCGGCGTGCTGCTCGCCTCGCTCACCATGCACCTGCGCCTCGTCGCCGCCCGCCGCTTCTCCGAAGGCGCGGAGGCGGAGCGCAACGGCCTGCGCCGCATCTCGCTCCAGGTGCTCGTCGCGTGCGCCGTCCTGTCGGCGGTCGCACTGCTCGGCGGGAGCCCCGGCGACCACGTTCCGGCGCTCGCGCTGGCGATCACCGCCCTCGTCGCGGGGACCGTGCGACTGGCGACCTCGCTCGCTGCCGAGCGGTAGCCCCCGGGCGCGGCCGGTAGGGCCTGTCGGACCCCTCGTTCATACTCGTACACGTGTTCGAGGCGTGGTCGGAGGCCGGAGTCCTGGCCCTCGAGTGTGCCTGGTTGGGTCCGGTGGACCCGGTCCAGGGGGCGTTCGATCGGGTGAACCGGGCGGAGTTCCGCCAGCGGCTCGCGGAGGCGGCCAAGATCGAGGCGCTCCTCGACGCCTACGATCTCGCCGTCGCGGACCTCGTCGACCGGTACGGCAGGTCGGCCGGGGGCCGCTCGGGCCCTGCTGCGCGGTCGTTCCTGAAGCAGGTGGCCGCGGAGCTGTCGATGACCGAGGGCGCGGTCGGGCACCTGCTGGACACCGCCACCGAGCTGCGGGACTCGATGCCGGCGACCTGGCGCCTGTTCACCGGTGGTTGGGCGCCGTGGCGGTCGGTCGACATCGCCCTGGGCCAGAGCCAGGGGGTGCCGGCGGACCGGATGGGCGAGTACGACGACCTCGCCGCCCACGCGGTCGAGCACACCCACGCCGCCCGGCTGAAGGACCGGCTCCGCCGGGCCCGGGAACGGATGCTCGCCGAGTCCGCGACCACCCGACGGAAGCTCGCGGACGCGAACCGGCGGGTCCGGCTGGAGCCGATGGCCGACGGGCAGGCCGCGATCGAGATCGTCGGCGGCGCCACCGACTGGGTGCCGGTCGACCATGCCCTCACCGCCGCCGCCGTCGCCGCCAAGGGGACTCCCGGAGAGACCCGCTCGGTCGGGCAGCTGCGGCACGACATCCTGCTGGACATCGTCACCGAAGGCCTCAAGACCGGCTCGCTGCCCGACCCGGCCACCAAGGTCGGCCAGCGCAAGGGCGTCGCGGTGGAGCTGCTGCTCACGATCCCGGTGCTCAGCCTGCTCGGCACCGACACCGCACTCGCCTCCATCGAGGGCTACGGCCCGATCGACCTCGACAAGGCCCGCGAGCTCGCCGCGGAGGCACCCTCCTTCGTCCGGGTCCTCACCCACCCGATCACCGGAGCCCGCCTCACGATGGACCGCACCGCCTACCGGCCGCCGGCGGACCTGAAACGGTGGCTCCGGATCCGCGACCAGGAATGCCGCGACCCCGGCTGCCGGCGCCCCGCCCGGCACACCGATCGCGACCACGTCCGCGAGTGGCAGCACGACGGACCCACCGACGCCGTGAACCTCGCCTCCATCTGCCGCGCCATGCACCTGCTCAAATCCATGGGCCTCTGGCAGGAGACCGTGCACCCCGACGACACCGTCACCTGGACCAGCCCCTGGGCACGCACCCTCACCGACCCACCCCCCGACCCCGCCCCACCGGCTCCGCGGCACCTGCTCGAACAGGACGGCGACGACTGCCCCTTCTGACGAGGACGGGCCTCACCAGGTCGCGGGGTCGGCCCCCTCCGGCACGGCGTCCGGCCGGTCGACCGTCGTGGCCAGGGAAACGACCTGGTGCGTGCCGCTCGACTCGGTGACCGCCGCCATGATCTCGAGCACGTGCAGGGCGAGCTCGCCCGACGCGCGGTGGGGTCGGCCGGTCTCGATCGCGCGGGCCATGTCGGCGAGACCGGTTCCACGAGCGGCACCCGGGTACCCCGCCCGCGGCGGGGCGGTGCGCCACTCCCCCGCATCGGCCGTGAACACCTCGACGGGGTCGTCGAAGTGGTTCGGGTCAGGCACCGCGATGGTGCCCTTCGTGCCGTACACCTCGAAGAGCGGCCGCCGCGACGCCCACACGTC